>JBALWS010000214.1:0-3935 GCA_036960405.1 Halopseudomonas sp. | reverse complement strand
CCAACAGTCCGCCGGGAAAAAGCTTGACGTAATCGGCGCCTGCGGATCGTGCCTGAACCACCTCCGTCGGGGTAAAGGCGCCTGGAATCGAAACCATTCCAAGTTGGCGGGATAGCCGGATCACATCGCTGTTTACATTCGGCGAGACCACAAATTGGGCGCCAGCCCGGGCCGCCGCGTTGACTTGTTGCTCATCGGTAGCCGTGCCGACACCACACACAATTTTGTCACCGAAAGTAGATCGCACGGTTTCCACACAAGACAAGGTGTCAGACATGGGTCCGTCCCGATCAAAGGTGACCTCCAGAAGTTTGATGCCTCCTGCTATCAAGGCTTCGACTGTAGGGATGATGTTCTCGGGTGAAACACCCCGCACGATGGCAAAAACTTTGTGTTCAGCAATGCCCTTAGAGACGAGCTCAAAATGTGTCATGAAATCGCTCCTCATGCTTTTTCGGTTGTGGGGGAAGGGCCTACAGGGTTCAGGGGCGCGCGTCCCAGTAGAACTTCTCGCGCATTTTCTGCGGCTATTCGGCGGCACTCTTTGAACGCTTCATCTGAAACGTAAGCGACATGGGGGGTGATAATGCAATTGGTCAATCCGAACAACGGATTGTCGGCGGGATCCCAATTGTCCAGTTTGGCGGGCTCTTCCTCTGGATCATCCAGACCTGCTGATGCGATCCAGCCTTCCGTTAGGGCAGTATGAAGCGCCTTGTTGTCAATCAACTTTCCCCGGGCTCCATTCACAAGGACCGCCGTATTTTTCATTCGGCGAAGCTCATCTGCACCGATGATGCGATCCGTTTCGGGAGTATGGGGGCACATCAGGTTGACGATATCTGCTGACTCGATCAGCGAGTCAAAAGTCACCTTACGAACGCCATGGGTGGACATGTAGCTTTCGGACACATGGGGGTCGTAAGACACCACTGAGAAGCCAAGAACTTGCGCCTTACGGGCAATGTTTTGTGCAATACGGCCAAAACCAACGAGCCCCCAAACACTATTTCTGAAGCGCTTGGGAACATTGCCATCCATGTTCCAGTGCCAATTACCGTTTTGCGTAAATTCGTTGTAAACCGGTAAACGTCTGGCCAATGAAAGGGCTAAGGCGATCGAGTGATCCGCAACCTCGTCAAGGCAGTAATCCGGCACATTGGTCACCTGAATCCCATGCTCGTAGCAAGCATCGACATCGAGAATATCGACACCGATGCCATACCTGCAGATAACCTTACAATCGGTTAGCTGCGCGATGGTGTCCCTTGGTATCTTGGCGTATTGCTGAAGGATCGCATCAGCATCCTTTGCCAGCTCGCCCAACCCTTCTCCTGTTTTGCATTCAAGACCAATTACTTGAGCGCCAATCGGCTCTAGAATCGACCGCTCGATCTCCAAGTCTGGATAGTCGTAGTCACTTACATACACCTTGTATTTTTTTTCGTTCATGGCAGCGAAATCTCAGTTTAGAAAGATAAAAAATGGAAACTACACGGGTCGCAGTTAGCAGACTTGTGCAGCCATGTTGAGCCCCAACGCTATCAGCGTCTAAGGTCTGATATGTCAGTGATGATAATTTATACGTTTTAAATTGATGTATTGCAATAGGTAAGTTTTCAGAAAAACTTCATTGAAAGTCCTGTAATATTATTTATTTCATATATTACAATATCTTGTAGTTATTATGTTGCGTCTATTAACTACCTATATAAAAGTAGTTGTTGCCAAGCCGTCTTGTGATATCTAACATATCAGTCTCGATATTCAGCGCTAGTGACTAAGCAGGAGTTCTTCATGTCTATTATTCGTGTCGCCATCAATGGTTTTGGACGCATCGGCCGTAACACGTTGCGTGCGCTTTACGAGTCTGGCTATCGTGATCGAATTCAGGTGGTCGCGATCAATGATCTAGGTGACGCAAAAATCAATGCCCACCTGACTCAGTTTGATTCGGTTCACGGTCGCTTTGGAGGCATCGTGGAGGTCGAGGGCGGCGAACTGATCGTCAACGGTGACCGCATCCATACCTATAGCAAGCGCAATCCGGCCGAGCTGCCTTGGGGGGATCTCAACATCGACGTGGTGTACGAGTGTACCGGCCTGTTTACTAGCCGTGACAAAGCTGCCGCGCATATCGACGCCGGTGCCCGCAAGGTGATCATCTCAGCCCCTGCCGCGGGTGCTGACGCCACCGTGGTCTACGGCATCAATCATGATCAACTGACCGCCGAGCACCAGATCATCTCCAACGCCTCATGCACCACTAACTGCCTGGCACCGATCGCCAAGCCACTCAACGATGCGTTGGGAATCGTTAACGGTCTGATGACCACCATTCACTCCTACACCAATGATCAGAACCTGAGCGACGTCTACCACAGCGACTTGTACCGGGCGCGTTCGGCGACCCAGTCGATGATTCCCACCAAGACCGGCGCGGCCGCCGCGGTCGGATTGGTGCTGCCCGAGCTGAACGGGCGCCTGGACGGCATGGCGGTACGGGTGCCAACCATCAACGTATCGCTGGTCGATCTGACCTTTCAAGCCGAGCGCGATACCACGGTGGACGAAGTCAACGCCATCATCGAAGAAGCGGCCAATGGCTATCTCAACGGCATTCTGGCTTGCAACAAACAACCGCTGGTCTCGATCGATTTCAACCACGACCCCGCCTCGTCAAGCTTTGATGCCACCCAGACCCGCGTCAACGGCCGCCTGGTTAAGGTGATGGCCTGGTACGACAACGAGTGGGGATTTTCTAACCGCATGCTAGACAACACCCTCGCGCTGATCCAGGCCGAGGCCCCTTCTTTGAGGACAGAATCATGAAGCGTAGAACTAAGATCGTCGCCACCCTGGGCCCCGCTACCAGCAGCCCCGAGGCCATTGAGGCGCTGATTAAAGCCGGTGTTAACGTGGTACGGCTGAACTTCTCCCACGGCAGCGCCGAGGATCATCAGCAGCGGGCCGACCTGGTCCGCGAATACGCCAACAAACAGGGCCGCTTCGTCGCTATTCTTGGCGACCTGCAGGGCCCAAAGATCCGCATCTCCCGTTTCAAAGAGACCAAGGTGGAGTTGAAAAAAGGCCAGACCTTCGCCCTGGATGCCGATTTGGATAAAAACTCAGGCGATGCGACCCAGGTAGGGATTGACTACGAAGACCTTGTTACCGATAGCACCCCGGGCGACATCCTGCTGTTGGATGACGGTCGCGTTGTGCTTGAGGTTAAGAGTGTTGAAACGAATCGGCTCAACTGCGAGGTGACGATCGGCGGCCCGCTGTCCAACAACAAGGGCATCAACCGCCAGGGTGGGGGGCTCTCCGCCGCCGCGTTGACCGATAAGGATCGCCAGGATATTCACACCGCTGCCAAAATCGGAGTCGACTACCTAGCGGTCTCGTTTCCGCGCGATGCCGACGATATGCACCTGGCACGCCGACTGATGAAGGAAGCAGGCGGCCAGGCCGGACTGGTCTCCAAGATCGAGCGCGCCGAGGCGGTCGCCGATGACGCGATACTCGACGCGATTATCCTGGCATCGGATGCGGTGATGGTGGCACGCGGAGATCTGGGCGTCGAGATCGGTGACGCCGAGCTGATCGGAGTCCAAAAACACATCATCAACCGCTCGCGAGCCCTCAATCGGGTAGTGATCACCGCCACCCAGATGATGGAAACCATGATCACTCAACCGATGCCGACCCGAGCCGAAGTGTTCGACGTCGCCAACGCAGTGCTGGACGGCACCGACGCGGTGATGCTGTCGGCCGAAACGGCTGCCGGCGACTATCCGATCGAGACGGTCGAGGCGATGGCACGGGTGATTCTGGGTGCCGAAAAGCAGCCTAATTCTCTTATCTCCAAACATCGCATCAGCGAGTCATTCGAAAATATTGATGAGTCGATCGCACTGTCGGCAATGTACGCC
>JBALWS010000033.1:0-36305 GCA_036960405.1 Halopseudomonas sp. | reverse complement strand
CAGCTAGGCCTGAGCCTGGATCAGGTGCCGGTGTTGGTCGGCACGCTGGGTAAAGGGTTCGGCACTGCCGGAGCCTTTGTGGCGCGTTCTGAGGCGCTGATCGAAACCTTGATCCAACACGCCCGCAGTTATATCTATACCACGGCGATGCCACCGGCGGTTGCGGCCGCAACCTTGGCATCGCTGCGTTTAATCCAGCAAGGTCAGCACCTACGCCAGCACTTATCGCAGCTGATCAACCAGTTTCGCCAAGGGGCGGAGCAGCTTGGATTGCAGTTGATGGATTCGCCAACGCCGATCCAGCCGATCTTGATCGGTGACTCTGGGCAGGCGCTGGCGATGAGCGCTGCATTAGAGCAGCGCGGCATTTTTGTCACCGCAATTCGTCCGCCAACGGTACCCGAAGGGAGCGCGCGACTGCGGGTGACACTGAGCGCCGCGCATACGTCAGAGCAGGTCGATCGCCTGCTGCAAGCACTGGCCGAGGTGGTCGCTGATGGGCTGGGTGAGGATGCTCAATGAGTCTTCATATCGAGCAACGGGGTAATCCCGACGCGCAACCTTTAGTACTGCTGCACGGTTGGGGCATGTCGAGTGATATCTGGGACAGCTGGCTACCTTCGCTGGAGCAAGATTATCGGCTGCTGCTGGTCGATCTGCCAGGTTTAGGCCGCAGCCGCTTCGAAATCGATCAGCCCTACAGTCTGGATGCGTTGGTTGAGCAGATCATCGGCGGCATTGCACCGATGCTAACGCAACCGGCTCTCTGGCTGGGTTGGTCGCTCGGTGGTGTAGTGGCAGCCCAGATCGCCGATCGCTGCCCCGAGCAGGTGGAGGGGTTGATTACCATTTCGACCACTCCGTGCTTTGTCCAGCGACCCGGTTGGCCTGACGCGATGCCGGTTGAGACATTCGAAGCGTTTCAGTATTCGTTAGAGCAGCATCCGATCAAAACCCTAAACCGTTTTGCGATGCTCCAGGGGCAGGGCGACCCTCAAGCGCGTAGTCTGTTACGTACCCTTAAAGCCGTGATCGCAGATGCTTCGGAACAGCCGCTGCGGTTGGCTGAATCGTTGGCCTTGTTAGCCGAAGATTACCGGCCTTTATTCGCTGGATTGTCGGTACCACGGTTGTTTCTGTTTGCAGAAAATGACGCCCTAGTGCCGCAGGCCGTAGCTTCGCAACCTTTGCTCGCTCAGCATGCACAGTGGATTGAACAGGCGGGCCATGTGCCTTTTATTAGTGCCGAGCCAGCGGTGACACAGATCGTTAATGATTGGGTCAAGGAGCTAACCCGTGACTGATGCAGCGCTAAAGCTGACAGTAGAGGAGGTTATCGACAAGCAATTGGTGGCGGGTTCGTTTAGTCGCGCAGCCTCTAGCTATGATTCGGTGGCGGGATTGCAGCGTCAGGTGGGCAACCACTTGCTGCAATTGCGACCCGAGGATTGGTGCGGCTGGCTGTTGGATCTGGGGTCGGGGACTGGCTATTTTTCCCAACCTCTGGCGCAGTTGCCGGGTAGCCAGGTTGTCGCGTTGGACCTTGCAGAAGGGATGCTTGATTACGCTCGAGCGACCCGTCCGCATCCAAATATCAGTTACCTCTGTGCCGATGCCGAGCAGTTACCGCTGGCCGATGGTTGTCTGGATGGATTGTTCAGTAGTTTGGCGATTCAGTGGTGCCACCAACCCGAGTTGTTGTTCTCTGAGATAGCGCGGGTGCTACGCCCTGGAGCGAGTGCGCTGATCGCGACGTTAGGCCCTGATACGCTCGGTGAATTACGCCAGGCTTGGGCCGCTGTCGATGACTACCAGCACGTCAATCAATTCTTGCCGAGATTAAATGTGGAGCAAGCTTTTGGCTCTGAATTTGAGCTGGAGATGGCTGAAGAGCAGCACATAATCTTGCGGTTTGATCAGCTTAAGCACCTCACCGATGAATTGAAAAGACTGGGCGCGCACAACCTTAACCCTGGTCGTCAAACGAGCTTGTCGGGCCGGCACCGGGTTAAAGCGTTTCGACAAGCGTATGAAGCGCTGCGCGACGAGCAAGGCAAGATTCCAGCTACCTACCAAGTCTATTATTATCGCCTCAAGCGCCGTTAGCTCGGTCTCGAAGTGATTAGATATACAACACCGACGATCAAGGATTCATCGTGGCACAACGTTATTTTATTACCGGTACCGATACCGATGCCGGCAAAACCCTGGTTTCAGCAGCGTTGCTGCAGGCGGCTAAACAGAGCGGAGCGCGTTGTTTTGGTTTGAAGCCTATTGCGGCGGGAGCGGAACAAACGGAGGCTGGCACCGGCAATGATGATGCCCTGCTGTTGATGAAGCATAGCTCGATCAAGCTCAGCTACGATCAGGTCAACCCGGTGCTGTTGCAAGAACCGATCGCCCCACATATTGCCGCTCAGCGCGAAGGCAAAAATATTACCGTCAGTCGTTTGGCCGGTTACTGTCGGGGCGCTCTGATGACGCCTGCCGACCTGGTGGTCGTTGAGGGTGCTGGCGGCTGGCGCGTGCCGCTTAATCGCAGTGAATCGCTTGCGGGTTTGGCAAGGGAGCTGCAACTGCCGGTAATCCTGGTGGTGGGGATGCGGTTAGGCTGCCTTAATCACGCATTATTGACCGCCGAGGCCATTGTCGCCGATGGTTTACCTTTGGCTGGCTGGGTGGCTAACCGCATTGATCCTGATATGAATGGCTATCAGGAAAACCTCGATACGTTGAAATCATTGCTCCGAGCGCCGTTGCTGGCCGAGATTCCTTACCTGTCTGAGGCCAGTATTGATGATGCAGCGCATGCTTTTGAACGATCCTTGGGGTTTCTGCTGAACAAAAATTGAACTGCCTTGGATCCAGAGCGTATACTGCTTGCAGTTGCAGAGATTCCATGAGGTACTCGTCATGCAAATTCCATCCATATCATCGTCCCCCCAAGCGGTTCTGAGTAACGTTGCTCAAAATATCGATGGTTCGCGTCAGACTCCCGGCACTGTCGGTGGAACGAGCAAGCCTGAAGACAGCACTCAAGTTTCGGGAAGTACGGGTAGCAGCGAAACGGTTCAGTCCGCCGCGCAAAGTTTGGATGAAGTGACCACGTCTAAGCTGGAGACTGCCGCTCAAGTTAAGGTTGTGACAGCCGCCGACGAAGCGCTAGGTACAACACTGGGATCAATCATTAACACGACTGCGTAGTCTCTATTCCGAGGGACTCGGAATGAATATTGTTGGCACCAACACATCGCTGAATGCACTATCGCAATCCCAGACCGCGACCTCTTCTCAGTCTGGACAGCTTGATTCGTCCAAATCTCCCGTTCTACCGCAAACCTCATCTATCACGACCAGCGATGCTCAGCGCCCTGATAGCGCTCTAACTGTGAATCGGGTCAATGATCCGCTTCAGCCGAGTCAAGCTCGGGCGGTCGATAATAACAGTCAAAAGCCCCGTTCAGACCAACCAGCTGCTTCGTCAGCTTCTGCCGCAGGACCATCCAGTCAGCTGTTTGCACAACCCAACCAGTCTGAGCAGCAGGTTCAGGCACAGGTTCGGCAGTTGGCGCAAATCGACCGTGAGGTGCGCGACCATGAAGCGGCGCATGCCGCAGCCGGTGGTGGTTTGGCGGGCGCTCCCAGCTATAGCTATACCCGAGGCCCGGATGGACAGCTTTACGCCACCGCAGGCGAGGTTGATATCGATACCTCGAGGTCAGCCGATCCCGCTACCAGTATTCAAAATGCGCGGACGGTGTTGCAGGCCGCGCTGGCACCGGCTAACCCCTCATCGCAGGATCTACGAGTTGCTGCGCAGGCGAGGGCACAGCTGATCGATGCGCAGGCCGTGTTGGCGCGCAATGAGCAGCAGGCACTCAACGAGGGTCGGGATAGTGTCTCGGTCGAACAAACCGGGCAGGAGCAAGCATTGGCGGCTGACGAAGCCAAAGAGGAGGTGAAAAAAGAACAAGCCCCCGACAATGAACTGTTACAGCAACAGCAGGATGAGTTGCAGCAACGCCAGGTGCGTATTCAGCAGCAACAGTCGGAGTTTGCTCAGGAGCTGGTTGAGTTAAATCAGCGGATTCAACTGATTCAGCAGCAGCTTGTCGACACCGGTCAGGTCGATCCCGGCAGTCTGCTGCAAGGAACGCTGGTCGATACCCAGGCCTGATTCAGATGGTCTGATCCAAGCCGCCTGACTGCTACCGTTTGATCCCCACTACTTCTCTAAGAATCGTGTCACTAAGGCATTGAATGCTTTGGGCTTTTCCGCGTGAGGCCAGTGACCGACTCCATTCATCACGCGAGCTTCTGCACTGGGAAACAGTGCAGCTATGGCTTCACGGTATTGTGCTTGAATGTAATCCGATTGTTCGCCTTTAATAAACAGCGTTGGACCGGGGTAGTGGCTGTTGCCTGTCTGCGGTTCGGGCGCCGCAGCAATCTGGTCGTAACCGGACTCAAGTGCTGCCAGGTTCATCCGCCAGGCAAACACATCAGCGTCGCGATAGAGGTTTTTGAGCAGGAACTGGCGTATCGACATCTCGCCAATATGTTGCTGCAAATGAGTATCGGCGTCGCGACGAGAGTCTAAGCGGCTTAAATCAACCGAGTTTAGCCCTGTAAAGACGTCGGTATGATGCGCGGGATATTTTACCGGTGCGATATCGACCACAATCAGTTTATCGATACGTTGCGGATGATCCAGCGCGAACTGCATCGCCACCTTGCCACCCATCGAATGACCGAGGAGCTTGATCGTTTCAAAGCCCTTGTTGTCGATGAACTGAAGTAGGTCGTTGCTCATCGCGGAGTAGGAGGTATCGCTATCCCACCCCGAACGGCCATGGTTGCGGAGATCCAGCGTCCAGACTTGGTAGTGTTCTGCCAGTACGCTGGACTGCCCCGCCCAGTTATCCAGACTGCCGAATAGGCCGTGTAGGATAACCAGTGGCGGGTTGCTGTCGCTACCGTAGCACTTTGCGTGCAGTTGCATGCGAGGCTATCCAGTTATTACAGGATATCTAGCAGTTCAACTTCAAATACCAGGGTGCAGTGAGGAGGGATAGAACCGCCTGCTCCCTGAGCACCATAGCCCAGCTTTGATGGGATGACTAAGCGCCATTTGGAACCCACGCTCATCATCTGCAGTGCTTCGGTCCAGCCTGCAATAACACCGCCGACAGGGAATTCTGCAGGCTGGTTGCGCTCAACAGAGCTGTCGAATACACGACCGTCGAGGAAGGTGCCGTGGTAGTGGGTGCGAACGGTTGAGCTAGCGGATGGCTTGTCGCCGCTGCCTTCGGTGATCACTTCGTAGTGCAAGCCCGACTCGGTGACGGTAACGCCATCACGCTCGGCGTTTTCGGCCAGATAGGCTAGGCCTTCGGCTTCGGCTTCACCGGCTGATGCTTCGGATTCGGCTTGACGCATTTCGTTCAGCGTGTTGAACGCAGCCTGCAGGTCTTCGTTAGGAACAATTGAAGGCTCACCAGCAAACGCGGTACGCAAGCCTTGAAGAACCAATTCGACTTCCATACCTTCGATGTTGTTTTCACGCAGCTGGGATCCCATCTGCAGTCCAATTCCGTAACTGACTTTCTGTTCGACACTGTCGATATGGCTCATCTGTATTCTCACTACTGTCTGTTAAAAAGGCGGCATTATACCAGCCAAGTGAGATAAAGGGAGCCCAGAATGCGATCTCCGATCCGATCTCGATCAACGTGCTTCCGGCGCCATAAATAGCATCGGATCGACCCGAGCGTTGTTAAGGCTGACGGTCCAGTGCAGGTGAGGACCGGTGACGCGGCCGCTGCTACCGACTGTGCCGAGCTGCTGACCGGTACTCACTTGGTCGCCGATGGCAACATCTATGCGTTCCATATGCGAATACATCGTGATCAGGCCGCGACCATGGTCGAGGATCAGGTTACGGCCGTTAAAGAAATAGTCGCCGGCGTCCATTACTACACCGGAAGCTGGGGCCTGAATAGGGGTGCCGATAGGCGCTGCAATATCGAGTCCGCTGTGGGGTTTACGGGGTTGGTCGTTGAAAAAACGACGTAGGCCAAACGGGCTGCTGTACGGGCCTGGAGTGGGTTTGTTGAAGCGGGTAAGGGTCTGTGCAGGTTCGCTCCAGCTAGCCAGCGCGGCTAGCATGCGTTGCTTCTCGCCGCCGATCCGCTCCATGTCGAGTTTGTTGGGGTTAACCTTGCGTTTGTTCTTGATCGTCAACCGTTGCTCTCGGTACTGCTTATCAGCGACGGTAAAATCAACCGCTTGGTTACCGATCTTAACTTGATGCGTACCGGCTTGGGTGCTTAGCGGTATGCCAACCAGCGCTAGCCATGGGGCTTGTTGTTGGTAGCGGGTGTTATGGGTGCTCTGTACCAGTAGTCGATGCTTGCCAAAATAGGCTTCGGGTTGCAGCGGGCTGTCGATCGGTAGCAGTACGTGTGCAATGCCGCCGGGTACCGCCGCAACCTCGGGAAGCATGGAACCTGAGTCGGCCATCAAGCGACCGCTGAAGCTGGCCATGATTAATAAAGTAACGACTAACGGACGGATCAATGAGGGCATCGGGGTTACCTTGTCAGGAATGGAGATCGAGTTGGTGTTGGCTGATCGTTTCGTCAACATCGGTGACTTGACTGCGAAATGAGCCGTGAGCCAAGCGAGTGTGGATCATCTCGCCGGGCTGCAGCTGGTTGCTGTTTTGTAACAGTTGCTGATCGGCGGTGGTGACGATGGCGTAACCACGCTCGAGCGTGGCTAGCGGGCTGATGGCGTTGAGTGCGTGCGCCTGTTCTGCAAGCCGCTGTTTCAACAGTTGCAGTCGATGTTGCAACGCCTGGGTTAAGCGTTGTTGTAGTTGCGGCAGCTGCTGTTTAAGTGTGGTGATCTGCTTACTTGGCAGTTGCGCGTTAAGCCGTTCTTCAAGTTGGGACTGCCGGGTACGTTGGCGCAGCAGCTGTTTGGCGCAGGCATGGCGTAGACGTAGCTCTAATGAGTCGAGTCGTTGGGCTTGTTCTTGAAGCCGTTGACCGGGGTGGCGCAGCCTTGATCGTAGCGCGTCGAGCTGATGTTGCTGTTGTACTAAACGGTGTTGAAACCTTTGTACCAAGCGTTGCTGGTATTGGGCCAGCTGTTGGGCCAGCTGTTGTCTATCGGGGCTGAGCAGCTCGGCCGCCGCCGATGGTGTTGGCGCACGAATATCGGCAACAAAATCGCTGATACTGAAATCGATTTCGTGACCGACAGCACTAACTATAGGGGTGCTGCTGTTTGCGATCGCCCGAGCTAAGGCTTCATCGTTAAAGGCGCACAGGTCTTCGGCTGAGCCACCACCGCGACCGATAATCAGGACATCGCATAATGCCGAACGATGGGCCAGATCGAGTGCTTGGAGCAGTTGTTGTGGAGCTTCGTTTCCTTGTACAGCTGCAGGGTAGAGTGTCACCGGGGTCGCCGGAAAACGACGTTTGAGTACACTGAGGATATCTTGGATCGCAGCCCCGGTAGGCGAGGTGATCACCCCGATATGTTTCGGCAGCGCAGGTAGCGGGCGTTTGCGCTCAGGCTCGAATAAGCCTTCGAGTTGCAGTTTTTGTTTCAGCGCTTCGTACGCCGCCTGCAGGTCTCCGCTACCGGCCGCTTCGAGGTACTCGCCGATCAGTTGGTATTCGCCGCGGCCTTCGTAGAGGCTGACTTTGGCCCTGAGCAGCACGCGATCGCCGTTCTGGGGGCGGTATTTGAGAAAACGTGAACGGTTACGGAATAGCGCGCAGCGTACTTGAGCCCGGTCATCCTTGAGGGTGAAGTACCAGTGGCCTGAACTGGGGCAGACAAAATTTGAGATCTCGCCTTCGACCTGAATGATCGCGAAGCTTTGTTCGAGCAGTTGGCGTGCCTGCTGATTAAGGTCGCTAACGCTGAGTATATCGGGGTTGGAAGAGGTCAAAGTCTGTGTCGCCTGGAAAGCCGTAGAGTGTTAAACGCTAGCTGGGGTGTCATCCGTTATGGTACCGCTTCAACGTATCCATCGAAAGGTCAGGTTGATCCGTGGTTGGGTTAATTTCAGTCGTTTGGGCAGAGCGTGCTGCCAGAACTGCTGGGTTGTCCCTGCCATGATTAGCAGCGAACCGTGGGCTAATTCGATGCTGTGATGTTGAGTCGGATCGTCGCGACGGCGTAGTCGAAAGGTGCGGGGTTGGCCTAATGATAAAGACGCGATACAGGGATTTGGCCCGAGTTCGACCTCGTCGTCGGCGTGCCAGCCCATGCTGTCGTGGCCGTTGCGGTAGAGATTGGCCAGCACCGCGTTGAACCGATGATCACAACTTTGCTGGATGCGTTGGCGTAGAGCGAGCAGGGCTGGGGGCCAGGGTAGGGTGGTTAGACTGAGCCCTGAATAGCGGTAGTTGAGGTCGGGGTCTCCGTACCAGGCTTGTAACCGGGGCAGAGCGACGTGGCGACCAAACAGACGGATCTGGTCCTGGCGCCATTGCAGGCTGTGCTGCAGTTCCGTCAGGTAACGATCGGCCTCGGTACTGGAGAGAAAATGCGCACTGTAGTGTAGCTCTGCGTCCGCTAGTTGAGGCGTTGTTAGGGCGTGATTCATCCCTGCAGCCAGAGCTGTAACGGGGCGGCGAGGGCTGAGCCTATCTCAATTCGATTAGAGGGGTGAGGGATGCTGTTGCAGCTGATCACTTCGGCTTCTGCGGTCAGTTCCGCGTAGGCATTGTCGGCGAAGATACCGTGTACGCCGATACATAACGGTCGTCCCAGGGCCTGATAGCGGGGCTGACTAAGGTGCTGCAAGGTGCTTAGCATGGTCTTGCCGCTGGCGATAATATCGTCGATCAACACCGGCCGGTGGCCTTGCCAGCGATCGATCTGCGGAATCGATACTTCGACATCACGGTCACCATGGCGATTTTTTTGCAGTATAACGAAAGGGGCGTTGGCAAGCCTAGCCACCTCAGACACCCACTGCTCGCTTTCACTGTCGGGACCGATCAGCACGCAGGGCTCGGCTAACTGTTGCAGCCAACTGGCGATTAGCGGTGCTGCTTGCACCACGCAGCTGGGGATGCGGTAGACCTGGTCCAGGCTATCGATCCGGTGCAGGTGTGGATCGAGGGTGACGAGATAATCGAAGTAGTTCGAGATCAACTTGCTGAACGGGATCACGTTGACGCATTCGCCGGGTTGAAAGCGTTTGTCTTGGCGCATGTAGCACAGGTAAGGGCTGACAAGTGCGATACGATCAGCACCGAGATCGCGTAGCGTTTCGGCAAGAAATAGCAGCGGCATGATCTTAGGGTCGGGGTCGAACATATTGCAAAAAATCACCACCGAGCGGCCACGGCAGTCGCTGTCGACACGCAGATAGGTCTCTCTGTCGGGAAACTGACGGCTGCTGAGCTGCCCCGGTTCTGCGTTGAGTTGCTGGCTTAACAGCTGTGCCAGTTCAGCATCGCTATGCAGGTTAAACAGTAACGGTGATGAGGCCATCGTGAGGTTCCTGAATCGGCTTGGTGACCACGTTATAGCACGGTAATGAGTTCGGAGTGGCTGCTAAGAAATTCGACCGCATAGTCTAGCTCGCCGGGGCTTTCTGCATGCAGGGTCAGTAACGTCTCCCCCGCTTTGACCGGATCGTTGAGTTTCTTATAGATGACGATGCCGGCGGCCTTGTCAGCCGGCGCGCCAGCAAGCTTGGCTACCTGCGCCAGTAAACGGTTGTCGATAGTGGCAATATGTCCCGTTTGCTCGGCGACCAAGTTGTATCGGTAGTGGGCGGTAGGCGGTGTTTTTAATCCACCCTGGGCTTGGCAGATCGCCTCAAACTTTGCCCAGGCCTGGCCGCTTTCTAATACCTTGCGAGCGAGTTTGCGGCCTTTTCCGGCGGCTACGTGATCGCTCATCTCCAGCAGCTCGCCGGCCAGCATTATGGCGCGTTTTTTTAGATCCTGGGGAGCATTGACGTTATTTTGCAGTACAGCCACGATGTCGCTGGCTTCCAGTGCCGGGCCGATGCCGCGGCCAACCGGTTGGCTGCCATCGCTGATGACGATCCGTAGCTGTAAACCCAATGCCGAGGCAACATCCCGAAACTGTTTAGATAGTTTGTCTGCGGAGGCTTGATCGCGGACTTTTGCGGTTGGCCCGACGGGAATATCGATCAGTACATGGGTTGCACCGGCTGCCAACTTTTTAGACAGCACCGAGGCGATAAGCTGGCCTTCGCTGTCGATGTCCAGCGCACGCTCTACCCGGATCAGCAGGTCATCGGCGGGGCTCAGCTTGACCGAGCCACCCCAGGCTAAACAGCCGCCGTGTTGCTGCACCACTTGCTGCATTTTCTCAAGGGTTAGACTGACTTCGGTGAGCGTTTCCATGGTGTCAGCGGTACCGGCTGGTGAGGTGATCGCCCGTGATGAAGTTTTGGGCATAGTCAGCCCTATTGCTGCGAGAATCGAAACCAGTATCGGCGATGTGCGGTTGCCGGGTAGGCCCCCGACGCAGTGTTTATCGACAACCACATCGGTGTGCCAGTTGAGCTGGCTGCCGGTATCGACCATCGCCCGGGTCAGCGCGATGATCTCATCGGTATCGAGCTGACTGTCAGCGCATGCTGTGATGAAGGCGGCTAGATGCACATCGGCATAGCGCCCCGCGGCGATGTCGTCGACGATGGCGTAAATCTGTTTGGGCTTGAGTTTGTGGCCAAACACCTTGGCTCTGAGAAACGACAAGGAGTTAAGCGGCTTGGGGTGACTGACCCAGACCTGTACACCTTCTGAGAGGTCCATGCGATGCCAGGCTGAATCAGAAAATCCGATCTCTTGAGGGGTCAGTAACTTACTGTGAACGATATGCAGGGTAGCGATGATAGTATGGCTATCTGTCTCGACCCGTACCCGTGTTAACGCCGAAAACCCTTCGGAGTGACAGACATGGCTGTCATGGTGCAGATAGATAGTCAGCTCTTGGTGAGTATCGATACCCAGCTTGCGAGCATTTAAAGGCAGCAGGCGTTGTCGGACGTTTTTTATCATCAACAGTTGAGGTCCCTGCGAAGATGGTCTTGACTGAGTATAACAGCCTGATGCGATTGATCTTAGCGAGGTGACTATGAGTGAATTAAACCAACAGCAATGCCAGGCCTGCCGCGCCGATGCCAACAGAGTGTCAGACCAGCAAGCCAGGCAGTGGTTGTTAGAGTTAACCGATTGGCAGATCGTTGAGCGTGATGACATCTCCCGACTGGTGCGACGCTTTAAGTTTAAGAATTTTGTTGAAGCACTGGCGTTTACCAATCGGGTGGGTGAGATGGCCGAACAGCAGGGTCATCACCCTGATCTGATTACCCGTTGGGGAGAGGTAGAGGTGCATTGGTGGAGCCATGTGCTGAAGGGGCTGCACGATAATGATTTTATTTGTGCGGCGAAAACCGATCAGATCTATGTGGAATGAGGCCAATATACCGCCTAGGCATCGTTTGCGACGATTGAGGCTAACAATAACTCGATAAGTTGCTAGAATGCTTGAAAATTTGACATGTAAAACGCTGTAAAGGCGTTGAGGCTGAAAACTGTATGGACCCCCGTTATCGCTTGGTTATCTCGTGCCCTGATCGGGTTGGCATCGTCGCGATGGTCAGTAATTTTATCTCCAGCCATGGCGGCTCTATCACCGAGGCCAATCAGCATTCGGATGCCAGCACCGGTTGGTTTTTTATGCGTTATGAGATCAGTGCGCGTAATTTGTCTTTTTCTCTTGAAGAGCTGCGTGAAGCGTTTAGTCCTATTGCTCAGTCGTTCAATATGAGCTGGAAACTACACGACTCGTCCAAGCCCAAGCGGGTGTTGTTGATGGCCAGCAAACAGTCGCACTGCTTGGCGGACCTGCTCTATCGTTATCATAGCCAGGAGCTTGATTGCGAGGTTCCCTGTGTTATTTCAAACCATGACGACTTACGTAGCATGGTGGAGTGGCACGGGATTCCCTACCATCACGTCCCGGTCGATAAAAATGATAAACAGGCCGCATTTGATCAAGTGGTAGAGCTGGTTGAACAGAAGCAGATCGATACCATTGTGTTAGCTCGATACATGCAGATTTTGCCGCCGCAGCTGTGCCAACGTTTCGCTTCTCGGGTGATCAATATCCATCACAGCTTCCTGCCCTCGTTTGCCGGTGCTAGGCCTTATCATCAAGCTTTCGAGCGTGGGGTTAAGCTGATTGGTGCCACATGCCATTATGTGACGGAAGAGCTGGATGCTGGGCCGATCATCGACCAAGACGTGATTCGCATTAGCCACAACGATAATGCTGACGATATGGTGCGGCTGGGGCGTGATGCCGAAAAATCCGTGCTGGCACGAGGTTTGCGCTGGCATTTGGAGGATCGTATTTTGGTCCATGGAAACAAGACCGTGGTCTTTACTTAATAGATTTACAAGCCCGTGTGTACGGGCATTGAGGAGCAGTACCATGCTGAAAAGTGTAAAGGTTGAAGATTACATGACCTCACAGTTGGTCACTTTTAAGCCCGAAACAGACCTGTTTAAGGCGATCAGTATCTTTTCCGAATCGAACATCTCCGGTGCTCCGGTAGTTAACGATCGGGGAGAGCTGATCGGTATGTTGTCCGAAGTCGACTGCTTGAAGGCGATTCTGCAGCATACATACCATGAAGAGGAAAAAGGCGGCTGTGTTGGTGATTTCATGACTGCGACGGTAGAAACCGTGGCTAGTGATGCCGATATCATTGCCCTCTCAGAGCAGTTTATTTCGGGTAATCGTCGCCGCTTTCCGGTAATGCATGACGGCAAGCTGGTCGGGCAGATTAGCCGTAAGGACGTATTGCGAGCGGTAGGGGATTTCGTCTCCAAAAGTGCAGAGTAAGGCTTCAGCTCAACGCTCAATAAAACGGATGTTGCAGCCAGTCTGCTGATCCGTTTTATGGTATTCTCGCTGCTTTGTTAAAAAGCGATTTCTTTCGGTTGGGCCTGCTTAGGGTTCGTCCGCTAGACAGTCCAGGCAGCGTGGTCAATGAGCAGTCTCTTTCCCGAACAACCGATCCTTTTTTATCCCTCATTAGCTGGCCGATTCGGTGTAGAGCAGGCCTTGTTGCTAACGATCTATCATCAGTACGGATGCCATCATGGCGCTTTGGATGCCCAAGGGGCGGCGCAATTTATCCTTCGTCGGCGAGAATGGCTGGCGTTGACGCCGTTTTTTGACGAAGAGAAACTGGCTCAACTAACCAACAGTCTGGTTGGCCAGAGGGTGCTCGATGCCGAGTTCCAGGCTAACGGTAGTATTCGGATTACATTGCTCGAGCCTGATCTCCAAGCTAAGTCTGTACCTGGTGACCAGGCGGTGCCAGCGCTTGCCGAGCATCCGATCGAGTCAGCTACTTCACCTGCTGATGCTTTATTACCTCCTCCGCATAACGTCCCTAGCGTATCAAATAGCCGTTACCCACCGATGGCGGTATCTGAATCGGTTTATGGCCAAACTAGTCAGAACTTGATGGTGAGAGGACCTGCTCCGAGTTTTGGTGGCAGTACTGGCTGGACCAAGCCAAAGGATGACCTAGAGCGATTGTTTGAAAAGCAGGAACGGCATAATCAGCGACTCAAAGAGATCACGCCTAACTGGCAGCCTCAACAAACTACGTTGGATATGTTGGCCAAGAGAAATGTTACCCATGAGTTTGCGTTGGCCTGCGTTGATCAATTCGTAGCGTATTATATGGGTAAGGAGCAGCGTAAGACCTCTTGGGAGCAGCCCTTTATGAAGTGGGTTGACCGGGACTGGGTTGATGCCCAGAAGAAACAAAATCGAGAACAGGCAAACAACGCTCAACAGGGGTTTAGTGGTGAAAGAGATCAAACAGGTTCTCGACAACGTAAGCGGGAACGGATCACAAAGTCGGTCATGGACATCCACAACACCGACTGGTGAATCGAAGCAGCAACAGGGGCAAGGCCCGATACCGGTTGCAACCAAACAGCTGGTAAATATGCTGTTCGCTCGCTTTATGACGATCTATGGCCATAAGTTCAAAAGTACCTTTGAAGGTGATGATGAGCTGTTGGTGGCCAAGCGTGAATGGGCGTTAAGCCTACGCGGTTATAGCGAACAGGAGTTGGTGCTGGCAGTGGATCGCTGTAAAGAGCAGTTCGTCTGGATGCCAACCATTGCCGAATTCCTGGCGTTGATGCGTAAAGATCTGCAGGATTATGGGCTGCCCTCGGCGTTATCCGCGTACCAAGAAGCTTGCCTGCATGCTGATCATCCGCGCGAGCGTGATTGGAATCATCCTGCAGTTTATTTTGCGGGGCGTGCCACCGATTGGTTCAGGCTACGTACTGAGGATAAGTTCGATGTGTTTGCCGATTTCGAATTCAATTATCGTCAGTTCTGTCAGCGCGTCATAGACGGTGAAGATCTGGCAGTACCGTTACAACAGGGGTTGCCAGATAAATCCAGTGATACCCTGGCGTTGTTTGTTCAGCAGTGGGGCGAGCAGCAAGGAATTACTCCACAACAGGCTGCAACATTGCTGTACTACCTGGAAAAGCCTAAGGGCAGCCCTGTGCGTGCACACTTTAAGCAGCATTCGATGACGAAAGCCAGTGAGTGGGGATTAACGTTGACGTTGCCAGACGAGGTGTCGAGTCTTTAACAGAATGCTTTAGATATTAAAAAGCCGGAAGTGATTAACTTCCGGCTTTTTTTATTCGTGGCGTGATTAGCCTTGTTTGATTTCGAAACGTTGACGACCGTACCAGCGCTCTTGGCCTTTATCATTCTCGATCAGTACGGAGTTTCTGCCGAACTCTTTTAGAGAGTATTGAGTAGTAGCTGTTAGTTGATCTTCAAAGCCATCGTTACAAGTACATTCGATAATCATTGCAATTGTTCCCTTAAGCCTAGCGGCATTTTATTGTTTTTTTGCTCGTCAGGATCGACGCAAGTCGCCTTCTGAGCCGCTACGTTATCGTCCCGTCTTTGATCAGTTTCCGGAACCTTTAAATCGATGCTTGCGGAGTTTTGCTGCGCACCAACTGTAATTCAATATACCCCAGGTTTACTTGGAGTGGAAGTTTTTGGGGGAATAAAGTTGATAAAAATGGAATGGTATTAAGTCATTGATATTAAGATATTTATTGGCTATACCTTTGTCTAATATGTTTTTGTTGAGGAAAAGTAAATAAGAATATATGTGTATTATACGCATTTATAATGAATGCCTTTCATTTTGCTATGCACCAATAAGGCTTAAATTTAACGCTGCAATAGGGTGGAGTGGCGGGTAGTTAGCAGCCGATTGACTGTCAATAATACGCAGCTACGGCCGGTGGTTTTTAGATGAAGGGAGGTAGGTTACGCGTTGGTTGTTTTGCGGCGGCTGTTATTTGAAATAGGCTCTGGGGTAGGGGCTGGCTCAAAAAAATCTTCGATTCCTCCGCGTTCCCACATCGCATCTTTGTACCCTAGTTCGATCAGCGCTTTGCAGAAAGGCGGGGCAAAAAGCAGGTAACTGGCCGCCGTTGCACCGCCACCTTTGGCTGTAGCACCAACCGCTCTCATAAAAAAGCGAAGGGTACGGGGCAGATAGCGAATTTTCCGTCCCGCGATCTTATCGAGCTCTTCTGTTGGAGAGATAACCAGGCTGTCAACGGGCCTGACTGGCAGACCTGCGGCTACGCGCTCATGCTCGGGAATGAGCTGTATTAAGGCATTAATCCTGTCGAGATGCTCGATATCGCCCTCTAGCGAATCGATAAAAGCACTATTGAGTAGATGCCCCATGATTTGTGCCATCGAGGGGGAGTGGCGAGCGCGGCGTCTTTTGACCCAGTGCTCGGGGTTGCGGTTACCACTTACGCCGATAACAAATACCCGCTCGGCACCAAGGTGTAGCGCAGGGCTGATCGGTGCTAACTGACGCAGGGCGCCATCACCGAAGTACTCACGGTTGATCGGTACGGTTGGGAATATGGTAGGCAGAGCTGATGATGCCATCAGATGCTCGATGCCTAGTTTACAGTTGCTGCCTATTCGGCGGTGACGCTGCCAGGGTTTTAGCTGTTCGGCGCCTTGAAAAAAGCTGACGGACTGGCCGCTACTGTAGCCCATTGCTGTCACACAGACGGCTTCGAGGTTGCCCTGGGCGATGGCTGTTTCGATCTGGTCGAAGGCAATGGTTCGGGTTAACAGCTCTTTTAGCGGCCGATTGTCCAGCAGCGCTACCGGTCGCTTTCGACCAACACCTTCGTTGAATAGTGACGCCGCTAGTCGCCCGCCGCCCTTGAGAAGCGACCATAGATCGGCTCGGTAGATCTGCTCGGGGATTATCCTGCTCCAAAGTGCTTCCAGATCGTATACGGCTTCTTTGAAGTTTCCGGCATGACAAGCCAATGACAGCGCGTTAAGGGCACCTGCGGAGGTACCACAGATGATCGGAAAAGGATTGGGGTGATCGGCGGGGAGGATATCGGCGATGGCTTTCAATACGCCAATTTGATAAGCCGCACGTGCGCCACCGCCCGATAGAATTAATGCCCGTTTAACCTGAGCGGGTGGCTCGGCCAAGTTAGCTGCCGGCTGGCGGCGGAAGAGTACATCAAGAGTCTCTCTCATACTTACAGTATATGTATAGATTTGAGGATTGGGGCTGAATTGGCAGCGGATGGGTTTGAACTTTGCCAATGAGTGTTATATTGTATTTTTGTAAATTAGATTAGTCTAAATAATGGTGTCTATGATGAATGTCGATAAAGCGGTCTTTGTATTTGCAGGGTGCGTGATTTTGGTCAGCTTGGCGTTATCACAACTGCACCATCCATACTGGTTGTGGCTTACCGCTTTTGCCGGGGTCAATATGATCCAGGCTGCGTTTACCGGGTTTTGTCCGGCTGCAATGGTGTTCAAACAGGTCGGCTTGGCGGGTGGCTGCGCATTTAAAGGGCGCTCGTAATAGCAGGCCAAACCGCTTAACGCTCCAGTGTATAGAACACGTCGGTGCCACTTTTCTCGGAGCTGGACTGGGACTCTAGCTTCCACTGTTCATCCAGGGTGTAGCGCAGGAAGAGACTGTTGTCCGGTACCATCAGCCCAACTCCGTAGCGGACGTAGATTTTCGGTGACAGGTACTTGCCGATATACAAGGCTGCATCTTCGGCCTCGTTGCCGGTATCTATCTTAAGTTCGTCCAAGCGCAGGGTAGAGGTGAGCCGCTCTGCTAATTTGTTGCTACCGCCAGCGCCCAAAGCCAGTGCTGCTCTGAGCATCATGGTTTGTTCGTTTGATTCGGTATTACCCGGAGCCCGTCCAAGTAGTAGGTATGACAGTACGCTGGCGTCGGGCATGGTTGGTTCTGATAGCAGTTGGATTTTAGGCTCGCGTAGGTCGCCACCGATGGTAGCGCCTACTTTGACTGTATCGATCTCTCTTAGTACTTTTAAATCCAGCCCAGGATTGTCGACAGCCCCTCCTGTGTAGACGAATCGACCTCGCTCAATATTTAGTTCCTGGCCGTAGATCTCATATATCCCCGATTCGATCTCAATATCGCCGCTAGCGCGTGTTGCACGTATGGAGTCTTCTTGAAGTCTGATTTTACCTTTCAGGTTTCCTTCAAAACCAAAGCCTTTGGCTTGGACATCGTCACCGAGGATTAAGTCCAGGTCGGCTTCAAAGGTTGAAGCGATGGCTTTGGCTTGTCGCTGCTGTTGGAGGATCTTTGCATCGCGGCTGCTGCTGACCGCGTTGCTCAGGTCGGGGGGGGTTAAACGAGCCCAAGGAATCGTAACTTGGCCGCTGAGGCGGGAGAGTTCGGGGCTTAGGCTGAGTGTTAATTGGGGCGAGACCTGAATGGTTGCCGTGTCGGTCGCGATCGCTTCAAAATTTTGCCCTGAGAGTTGCAGATCAAGCTGCTGGTTGGACAGTTGAAGCTGGCCATCGAGTTGTAATGCTCCTGAACCCGAATGAGCTTGGCCCCGGAATGTCATGGTTTCGGGGTGTTCTGCTTGGCTATCGAGCTTTATCTCGACGGATTCAAGCCGAGTTCCGAGCGCAGGAATCTCCATCTCTGCGTTGTTTAATTCAAGGTGGCCGATAATGCGCGGGCTTTGCAGCTCTCCCGAGAGTTCGAGCTTGCCGTCGATATGGCCCTTGACCTGGCTTAGTTCGGGAAACAGCTGGCTAATAATTGCCAGTTCTTCGACTTGTAGATCTAGCTGCCCTTTGATGGGGCTCTGGCCTGAGCCGATTTGATCGGGTTGGGCGATCTGGAGCGAGCTGGATAGGTGGGCGTTGATTTCAGGGATTGTTAGTTCCAATTTTCCGTCGACCCCTTGTTGGTCGCCGTTGGCACTGAGCTGAAATTGTTGCAGCGTTAATGTGGCCTGCTCGATTAATTGTATTGAGCCTGTTTCGGTCCGTGCATCGAGGGTAAACGTGGGTGTACTGTTCGGCTCCATCGACAGCTTGGCGGTACTGTATAGCAGCCCCGAGATCTCGGTTTCTGGAGGTAGCCAGGGTGCTAGAAAAGGCAAGGGTAAACCCTGTAGATTGAGTTCAGCCAAGGTGGTGCCTGCTGGCTGCCATGTAGCCTGGGCGCATAGCTTGGCGTCGCCTTTATGTTGATTAAGGCAGAGCGCGGAGAGTTGGCTATGAGTCGACGATAGTTCGGCGGCGACGGGGTTGTGCAGCGCCCAAGCACCGATATCCTCGCCGTGTAATGCCAGTTCGGTTAGCTGGCCTTTCCAGTGCGTCTCGTTGGCTGCTCCGCTGGCAGTAAGATCCATATTGATGTCGCCGCCCTGGAGCTTGAGCTCGAATTGATGCTGGCTGGCCGAGCCGTCAGCGGTAACATTCAAGTGGTCCCAGCTGAGTTGTTGATGGCTGAGCCGGTCTGCCTCGAGTTGCAATTGAGAGTGTTGTTGGCCCGAGAGGTCGACATCTAGCTGCAGGCTAAGGTTTTCGACTCTGCTGTCTTGATATTGCAGTTTATGAGCGGTCATTGATGCGATGGCGACAGGGGCTGAGGGGGTGCCTTGTAAGCTGCCTTCGGCGTGCAGTTGTCCGCTCAGTTCGGGTAGTAACGTATCTAAGCGTCTAGCATCAAGCTGGTAGTTGAAGTGTAACTGGTCATCCATCACGCCACTGGCAAGTAGCGTCAGTTGGTTGGATTGCAGCTCGAGTTGGTGTAGTTGCAGCACGTTATCGAAATAACTCAAGCCAGCGTGGCTATCGAACAGCTCGCCTTTAAGCTCGCCATCGAGTTGCTGGATATCGATGTCGACATTTAGATGCTCTTTATATTGCCCCTGTGTGCTGGCGTCTAGGTGGATCAGGCCAGGCCATTCTGGATACAGCAGGGCCGGATCGACCCCGGTTGCGTTGACTAATAGCCCCCAGCTGAGATGAGGTTGCCAGCCAAGCTTACCGCTGATTTCTAGCTGCCCCCGGGGGAGTTGACCGAGCAGTTGGAACTGTTCAAATCCCTGTTGGCTGGCGGTGCCGTTTAGCGTTAGTTGCAGATCTGGGGAGTGGGGCGATCGTAACGGAGCATCGAGCGATAGCTTGAATCGATCCAGATTGCCGTTGACCTGGTAGCGACCAACCGGGCTGCTGAAATCAGCAACGCCATCAAGCGGATAGCGCAGGTTTTTCCAGTTACCGGTTAGGTCGAAGTCGGGTCGATGCTGCCAGTTGCTGATCCGGCCGCTGATGGTTACATCGCTATCAGACAGGGGCCGCTGTAATCGGATCTGCTCCAGTTGAAGTGATTGGTTGTCAGCTTCGAGTTTGAAGGTCAGTGCCGTCTCGCCTAATTCTGCCGGTGCTCCCTCGAGTGTTCCTTGGGCCTGCAGGCTGGTTAGATCGCCTTGTGCACTCAGCGTTCCTTGGTAGCGCTCGTTTTGACGTTCTGGCAGGATCCAGTCGCTGTCTAGCGAGTCAAGTTGTAGCGTCGCATGCCAGCTAAGTTGCTCTAATGGCTGCGTGAGGGTTAGCGCTAGCTGGGCGTTGGCTGGGCCTTGCAGCTGATGTTGGATTGCTAGCTGATCCAGGTCGCCTTCAAGCTGCGCTTGGCCTTGATGGTTGCCGTATTCAGGGTGCTGCAGCGTCCAGTCTAGATTCAACTGCAAAGGGAGTTGTTGGGCTAGTTGAACCGTCCCGTCTAGCTGTAGTTGGGCCAAGGTATGCTCGAGTTGTAATTGACGTATTTCAATTTGAGGCAAGGTCGCTGAGGCAGACAGCTTGGCTTGAATCAGCTCTAGCAAAGGCGAGCGTTGCTGAGACAGGCTGAATCCATCTAGTTGTAATAGTCCTAGCTCAAGTGTGAGAGGGATCGCAGGCAGCTCCAGCGGCAGTAGTGCAGGGGTGTCAGCGTCTGACTCGGCTGGTTGTTGAGCAAGGTCGATCGCTAGCCCCTGAACAATAAGTTGATCGATCCAGAGTTGTCCTTGAAGCAGTTTGGCCGGACGCCAATCGAGCCGGATACGGTCGAGTTTGATATCGAAATTTTGGTCAAAATAATGAATCGCGTTGATGCTCAACGAGGAGCCAATACCTGATTCGAGCGGGGCGACGGTTAGAGGAAGCTGTAGCCGAGAGATGGTTGTCTGTATTAACCAGTTGCTTCCCGAGGCGCTGAGTAGCCAACTGATTGTTCCCGCTAGCAGCAGGGCCAGCATTAATAGGCTGGTGGTGATCGACCAGAGTGCTTTCTTCATTGGGGTCATAAATCCGGCCCCAGGGTAAAATGAATCCGCCAAGGTGTGCCATCTAGGTTGAGCGCTTTGGCCACATCTAAACGGATCGGCCCAAACGGTGATTGCCAGCGAAGCCCTGCACCCACTCCGGTGTTGAGTCCTTCCTCAAAGCTGTTGGCGGCATCGCCTTTGTCGACGAACAGGGCGAGGCGCCAATCGGGCTTAATCCGGTAGTCGATTTCGGTAGAGATAACGATCAGTCCGGTTCCTCCTATCACATTGCCTTCGCTGTCTTGTGGGCCGAGAGATTTGTAATCGTATCCGCGTACGCTCTGGTCGCCGCCGGCATAGAAGCGATGGGTAGCCGGGAGCTGGTTAAAGTCATCGATAGCGGTTGCTCCGAGGTCACCTCGGGCGAGTAACCGGAAGTTATCGCTTAGGCTGTATACCCCCTTGATGCTGAGTAATGCTTGGAGGAACTGGGTGTCTGAAAACAGCTTCTCAGCGGCGCCTTGTAGCGTTAACGAAGCTCGGTAGCCTTGGTCGACATCGAGCGGGTTGTCGGTGGCGATGCGTGACCAGCGAATATAAGGGATTAAGTTGCGGGTTTGAGTGGGTTCTGCATCAAACACAAAACGTTCATGTTCCCAGGACAGTCCGGTTGTTTGACTCCAGTGTTGGAGCTGTTGCTGACGGCTGCCACCGAGCAGTATGGTTTCGGAGTCGACAGTGCTTGAATCCTCTTTTTTGAGGTCGAGTTGCAGTTTGTACAGGTCGGTTTGAGGTTGGAATCCTGGAATCACATACTCGTTGGTGAATTCGCTGTATTCGTTGGCAAGCTGGAGCTGACTGTGAAAGCGGTGGCCTTGGGAGTTTAGCCAGCGGCGGTTAAAACCTACCGTGCCCCGAGCGCCTGTGTCGGTGCCATAGCCCGCTCCCAATTGGTATTGAGTTTGCTTGTTGGGTTCAAGTTGGACCTGGATCGGCACTTGCAGGTCGTCAGCCTGGTTCCATAAGGGGCGTACTTCGACTCGGCTGAAATAGCCGCTGTTGGATAGGCTGGCTTGCAGGTCGAGTAGTTCGCGCGTTTTGAATACCGCTCCGGTTTCGAACTCTGGGTAACGTTCTAGTAGCTCGGTGCTAATCGCTGTCTGGTTAATGATCAGCGCTCCAAAATGGTAACGGGCTCCGGAGTTATAGATTAATTCAATATCGGCTTGGTAGTTTTCCAGGTCGATCAATATTTGCTGCTGCTGCCAGCGACCATCGTAATAACCATTTTCCGCCGCAAAGGATTGTAAGGTCGCTTTCAGGCGTTCGTAGCGACGGTGGTCGAGTCGGTCTCCGGGGTTGAACCCTTGGGTGGGGATCAGTTGCTGTAGTGCGGGGTCGTCTTTTCCGTCACCCGCTAGGGCTATCTCACTGTTGTGGATGCGTATTGGATCGGCAGGATCGATCCGGTAATGGGCTTGCCATTGGTTGTCGACCTGCTCAAGCGTTGCGTCTATTTGCGGTCGATAGTAACCGAAAGGCTCTAGTGCTTTTCGTATCTCCTGTCCGGCTTTGCGATGCAGGTATCTAAGCCGACCTGGGTTGGGAGTAGGCTGTTCGTGTAGAGCGTATATCGATAGATAACTCTCAACATTGGCGGTTAATTCTTTGTTGATTCCGCTGATTTTAACGAGTAACTCCGAGGCGTGAGTGGTCGGAGTTAGGGTGGTGAGTAGCAAGCTTAGTAAATAACGTACCGATATACTGTTAGGATTGGATGGCATCACTAAGTGCAGTCTGAGAGTGTAGATGGATCTAGTTTAGTCTATTTTTGTCAGCAGCTTAGCTTGGAATAGACGATCTATTTAGTCGCTTTAATTTTGTCATTATTGAAGCCTTGGCAGTACAAATTTAATTTATTTGGAGTTTCGGTATGCGGGTGTTGCTTGCGGTGTGGTTGTTGGTTTGTAGTGTCGTGCATGCAGCGCCGCCACCAGGGCATCCGACCACGGACCAGGCTGCGGAGATAATGGGCATCGACGCTACCGCAGAGATGCCTAACCGAGGGCAGGTGATAGAAGTGATCGATAGTAATAGTTACACCTATATTCAGGTACAGGTTAGCGACCAGCAGAGGTTGTGGCTTGCTGCGCCTAGGCTCGTACTGGTGCTTGGTCAGTACATCGATTACCCCCAGGGTGTTGTGATGCGAAATTTTTATAGTAAAAAACTTCAACGTACTTTCGACCAGGTGTGGTTTGTTTCGGGAGTTCGGTTGGTTCCATAATCGTGCCACCGCGAGACGTAAGTGAGATTATTTGTGTGGTGAGAGTGTGTTGTTATGCTGTGTCATTGCGGGTATGGAAATGAGTAATGAGTGAGAGTCGTTGCAACGTGGCATCGAGCAGTAACTTGTGTTGGGTGTGGTGGGTTTTTGCTCTATCGCTTCACAGTATTGATGCAGCAGCCGAGTCGGATAGCGAGTCGGCGCAGCAGCGCGGGGAGTATATTTTTAAGCTAGCGGGCTGCCGGGAGTGTCATACCGACCCCGACGGGCAGTTCCTCGCTGGAGGTCGGGCGCTGGAAACACCGTTTGGTGTGTTTTATTCACCGAATATAACGCCGCACCCCATCCAGGGAATCGGCCGGTGGCAGTTGCTGGATTTTCATAGAGCGCTACGCCATGGTGAGGCTCCCGATGGGCGGGATTATTACCCGGTATTCCCGTTTGTTAGCTATACCGGTATGTCAGATGGAGATATCGTCGACCTGTGGCTCTATCTGCAATCGATTCCTCCAGTTGATCAACAGAATCTGCCGCATCAACTGGGTTTTCCTTTTAGTGTCAGGGAGTTGATGTGGGGGTGGAAATTATTGTTTTTTGAAGCGGGTGAGTTTACTGCTGATTTAACCCGAACCGAGCGTTGGAATCGTGGCGCCTATTTGGTTCGGGCGTTAGCTCATTGCGGCGAGTGTCATACGCCAAGAAGCAGCCTGGGAGCGATCGATCTTCAATCTGAGCTCGGTGGCAACCTCGAAGGACCTGATGGAGACGTCGTTCCCAATATCACGCCTGATCAGGCCACCGGTATAGGGGAGTGGACTGTGGCTGATATAGATGCGCTATTGGAGATGGGGTTGTTACCCGATGCAGATTTTGTAGGGGGCAGCATGGGGGATGTTGTCGATAATACGACCTCGAATCTGACCGAATATGACCGCCGTGCAATGATTGACTTCTTGCGCCAGTTGCCTGCTGTATACCGTCCAGATCTGCATTCGCAGCAGCATTGACGGGGTGCTGTCTGAGCTATTGGCAGTACTAAAGAGTTGCGATTTTTTGCCGATACTTATCTGTATCAAGCAAGAACTTGTCGGGCTATTTTGGGTCAAAGTGTTTGGGTCGCTTGCTTGACAGAAATACGGCCAACGCCCAGTATGTTAGGCTAGTATATAGCTAGGTGCTAATAAATGTATTTGGTCAAGTCGGATGGTTTCGGGAACGGATCTCTCGTATCAATCAACTGTTCAAAAGCTTTAGCTTGCTTTTGGCTGAACCTCGCGAAGCGCGTGGAGATAGTGTGATGGATAAGGAGTTAAAGTCGTTATCGGATGTGTGGCTTGAGCTACAGCTCGTTACTATGAGTGCAGATGTATCGTCAGAAGACCGTCGGCGGCTTGAAGCGTTGCTCGAGCATCTAAAAGAACACGTCAATCACAATCAAGAGAAAGAGCGCAAGATGGTATTGCGTTGGTTTACCTCTCGGTTGGGTAATCGTTTGTTCTCCAATCATTATCGCCAGCTGTTATTAGAGCTTGCTAACCTGATGTCTTCGATATGGGCGGGGGCTCCGAAATACCATACCAGTGACGAGGTGTTGCACTGGTTGCAGGAGACGCCACCATCCTCTGCTGTAGAAAGTTTGGATGATCATCGCAAAGAACAAGCCTAAAGCGGTTAACAGTAAAGTTGGTTAGTTAGTTATCATTTAGGAATCTTTATTTTCGTTGTGTCGCCCGGTACAGTTCGGATTGTACTGGGCTTTTTTTTAATTATTTGAAAATTAAGGCTTTATTGTTTTGGCATAAGATTTGAATGGCTGATGGTGGTCTGATGTTTCCAGTGCGGGGCTCGCACCATTACGGCATTCAGCACGGCCTCATGTCTCACCCTGTTGTGAGGTCCTTTTTTAGAGCGCTACAGCTTGCTGTAGCGCTCTTTTTTTATGCTTTTGTCTAATGGAATGAGCCGGCTTTTTTGTGCTAGTGGTAATG
This sequence comes from Halopseudomonas sp., assembly GCA_036960405.1. GTDB lineage: Bacteria > Pseudomonadota > Gammaproteobacteria > Pseudomonadales > Balneatricaceae > Motiliproteus. The sequence goes on along the minus strand of JBALWS010000033.1, from coordinate 11,286 downwards.
TTGTTTGTAGATTGCAGGCTTTGCTGGAAACAATGTTTTCAAATAGGGGTGTCTTTTGAAAAGCACGCTACCTGTCAGGCTGTTTTGAATGTTGTTTGATTTGCTTGTAAGACATTGATTTATTGTGATTTTGATTGCGGTTTATGTCTTTTGTCAATTGGCACGCTATTTGTTATGTCTACTGGATAAGCCGATTCCAGGCGGAATGTGTGGTTCGCGCTAGGCGGGTGGACCAGAACTAAGCAGTGTTCGCATAACAGGTAGGATAAAACACTATGAATAATAATGAGCTACAGCAAGTAGCGGAGCGGTTGGGGGTCTCCCGTCGCAGCTTTATGAAGTTCTGTACCGGGGTGGCCGCTACGTTGGGGCTGTCGGCAACAGCCGGTGCGCAGATGGCTCATGCTATCTCGAGTCCCCGTCGACCAACGGTGATCTGGTTGTCGGCACAAGAATGTACCGGCTGCACCGAATCCTTGTTGCGCTCAAATCACCCGTCGTTAGAACATCTGATTCTTGACCTGATCTCGTTGGATTACAGTGAAACCCTGTCTACACCTGCAGGCCATGCTGCAGAGGCGACCAAGCAGCAGTCGATGAAAGACAACTGGGGCAAGTACATACTGGTAGTTGATGGTGCTATTCCCACTAAGGATGGCGGTATCTACTGTAAGGTGGCCGGCAGGACCATTCTTGAACATGTTCAAGAAGCGGCCGAAGGGGCTGCGGCAATTATCTCGATCGGATCCTGTGCGTCTTGGGGTGGCATTCCTTCTGCTGGAATTAACCCGACTGGCGCTAAAGGTGTTGATGAGGTATTGCCGGGTAAGACTATTTTGAATATTCCGGGTTGTCCGCCCAATCCGTATAACTTCCTTGCAACGGTATTGCAGTTCGTCACCTTTGGTACCTTGCCTGAGCTGGACCATCTGAATCGTCCTAAATTTGCCTACGGCCGTCTGATTCATGAGAACTGCGAACGTCGTCCGCACTTTGACGCGGGACGTTTTGCTCTGGAGTTTGGTGACGAAGGTCATAAGCAAGGTTTCTGCCTGTACAAGCTGGGCTGTAAAGGTCCGGAAACTTACGCTAACTGCCCGTCGATCGAGTTTGGTGATGTCGGTGGCGGTGCTTGGCCGGTCGGTGTCGGTCACCCCTGTTTCGGTTGTACCGAAAAGGGGGTCGGCTTCGAGAAAGGTATCCATCAGCTAGCCGATGTGAAGACCGTTACGCCGCCTACGACCTTCCCGGGTATTGCTGAGCCGGTCGGAGACGGTGTGACCCCAGGCGCTGCTGCGCTACTAGGGGCTGTCGGTGGCGCCGTATTGGGCGCGACCGCAATGGCGGTGAAGCAGCTAGGCAAACTCGATGCTGAAGAGCAAACGTCCGAATCCAACCAGTAACTGGGGGTCGTTATGAATAGACGCGATTTTCTTAAGGTGGCTGGTAGCGGGGCGTTAATCGCCAGTACCAGCACCACCTCACCGTCGGCGCAGGCTCGCGGCAATCTGGAGGTTTCTTCAGAGGCTGTAGGCATGTTATACGACTCTACCCTGTGTATCGGTTGCCGTGCTTGTGTCTACAAGTGCAAAGAGGTCAACGATATGCCTGCGGTGGAGCGCGATGGTGAAGTCCAGTGGGATCAAGCCGAAGAGTTATCCGGCGATACCCTGAACATCATCAAAGCCTACAAGCACGGCAGCGCTGAAACCAAAAACAGCGCCGAAGACGGCTTTGCTTTCATCAAACGTAATTGCATGCACTGTGTCGATGCCGGCTGTGTTTCGGTCTGTCCGGTCAGTGCCATGATCAAGGATCCGAAGACCGGCATCGTCAGTCACGATCCCGATGCCTGTATCGGTTGTCGCTACTGTGTTGGTGCTTGCCCGTACAACGTGCCCAAATACGAGTTTGACGACGCTTTCGGGCAGATTCAAAAATGTCAGCTCTGCAACCAGAAAGGGGTTGAGCGGCTCGACAAGGGGATGAATCCGGGCTGTGTTGAGGTTTGTCCAACGGGCGCCAATATCTACGGTACCCGTGAGGAGTTGCTGCAAGAGGCCAAGCGTCGCTTAGCGCTGAAGCCGGGCGAAGACTACACCTATCCGCTGGAGCGGATTAGCTCGACCTACGGCCACGTCAAGGCAGCGCCTGATTACACTCAGCACGTCTTTGGCGAGCACGAAGGGGGTGGCACTCAGGTCATGGTGATTGCTGGAATGGAGCACACCAAGCTTGGCTTGCCCGACCTGCCTGATCGCTCTTACGCGTCGGTGTCGGAGACAGTTCAGCACACGATTTACGGTGGCATGCTGGCCCCGGCCGGAGTGTTGGCTGGATTGCTCTATTTCGCTCGTCGCAATACTTCTGATGAGAATTCAGGGGACGACAACGAAGGGGGTGAGTCATGAGTCATCATCAACCGATAGGCGGTCGTCTGCTGACGCTGCCATTTCTGTTTCTGTCGGCGCTGGCGCTGATAGCGATTTACATCCTGATCGAGCGCTTTACCACCGGTCTGGGTGCGGTGACTGCGCTTAATGATGGTTTCCCCTGGGGAATCTGGGTGGTCTACGACATCGTAGTCGGTACTGCGTTTGCCTGTGGTGGCTATGTGCTGGCATTGACGGTCTATATCGCCAACAAGGGTAAGTACCATCCGCTGGTTCGTCCGGCGCTGCTAGCCAGTCTGTTTGGCTACAGCTTGGGCGGTCTGGGTGCCGTCATCGATATGGGGCGTTACTGGAACTTCTACCAGATGTTCAACCCCGGGCAGATGAACTTCAACTCGGTGATGCTAGAGGTAGGCCTGTGTGTGTCCGCCTACAGCTTGGTATTGATGATCGAGTTCCTGCCAGTGATATTCGAGAAGTTCCGTGCTCACGAATGGAAGGCTCGACTGGAGAAGGTGCTGTTCATTTTTATCGCTATCGGTGTGCTGCTACCAACGATGCACCAATCATCGCTGGGCTCGCTGTTGATTGCGATGGGTGGCAAGGTTCATCCGTTGTGGCAGTCGGCGCACCTGATGCCTGTGTTGGCGTTAACTACCGCGATCTTGATGGGCTTTTGTATCGTCATCTTCGAGGGTTCGATGGCTGCAGTGGGCTTGCGGCAACCTAGTGAAACCCACATGCATCGCGGCCTGATCAAAGTGATCTCCGGCTTGGTGCTGGCTTATCTTGTGGTTCGTCTCGGCGACCTGCTAATGCGAGGAGTGCTGGGATACGCCTTTGACGGTAGCTTGCAGGGCAATATGTTCCTGCTCGAAACAACGCTGTTTGTGTTGCCGTTAGCGATTCTGACCAATAAGGGCTGGAACCGCCAGGGACGCTTCCTGTTGATCGCCGCAGTCAGTCTGCTGTTGGCCGGAGCGCTTTATCGCTTTAACGCCTTCTTGATCGGTTTTGATCCGGGCGATGGCTACATCTACTTCCCGTCGGTGAAGGAGATTTTGGTGACGATCGGCGTCGTGGCGATCGAGATCCTCGGCTATCTGTTCTTCGTTAGGCTGTTCCCGGTGATGCCCAAGCACGCCGTGCACGGTACCGCTCAGGCTTGATGACGACCCCTGTTTGAATAAGGCCCGACCCGATGGCTTGCGATAACGTCATCGGGTCGGCAATAGAATTTACGGATCTGACAACAGGGTTGTCAGACCAAACCCACTAGGAGAATTACCATGGCAAAACGTATCGTCGTGGATCCAGTTACTCGTATCGAAGGCCACCTGCGCATCGATGTCGAGGTTGAACATGGCAAAGTGTCGAAGGCCTGGTCTTCGGGTCAAATGTGGCGTGGGATCGAGCAGATCCTCGAAGGCCGCGACCCACTTGATGCCTGGGTCTTTACGCAGCGTATCTGTGGTGTTTGTACGACTGTTCATGCATTGGCTTCGGTCCGTGCGGTGGAGAATGCGCTGGATCTGGAAGTCCCCGTCAACGCCCAGCATATTCGTAACCTGATCATCACCGCTCACGCGGTGCACGATCATATCGTTCACTTCTATCACCTGTCGGCACTGGACTGGGTTGATATCGTTTCTGCGTTGGATGCAGATCCGCAGAAGGCAGCAACGCTGGCCGAGAGCCTGTCTGAGTGGGAGCTCAACTCGGTACATGAGATGCGCCGGGTACAAGAAAAACTCAAGAGCTTTGTCAACACCGGTCAGCTGGGTGTATTTGCCAACGGTTACTGGGGCCACAGTGCGATGAAGCTGCCGCCTGAGGTTAACCTGATCGCTGCTGCGCACTACCTGCAAGCGCTGGAAATTCAGCGTGAAGCTAACAAGATCGTAACGGTACTCGGTGGTAAGACGCCGCATATCCAAAACCTAGCAGTAGGTGGTGTGACCAACTCGATCAATCTGGATAGCCAGGCTGTGCTGAACATGGAACGGCTGGTTTACATCAAGAGCCTGATCGACAAGCTCGATAGCTTTGTCAAAAACGCTTACCTGATCGATCTGGGTGTTATCGGTGCTTTTTATACCGATTGGGCCGGTTACGGTAAGGGTGTGACCGATTACCTGTGTGTACCCGACCTGCCGTTGGATTCCAAAGGCACTAAATTTGCGATGCCGGGTGGTTATATCCGTAATGGTGATCTGTCGACATTTAAGCCGATCACAAACTTCAACGATGACTTCCTCAAGCAGGGTATTGCCGAGAGCTCCAAGCACTCGTGGTACACCGGCGACGAGCCGCTGCATCCTTGGGATGGCAAGACTATCCCAAGCTACGATGATTTCAACGATGAAGGCCAGTACTCGTGGATCAAGTCGCCAACCTTCCAGGGCCGTCCTGCTCAGGTTGGGCCGCTGGCTAACGTCCTGTGCATGGCCGCAGCCGGTCACGAATCAACTAAGCAGCACCTGGGCACCGTGGTCGACACGCTTAATACTGTCAACAAAGTGATTGGCGGTCCTGGTGGAGTGGGGCTTGATGCGATGCACTCAACGTTGGGGCGTCATGCCGCGCGGGCTATTCGTTGTGCGGTGATGCTCGACGAGATGACGGTGCAGTGGGAAATGTTGGTGAACAACATCGGTAGCGGTGATACCGATACCTATAACCGCCCCAGCTTCCCCAAAGGTGAAATTCGCGGTGTCGGTTTCCATGAAGCGCCTCGTGGTGTGCTGTCGCACTGGGTTGTCATCAATGATGGCAAGATCGATAACTACCAGTGCGTGGTGCCGAGTACTTGGAATGCCGGTCCGCGTAATGCTAACGATGAGCCAGGTCCTTACGAGTCATCTCTGGTCGGTAACCCGGTCGCCGATGAACACAACCCGCTAGAAGTGCTGCGTACGGTGCACTCGTTCGATCCTTGTATCGCCTGTGCGATTCACATGGTCGATACCGAGAACAACGAGATCGTAAAGGTAAAAGCGCTGTAGCGTTGCTGGTGTAACAAGCAAGCCTTATGGCAGGGAAGCCGGTAGTGGACCGAGAGATTGGTTCAAACCGGCTTTCGTATTCCTGAGTTAGTGACTTATTATTCGTGTAAGTAACTGATTAGGTTGGAGTGAATATGAGTGTTTTAGTATTAGGGGTCGGCAATATTTTGCTGACCGACGAAGGAATCGGCGTTCGCGTTGTAGAAGAGTTCGAGCGTCGATACCAGATCCCAGATGGGGTCAGCGTGATGGATGGCGGCACTGCAGGGATGGAGCTATTAGCGTCTATCGCCAGTATCGATCATCTGATTTTGGTCGATGCGGTTAACACCGGGGCCGAAGCAGGAACGGTAGTGTGCTTGGTCGGTGACGAAGTTCCGGCGTTGTTCAAGACCAAAATCTCGCCGCACCAGTTGGGTATTTCTGACCTGCTGGGCGTGTTGACAGTCACCGGGGAGATGCCCAAGCAGTTGTCGCTGTTTGGTGTGGTGCCTTATTGTCTCGATACCAGCATTGAGCTGAGCGAGCAGATGGTGCCTAAGTGTGATGAGTTGTTAGCCTTGGTCGTGTCTCAGCTTGAAAGTTTGGGCTGTCTGGTTGAAGCCAAACTCGGGCAGGCTAGCTAGGGTGTGTATCGGTGTTCCGTCGTTGGTTGTTGCGGTCGATGGTTTGATGGCGACAGTCGAGGCGTTGGGTGAGCAGCGCGATGTCAGTTTGATCCTGATGGACGGTCCGGTCGAATTGGGTGACTATTTGCTGATTCAGGTAGGCAACTTCGCGGTTGAGAAGATTGAACCAGAGCGGGCTCGCGACGCGTTAGATTTTCTGGCCGAGTTAGAAGCAGAAGAGATTGCACGCGCTCAGCGTAGGCTTGAGACGTAAACAATTGTTGCCCATCGCTCGCTTCAAGACAGAGTGCGCGCTGAGAAAAACAGGGTCAAAGAGGTAAGCCATTCGTGACAAATCCACAACAAAATATTAGTCATTCTGTTGGTCTAGCAAGCGACCCAGGACCGGAGCTGGAGCGTATCTACCAGCAAATCTTGGACGAGAGTATGCAAGGTCTGCCGGTGGTCAATGCCGCGCTGAAAGTGGAAGCGATCGATTTTATCGAGTGGGAAGGGCACTGGCTTGGGGTGTTGTTGACTCCCTGGTTTATGAACCTGCTGGTGATTCCAAAACAGGGTTCACCCTGGCCTGAAATGAAAACGGGCAAAGGTAAAGGCCACGAAGTGGTGCTGACCTTTCCACAGGGGGATTACAAATTTAATCCTCGCGACGACGAAGGCTTTGGTAGCTATCTATGTTGCTCGCTGGCATCGCCCGTTCATGAGTGGAAAACTCACATAGAGGCGCGCAACACCGCGCGTGATGTGATGCGGTTGATTAAAACGTTGCCGGTCAAGCAGATCGAAATCGAAACCGAAGCCGTTGCGGTTGATGCTTCAGACTGCCAAGCCAATGACTGCCAAGTGTCACGACGTGCCTTTTTGAGTGGCGGGGCGCGGCCTTAGGCTGGGGTTGACTCTATGAATCGCGTCGCACACAGTCGCATCATCAGGCTTGAGGGTGAATTGTTGTAGATGAGTATCGAAGGCAAGATCCATATTCGGTTGGACCCCGGAAGCGAGTTTCCGGTGGCAATTTCATCCAGCCGTCCGCGTCAGGTGATGCAACTATTGCAGGGCTTAGCCCCTGCAGCACTGCAGCAAAAAGTCCCGATGTTATATGCGCTGTGTGGAAAGGCGCAGGCTCTGGCGGCCAGCCAGGCGTTAATCGCTGCGGGTGCTGAGCTGAGGGTGACGCCCAAGCAGCAGCGTGATGTCATCATCGAAGCGCTACAAGAGTATCTATGGCGGTTTTTGATCGACCTACCCCAGCGGTTACATAAACCACCGGCGTTGCCGACTTTAGCGCTGTTGCGTAAAGCGTTGGTTCAGATCAGTACTGAACCGCTGGATAGCGATGAAGTTCCCTACTTGCTGCAAAAGCTCGATACCAGTTTACGAGCGGATTTTTTGGGGATGTCGACCGATGCCTGGTTGGCACTGGATATTGCCGGGCTGGACAACTGGTTGGATCAATATCCGGTAGCGTTACCCACCGGGCTTCGAGAGCTACGCAGGGAGCTTGAACAGATGCCCGAAGTTCAATCTGAACAGCTGTTATTGGCGAGCACTCCTGATGCGCAGTGGTTGCAGGGTTTGGGGGCTGAATTGGCCAGCCGGGCGGACTTTGCTTTTCAGCCAAACTGGCAGGGCAAACAGCCTGAAACCGGTGCGCTGAGCTATCAGCAACAACAACCGTGGCTCATCGCGCTACAACAACGCGGCTGCTCACCGGTGTTGCTGAGGATGATTGCACGGCTGTTCGAACTGGTGCAGTTACGGATTTGGCTCGATGCTCCCGTCGAGCAATACGCTTCATCGCTGAGTGGATCGCTGCGGTTGGGGTCCGATACCGGCTTAGGCTGGGTGCGCACCGCACGGGGTTTGCTGGTGCATCGGGTCCAGCTGGCGCAAGCTGTAGTCAGTGACTATCAGATCATCGCGCCCACAGAGTGGAATTTTCATCCGCATGGACCGTTATTACAAGGGTTGCAACAGTGGTTATCGGTCGCCTCCGATCAGTTGCCGGATTGGGTGGGATTGCAGGTGTTATCGCTAGACCCTTGTGTGCAGTATCAATTTGAGGTTCAACATGCATGAGATGTCGCTAGCTGAAGGAGTTATCCAGGTTCTGGAGGATAACGCCCGCAGCCAAGGTTTTAGTCGGGTAAAGAAGGTCTCGTTGGAGATCGGTCGGTTATCGTATGTTGAAATTGAATCGATGCGGTTTTGCTTCGAAGCGGTCTGTCGAGATTCGATCGCTGCCGGTGCCGAATTAGAAATTATTGAAATAACCGGGCGGGGCTGGTGCCACAACTGCGAAAAACAGTTTGATTACAGCGCCCGCTACGACCCTTGTCCGCATTGTCAGGGTTACCAGGTGCAGATGGTTAGTGGCGATGAGATGCGGATCAAAGAATTGGAAGTCGAGTAACTTCCGACCAACGAATTGAGTGTTAAGAGGTAGATGTTATGTGTACAACCTGCGGCTGTGCTAGCGGTAATACCCGTGTCGAAGGCGATGATCTGCACCATGGTCATGACCACCATCATCACGCTCATGAGGCGGGGCATAGTCATGATCACTCGCATGGTCCCTCGCATGATCAGCAGCAGGGTCACAGTCACGATCACCACCACGAACATAGCCATAGCCACCAACCGAGCCACCAACAAGATGCGGCCGGTGATCTGCATTTTGGCAAAGGCCCGGCGGGTAACCATGTACCGGGATTAAGCCAGAAACGGATGATCCAGATCGAGCAGGATATTCTGGGTAAAAATGATGCTTATGCCGAGCAAAACCGGGCTCAGTTTGTGGCGCATAATCTGCTAGCGCTGAATCTCGTTTCTAGTCCCGGATCGGGCAAAACCACGCTGTTGACCCGCACCATCGAGGAGCTTCAGGCCAAGCTGCCTTGCGCGGTGATCGAAGGCGATCAGCAGACCGCCAACGATGCCGATCGGATCCGCGCGACCGGGGTGCCAGCGGTACAGATCAATACCGGCAAGGGCTGTCATCTGGATGCGCACATGGTGGGTCATGCGTTGGAACAGTTCGATCTGGATCCGCAGCAGGTGCTGTTTATTGAGAATGTCGGCAACCTAGTCTGTCCGGCGGCCTTTGATCTGGGCGAAGCGCATAAAGTGGCTATTTTGTCGGTCACCGAAGGTGAGGATAAGCCGCTTAAATACCCCGATATGTTTCATGCCGCCGATGTGATGTTGTTGAATAAAACCGATTTGCTGCCGTACCTCGATTTTGATGTGGAGCAGTGCATCGATTATGCCCGCCGGGTTAATCCTCAGATCGAAGTGATTCAGCTCTCGGCTAAAAGTGGTGAAGGGATGCAGCAGTGGTACGACTGGATTGATGCCAAGCGACAAGCTCTGCTGCAAACCAAATTGACCGAGCTTGAACGGCAGGTAGCGGCGATTAAATACTCGCTGTAATGAACCATGGCAAATAACAATAATTGATAGCCGAGAGCTTGCCTAAATGATGACCCATGCCCAACGCGCTACGATTTTGCTGGTCGACGACGAGATCCGCTCGCTGGAGACGATGCAGCGAACCCTGGACGAAGAGTTTGATGTAGTCTGCGCTGAATCGGTAGCGCAGGCCGAAAAGCTGCTGAGCGATATACCGGTACAGGTGATTATCTGTGACCAGCGGATGCCCGACTGCACTGGCGTTGAGTTCTTAAGTCAGGTACGTGAGCGCTGGCCGCGCACCTGGCGCATCATCATCTCGGGTTATACCGATTCTGAAGATATTATCCGTGGTATCAACGAGAGTGGTATCTATCAGTACATCACCAAGCCTTGGCACCCCGATCATCTGTTAAGCACCGTTCGCAACGCCACGCAGCTGTACTGGTTGCAGGATGAAAACGAACTGCTGAGCATGGAAATGAAGCGCTCGGCACCGGGTGTGCGAAAGCAACTGGCGCACCGTCGCGAAGTGCTCAAAAACCAGCTCAGCCTCGACAGAATCCGTCGTAGTAGTGACAGCCCGCTCAATGCCACCTGCGACCAACTCGGCTGCATCGCTCCGTTCGACCTGTCGGTGTTGATCGCCGGTGAGTCGGGTACCGGTAAAGAGCTGTTTTCTCGGGCGTTGCACTACAGCTCGGCGCGTGCAGAAAAACCGTTTGTCAGTGAAAACTGCGGCGCGATGCACGACGAGTTGTTATCCAGTGAACTGTTTGGTCACAAGAAGGGCTCGTTCACCGGCGCCATTACCGACCATATTGGTCTGTTTGAGCAAGCGCACGGGGGCACCATTTTTCTCGATGAGATCGGTGATATCTCTCCCTCGTTTCAGGTCAAGCTGTTGCGCGTGTTGCAGGAGGGCGAAGTGCGCCCGTTGGGAGCGGGGCAGAAGCGCAAGGTTGATGTGCGGGTGGTGGCTGCGACCAATCGAGACCTGTTAGAAGAGGTCAAAGCGGGGCGCTTTCGTCGCGACCTGTACTATCGGCTGGCTCAAGTGACTCTCGAATTGCCTCCGTTGCGCGACCGGCGCTGCGACATTCCCGTATTGGCGGCTGATATTTTGCAGCAGGCCAGCGAGGCGTTCGACAAGCCGGTCAAGGGCTTTACCGACGAAGCTCTGGCGTGTCTGCAAGGCTACGACTGGCCCGGCAATGTTCGAGAACTGCAGAACGAGATCCACCGAATGCTGGTGTTCTGTGGCGGTGATTGGCTCGGTGGTGACCTGGTGGCACCGCATATCATTCGTGGTACCAGTGACGAATCCGAAACCGGATTAGATACGATTGCGGCCGGCAGTGGTTCGCTGAAAGAGCGGGTTGAACGCCTCGAGGCAATCATTCTGCGCGAGACGCTGATTCGCCACCGTTGGAATAAGAGTCACGCTGCGGCCGAGTTGGGGCTATCCAGAGTTGGATTGCGCAATAAACTGGAGCGTTACGGGCTTGATCGGGACCTACCACGCATCAGTGCCAATGCAACTGATGCGCAGTCTGGCACCGGTTGATGACGCAGCAGCACTGTTCAGCAGTTGATCAGCGCGCTGTCGCTGAGCTTGAATCTGTCAGCAAAGGTGTTGAAATCACGCTGACCGGTCAGGTACAGGGGGTTGGTTTCCGGCCTTTTGTCCACCAGCTCGCCACCGAGTTGCGACTGACCGGTGATGTCTGCAACGATGCCAGCGGCGTACGGGTTCGAATCTGGGGTCCAGCTATCACATTGACTGAGTTTGACCGACGGCTGCTGGCTCAGCTGCCACCGAAGGCGTTGCTCGAATCGACCCAGCGC
>JBALWS010000032.1:0-36460 GCA_036960405.1 Halopseudomonas sp. | reverse complement strand
CCGGTGGATCGCATGCTGCAAGCCGAAGCACCGCTATGGAAAGAGGGCGTCTTCGACGATAACGGCAAGTGGATGGATGGCTGGGAGTCGCGTCGCAAGCGTTTCGAAGGCTACGACAGCAGCGTCATTCGTCTGGGTGTTCCCGGTTCGATAAAAGGGGTCGATATCGACACCTCATTTTTCACCGGTAATTTTCCCCCTTCTGCATCGCTCGAAGCTTGCTTCTGCGTTGACGGTGACCCAACCGAAGACAGCCGCTGGACCGAAGTCCTGCCCGCCGTGACACTTCAGGGTGACAGCCAGCACCTGCACGCCATCGACGATGCCCTGATCAACAGCCAGCCGTTTACCCACCTGCGTTTTAATATCTTCCCCGATGGCGGCGTGGCCCGTTTGCGCGTCTACGGCACCCCCTACCGCGACTGGTCGAGCCAAAGCAGCGATGAACAGGTCGATCTCGTCGCCGCTCTAAACGGTGGCCGCGCGCTGACCTGTAACGACCAACACTTCGGCCACATGAGCAACATCATCAACCCAGGTCGCGGCATCAACATGGGGGACGGTTGGGAGACCACCCGTCGCCGCACCCCTGGTAATGACTGGGTGATCCTGGCGCTGGGCCACCCCGGCGAGATAGAGCGGATCGTAGTCGATACCCTCCACTTTAAAGGCAACTACCCGGATCGTTGCAGCATCCAGGCGGCTTATGTTCAGGGCGGCACCGATGCGCAGATCGAGACCCAGAGCCTGTACTGGAAGGAGCTGCTGCCATCACAGAAGCTGGAAATGCACCAGGAGCACGAGTTCTGTGAGCAGATCCAGAACCTCGGCAAAATCAGCCACGTGCGGATCAACATATTCCCCGACGGCGGCATCAGCCGACTGCGCCTGTTTGGCAAAGCAGTCAGCTAACCCCATCAACCCTTACGTTTTGAATTCCGATAGGAAACCGACCATGCTGATTTTGCGTCCGCAACCGCTAACCCGCGAAGCCTTCGCCGCTTACGGTGATGTGATCGAGACCGCCGATCGTGATTTTTTCATGATCAACAACGGCTCGACCCAACGTTACCATCGGTTGGCCGAGGTTCAGCTGGGCAAGCCGGATGATAGCGGCATCATCAGCATCTTCCGGGCGCAACAACTATCGATGCCGCTCAACGTAACAATGGTGGAACGGCATCCGCTGGGCTCGCAGGCGTTTATCCCGCTGAAGGGTAATCCGTTTCTGCTGATCGTGGCCGAACCAGGCGACAACCCACAACCCGAACAGTTGCGCGCCTTTATCACCGACGGCAGCCAAGGGGTCAACTACCACCGAGGCGTCTGGCACCACCCGATCCTGTGCTGCGTCGAGGAGGATGATTTTCTCGTTGTCGACCGTGCCGGTGAAGGCAATAACTGCGACGAACATTTTTTTGCCCAAGGCAGTGAAATCCAGCTGGATCCTGGTTAATCACATCTTCGGCAAGCGCTGGCGTATCAACACTAAACCGTCAGCGCAAAACCATCGGCACAACAAACTGTGCGAATAAAACAACAACTAAAATAACAACACCGGGCCTTACAGCGCCACGCGACAAACAGGCCGGTACAGTACGAGGAATAAACCATGGATCCGCATGTCACAGAATGGCTTAATCTAACAATTCGCTGGATACACATGATCACCGGTGTCGCCTGGATCGGCGCATCGTTCTATTTTAACTGGCTCGAGAATCAACTCGACCGTCGCAACCCTGCCAAAGGGTTGGCTGGCGACCTGTGGGCGATCCACGGCGGTGGTATCTACCACCTAGAGAAATATAAGCTGGCACCGCCGCAGATGCCGGAGAAACTGCACTGGTTCAAGTGGGAGGCGTACACCACCTTCCTCAGCGGTTTCGCCCTACTGGCGGTGGTTTACTACCTCAACGCCGAACTCTATCTGGTCGGTCCGGGTACCGGTCTGAGCGCCAGTACCGCCATCGCCATCAGTATCGGCGCGTTGGTATCGGGCTGGTTTATCTACGATCTGCTGTGTGACTCGCCGCTAGGTAAAACACCCACACTACTCGCCACCGTAATCTTCGTACTACTGGTGGCTGCCGCTTACGGGCTGTCGCAGGTGTTCAGCGGTCGTGGTGCCTTTATCCACTTGGGCGCGATCATCGGCACTATCATGGTCGGTAACGTATTCCGAGTGATCATGCCATCACAGCGAGCGTTGGTGGCAGCCATCGAAGCCGGCCAGCAACCCGATCCAGCGCTGCCCGCCAAAGGCCTGCTGCGTTCGCGTCACAATAACTACCTGACCCTGCCGGTGCTGTTCATCATGATCAGCAACCACTTCCCGAGCACCTACGGCGGGGACAACAACTGGATCATCCTGTCGGTATTGGCGGTACTGAGCGTCTTGGTCCGTCACTACTTCAACACCCGGCATAAGAGTCAAAGTTTTGCCTGGGCGGTTCCAGCCGCTGCGGCAGGGATGATCGCATTAGCATTTGTATCAGCTCCCAGCCAAGTGGCGATGCCGCAAGCCAACAACAGCAACCCCGCAGTGGCATTCCAGTCGGTACAGCAGGTGATCAGCGAGCGTTGCACCGTCTGCCACTCCGCCTCCCCCTCCAACCCGGCTTTCGCTAGCGCACCGGGGGGCGTCATCATGGACGGTCCGGATCAGATTCAACAGCTGGCCTCGCAGATTCACGCACAATCGGTCGCCACGCAAGCGATGCCGCTGGGCAATATCACCGGTATGACGCCGCAAGAGCGCGAACTGATCGGGCTCTGGGTTGCGCAAGGCGCATCCATTAACTAACTCTCTAGCAAGCAATACCACAGGGGCCCGACTAAGCCTGAGTCGCTGATCAGGTCCCTTTTATTGCCCCGCTTTTGCCCCGCTTCGCCTGGTCAGGCGAAGCGACTGCCCGCACCCACAACACAGCTTATATCGATACAATCAATGTATACAAAATAATCAAAATATGTAGACACGCTCGCATGCGCCTGCCTATACTAAGTTTCTGACTAATTAGTCAGAAACTACCCAGTAATTCGACGCATGCTTTGCAAGTCCCCAGCTTAAAAATAACAATACGTAGGAGAACTCTATGCTGTCTTTCAAGACCCTCAAGCGATCACTCGCTCCAGCCCTCGCTCTAAGCGCTACCCTAACAACCGGTTTGGTGAGTGCTGCAGACTGGAGCACCACGGAGGTTCAGTATCAACGTGGCGAGCTTGATATCCCCACCTTTGCTGGCGGTGGCAGCGAATACACCACAATTTTTACCTTTCAACACGCTAGTGGTTGGAAATACGGCGACAACTTCTTCTTTTTCGATGCATCGAGAGCCAGTGGCAACAGCGATGTCTACGGCGAGTTCTACCCTAACTTCAGCCTGGGTAAGATCAGCGGTAACGATGTCGGATTTGGCCCGGTCAGTGATGTCGGTATTTTGGCTGGCGTGAACTTTGCCGCCGATGCCAATGTGGTCAAATACCTGCCAGGCGTCCGCTTGGCGCTGGAGCTGCCCGGTTTCGCCTTCGCCAACCTCGATACTACTGCTTATATCGATGACAGCGATGGTGCGGCTAGCGGCGGTGCACCAGCCGAAGACAACAGCTATATGGTCGATTTTAACTGGGCCTACCCGTTCAAGACCGGTTCTCTGAGCTGGAGCATCGAGGGCCACGTCGAGTATATCGGTTCACGCGACAACGAGTTTGGCGACAAGGTCAGCCACCATATCCTGGCACAACCTCAGATACGGATAGATTTGGGCGAACAACTGTTCGACAGTGCCAATCAGCTATTTGTCGGTATCGAGTACCAATACTGGAAAAACAAGTTGGGTGACCCAAACACCGACGAGTCAGCAATACAGGCGCTGATTGTGTGGCGTTTGTAGCATCCCTAATTAGTCATGACCCTAGGTGGTATCACCGCCTAGGAGCACCAATCCTCCACCTCCCATAAAACACCCTATCAACCTCCTCCCTAACACAGCTTGGCAAGGGAACCTGCGAACAAGTCCAAAGTGATTCTGCAAGACCTAAAGTGTGCAGAAACTAGGCGTAGACTACAGTTAATGGCCGTAGTCCTTAGCAAAGGCTACAACAACGAGTCTGTACACTTTAGGCCTTGCCCTGCGGGGCCTTCAGCTTGATCCACACTCTGCGTTACCGCTTTTTGCAAGGTCTAGACATTACTGCAAAGCTGCGCCTGGATTGCGAACCAAGCTGAAGGCCAGAATTCAACTGGGACTTGTTCGCAGGTTCCCTAGATCCGGAGCCGGTGCTACCATGGCGACCCCAATAACCTGCTGTAAGGACGCTCATCGCCAATGGCCAAAATTCGCGATAGAAACAAGGAACTGATCATTCAGGCCGCCAGTGAAATTTTCGCCAAACGAGGTTTTGCTGCGACCAAGACCGTTGATATCGCCAATCTAGCAGGATTACCCAAACCCAACGTCTATTACTACTTTAAAAGTAAAGAAAATTTGTACCACCGGGTGCTGGAAAGCATCGTAGAACCGCTGCTGCAGGCCACCGATCCGTTATACGCCAACGACGACCCTAGGGTTGCGCTCAAGGCCTATATCCGCACCAAGATCCGTATCTCTCAAGAGCACCCTCACGCCTCCAAGGTGTTCGCCAGCGAGATCATGCACGGCGCACCGCACCTGCCCGATGAAATCAAACAACAATTGATGGAACAGACACACCGTAGCACCGCAAGAATTCAATCCTGGATCGAGCAAGGACTGATGGCGCCCATCGACCCTCACCACCTACAATTTATGATCTGGGCCTCAACCCAGACCTACGCCGATTTTGATTGGCAGATCGCGGCAGTCACCGGCAAAGACAGCTTAACCGACGACGATTACGACGCTGCAGCCGGTTTGATCGAACAGCTGGTACTCAAAGGCTGCGACGTGAAATCACCTGCCTAATCTCATTCGGAGATCCTAGCCAGCCCCTGGCATATAACGCACCTCTTAGAGGCTACCCCGCACCCCAAAGGAGAAAATTCAGTGCCCGCCATTTCAAGGATGATAAATAAAGCTCCCGCCAAAACCCTGCTTGTTCTGACTCTTAGCCTGTTGCCGATAAGCAGCTATGCGCAGACGCCCCCTCCTCCCTCTTATCAGGTAGAGAAGCAAGTCGGCGAGATTGAACAACTCAACAACAGTATCGACTCGCTACTGTCTGCGCTTGGCACTGCTGCCGAACAACAGGACCGGCAACCTCTAGCTGAGGAAATCTCCGATAAGGTACAACAACTCAAAGCTCATTCAGCGGCACTGAGCGACCAAGGGCTACACCGTGAAGCGCGTCAACCGCTGACCCAGGCGCTGACGATGATAAAAATCGCCATCAACGCACTCAAAGGCACGGCGCCAGAGCAGCTAAGCAACACAGCCCAAGCCATCTCGGCAGATAATGCATCCGAATTTGTCACCGAAAAGCGCAAAGCCGACATCAACAAGCTGCAGTCTTCGATTGATGCGCTAACTCAAGCCTTAATCAGTATCGGCGAAGAGAAGCAGCAACAGGCGATGGTCCAAGATGTCACCACCCAAGTCAGCGAATGGGAACGGCAATCGGGGCGTTTAGTCGAGCAGGGAAAGTTGATCCAGGCCCGCCAACTGCTCGACCAATCACTGGTTGAGGTCAAGACGGCCATCGCCTCGATGCGAGAAAGCGAAACCCTGATTCGCTCGCTCAATTTCGCCACCAAGCAGGAAGAGTTTGACTACGAAGTCGACCGCTTCGATACCTATCAAATGTTGCTGAACATGCTGGTCATCCCCAGGCAGTCATTAACCTCGTCACAACGTGAGCAGATCGAGCAATGGGCAGAGCAAGCTGACCAACACCGGACAACAGCGGGTGAACAAGCTAAGAAAAGAGATTACGAAGCTGCGATCACTACCCTAGAGCAAGCGGCGAAAGTACTGCTCAAAGCGATTCGCCGAGGCGGCGTCTATCTTCCTGGTTAAACGAAGGTTGAGAACGGGGTAAATCCGATAGATAGTCAAGGCTGGCATCGACCACCAGCCTTGACTCGATCACCTTCAGGCGAAGGCTTTTTCCAACGGTGGGACAACCTGCTTCTTACGGCTCAATACACCTTCCAGCCAAGTTTTGCCATCGGCGATCGAGGTATCGAAAGCCTTTTCGACAACGGTCATATCATCACTGACCACCAACAACTCAGAACCTTCCTTCATGATATCGGTCAGCAACAAACAAACACTGTGACGCTCGCCTTCATTCTTGAACTGGGCGATATCGGCCTGTAAAGCATCTTTGATGCTATCGAATACAGACAGATCAACCGTTTCCAATTGACCGATACCAACTTTGCTACCGCTCATATCGAAGTCTTTAAAGTCGCGCATCACCAACTCACGAACCGGCGTGCCGTCTACCTTCGACTTGACCTTGAACATCTCGATGCCAAACGCCTTGTAGTCTTCGATACCGGCGATAGCGGCCAGCTCTTCTACCGCTTTGATATCCAAATCGGTACAAGTGGGCGATTTGAACACGACAGTATCGCTCAGGATCGCACTCATCATGATGCCAGCAATCGCCTTGGGGACTGCAACATTGTAATAATCGTACATCTCTTTGATGATGGTGTTGCTGCAGCCAACCGGACGAATCCAGCATTCAAGCGGCGCAGCAGTGGTGATGTCACCCAGCTTATGGTGGTCGACAATTCCCAACACGGTGGCTTGAGACAGGTCGTCGGGGCTTTGCGCACGATCTGAATGGTCGACGATATAAACCTCTTCACCCGCGTAAGAAGTTTTTAGTAGCGGAGCTTCCAGACCAAATTTATCGAGGATATAAGCGGTCTCAGGAGTGAGCTCACCTTGACGAGCGGCAACGACCTCTTCACCAATGGCATTTTTCAAGTACGCAAGCGACAGCGCAGAACAGATTGAATCGCTGTCAGGGATTTTGTGGCCAAGTACGTAAGCGGGCATAACTATCTCCATCAAATTTGGTCGCGACTATACCAAAAAAAATGACAAAACCCAGCCAATACCTTGGTCGATTAATGATCAAAGATCATAAAAAACATCCTTCAAACAACACAAAACAACGCGTTACTGCAAAAAACGCTGGCTAGCTAAATCGAAGCTTTAAACTCCCGACCAGCCGAACTGGCAACACGACAGGTTTAAATCAGCCGGATTGTTTTTTTAATATTGATCCTTTTTGAGTGAAATCGGTTAAAGATGCTTTAGACTGCGCCGATTTAGTAACCGTATTGACGAGCTTATCTCGCCGATTTTTTTTCATCACAGGACTCTTTGTAATGGCAGATAAAGAAGAGAACGAATCCCCCCAGCAAACGCCTGAGGCACGGATTGCCAAGTTGGAGAAGGGCCGTTTGGTTAACTGGATCATCATGGCCGTGTTAGCGGTATTTGTCCTTGTCGAAGCCGGTGTACTAATCATTTATGCCACCCAGGGGCCCGACCCCCGCGTTCCAGAAAACACCCAGCGGTTAGAATTGATCCTCGATGACATCAAGCGGCTGGAGGTGGCTTTCGAATCGGCCACCGCATACAACGAAAATGCAGAACGCCTCGAGGGCAAACTCGAGCGCATCATGACCACCATCCAGCTGAACAATTTTTCCGCCCTGCGAAAGCTAATGATCGAGCAGGAAGACAGTTACCAACAATTTTTAACCGCCATGCAGCAAGGGATGTACGATATTTCACGCATGGTGAAAGGCTCTCGCACCTGGTATGAAGTGTATAAAGAAGATCTTGATCTGGTGATTGGTGACAGTAACCGGCGCGAAGAAAAGTTGGGAACCGGACTGATCGAACCGCTGAAGCGTGAGCCGGTTTCCAAAGATAACTAATAGCCCCCCGTTTTCCTCAATCTATGCGCCGATTCGCTCGGCGCTAAAACTCATACAGACTACCTTATTACCTCTAGCGAGCGGCCAAACAAGCCGGTTTAATCGCGTTCAGAGTCCACCGAAGCCATCACCGCGTCCGAATAGCGCGCCCCTATTACGGTGTCTTCGTTGATCAATCGATCCAGCTCTTCCACCACGCTGGCAGGTAACAACTGCTCTGCTGCCTGGGCATTCTCGCGCAGATGGTCGATACGTTTGGTCCCAGGAATCGGTATCACCGAAGGTACGCTCTGGGCTAACAACCAGGCTAACGCCAGCTGTGCCAAGTTACAGCCCTGCTGATTGGCGATATCGGTCATCGGTTCCAGCAACCGGCTGTTGGCCGCAAAGTTGTCAGGCTCAAAACGAGGCCGGGCGATACCGAGACGAATATCGCCGTCGCTGAGGGTGGTGACATCGCCAGCGTTACCGGCCAAAAAGCCCCGACCCAGCGGTGAAAACGGAACGAAGCTGACTCCCAACTGCTGACACGCGGCCAGCATCGAGCGCTCGGGCGTTCGTGACCACAACGAGTACTCTGATTGCACCGCGCTAATCGGCTGTTCACGGTGAGCGCGATGCAACGTATCGGTGCTGACCTCGGATAACCCCAGCGCCCGGATTTTGCCCTGCTGCAACAGCTCGCCTAGCGCCCCGACACTCTCTTCGACCGGCACATCAGGATCCACACGGTGCAGGTAGTAGAGGTCGATCACATCGGTTTGCAATCGACGTAAGCTTTGCTCGCATTGCGATTTAAGCGTTTCAGGGCGTCCATTAACCTTGGTCGCGCCGCTGGCTGCTTTATACAAACCGCATTTGCTCGC
The DNA here is from genome assembly GCA_036960405.1 of Halopseudomonas sp. GTDB lineage: Bacteria > Pseudomonadota > Gammaproteobacteria > Pseudomonadales > Balneatricaceae > Motiliproteus. Next base: position 27,712 of record JBALWS010000032.1, on the reverse strand, counting down.
CAGGATGAACTCTTGTCGACGTCCCTTGAGGACGCGGCCAATCAACGACTCGCTATGGCCATCACCGTACATCGCTGCGGTATCAAAAAAACGATAGCCTGCATCCAACGCCTCGAGCAGCAGCCGTTCTGATGTTTCATCGTCTGCCGCGTCATAACCCGACGATATATTCATACAGCCTAAACCGATGGCAGACACTTCAAAGGGGCCTAGCTGACGGGTACGCATACATTCTCCAAGATTAATTCGAACAAATTTACCGCTCACTGGAATAGGCTGTAGACCCTAAACAGTACGAAGGCTATGTTAGATGCTCGCTAAGGCACTGGCCATCACGTTTTTATCGGATCACCATGATATTTGAACTCTTTTTTCTTTTTCTGGCAGGGCTATTCGGAGGCGTCATTAACTCTGTTGCCGGCGGCGGAAGCTTCATCACCTTCCCAGCGCTGTTATTTGTTGGCATCAGCCCCATTAGCGCCAATGCCACCAACACGTTTGCCTCTTGCGCCGGTTACCTCAGTGGAGCCTACGCATTTCGACAAGACCTGTACCAGCACCGAGCCGAACTGCCGCGCATTATTCTGATCAGTGTCATTGGCGGTGTGCTAGGTGCCTGGTTACTACTGCAAACTCCCGAATCCGTTTTTCAACAGGCGATCCCGTGGCTGCTGCTGTTCGCTACGTTGCTTTTTATCTTTGGCGGCCAGCTCAATACGCTGCTCAAGCAGCTCGCCTCGCGGCACCGACACGCCTCCTCCGTTGGAGCCTTGCTACTGATGCTATTGCTGTTGGGGGTCTGTATCTACGGTGGCTTTTTCAACGCCGGACTCGGCATTATCACCCTGAGCTATCTGGCGCTGGCTGGCCATACCAACATCAATACCATGAACGGTCTCAAGCTGCTGATCTCTACCGCTGTCTCGTTGATCGCCATTGCACTGTTTATCTACAACGACGTGATCGCCTGGTATGAGGGAACCATTGTGCTACTAGGAACCCTGCTGGGTGGCTACATCGCCGCGCATATCTCGCGCCAGCTTCCGCAACAACAGGTCAGAACCGCCGTCGTGATAGCTAGCTGTGCCATTACGGTCTATTTTTTCTACGATGTGTATTTCACAACATGAGCGAATCTTCTAGCCATTCGGCAGCGGCCTAACAAGACTAGGCCGCACCCACTAGTAGGTTTGTTGATCGATCTTCAAACGCTGCTGATCTGCCGCATTCTGGATCATCTGCTCAACGCCTTTTGCCTTTTCCAATGCGTCTGCTTGAGCTTGAAAGATATGCTCTTGAGCAGGCGCTTCGACCACGGTTTTATCTTGCTCGTCGGAGCAAGCTGTAATCAACCCTAATAAACCTAATGCCAGGCATTGATAGTGTTTCATCATCCCTTCCTCGTTAACTTAACAGCTCATCGAGCTGAGCCTTAACCGCCATCAACTCATCGCGCAGATCGGCCACTTGCTGCTCTAATACGGCCACTCGATCATCATCCACCGGGGCCTGCGCGACAGACCGTTGCAATGGTGCGGTATCGGCCTCCACCTCACCACTAAACAGATGAGCATAACGCGATTCGCGCTTGCCGGGTTCGCGGGGTAAACGAGCAACAAAGGGGCCGTCAATCCGCTCGCTCAATAGCTCCAGTACCGTTTCCACTTCATGAACATCGCTAAAACTACACAGCCGGTTCGTTCGACTACGCAGTTCACCCGGTGTCTGCGGCCCGCGTAGGAACAATACGCACACAATACCGAGCTCCTGGTCTTTGAGCTGTAACTCACCGAACTCGGTATTGCAGAAACGGTGCTTGTATTTGACCACCCGGCTACCAAATCCGGATTCCTCGCGGGTCATCCTTTTTTGGGCCAGCTCATCAAGGGTATTTTGCACCTCAGAGTCGGAAAGGTTGAGCACCGGATCGCGGTTGCTCTTTTGATTGCACGCCAGCGTCAGGGCGTTTAAAGACAGCGGGTATTGGTCAGGCGTAGTGATCTCTTTTTCGATCAAACAACCGATTACCCTAGTCTGATTGAGGGTTAAGTCCATATCCACTGGCGTTTTCCTTCTATCTGAAAAATCGAATGGGTTATGAATAGCTTACCTTGGGCATCAGAGCAAGCGCACTGATACTCAGAAGCGCTCACCTCTTGAGCAAGGTAGCAGTATCCAACACCAACGCCACTTTTTCTTGCCATCAAAACGGTGCCGTCGAGGAACTTAACGCGGAGGGCGCAGCCGTAGTATTTGGCCGCTATCGGTCGATAGGTAGATCCAACCCTCGGGACTTTGGGCCAGTGCCCGAATCCGCTGATTCAGCGATTCGAACAATCGCTGTTCCTGCACCACCTTGCCGTCAGTATCGAGCACGATGCGGTTCAGGTGGGTCAGTTTTAACGCCCCGGCAAACAGGTTGCCACGCCAGCCGGGAAAGGCTGTACCGCTATACAGCAGCAGACTGCCGGGAGCGATCGAGGGGATATAAACCTTCACCGGCTGCTCCATTCCCGGCTTATGAGTGTCCTCACCAACAGCGAAGGGTCCCCAGTACTCCTTACCGAAAGAGATCACCGGCCAGCCGTAATTACTTCCCGGTTCGATCAAGTTAATCTCATCGCCACCACGGGGGCCATGCTCGATCTCCCACAGCCGTTGATGCTCAGAATCGAACGCTAAGCCTTGCGGGTTTCGGTGGCCGTAACTCCAGATCTCGGCCAACGCATCGCTGCGGCCGACGAACGGGTTATCACTCGGTACTCGACCGTCGCGGTGCAGCCTGATAATGCTCCCGGCATGGGTAGTTAGGTCCTGACCGTTCGGGCGTTCACCGCGATCTCCGACGCCGAAATATAGGTAGCCAGCATCATCAAAGGCGATCCGGCTGCCGTAATGACGACCGGTGTCGGTAATCGAATGCGTCACCAGCAGTTCACTCCAGTGTTTCAAAATCGCACCATCGAGCATCGCACGCGCCAATGTGGTTGCGCCCTGCCCGTCGACATTTTTACTGTAGGTAAAGTAGATCCAGCCACCGGGTTGGTAATCGGGGGGCACCGCGACATCGAGCAGCCCACCCTGGCCGGATGCCAGTACTGGCGGCACCCCGGTCACGTCGGTACGGCTGCCATTTAGGGTATCGATCAGCCCCAGCCGCCCCTGTCGCTCGGTCACCAATAGCTGGCTGGGACCAATAAAAGTCATACCCCAGGGTACGCCTAAGCCATCGGTTACCTGCTCCACCACATAGTCAACGCCAGCATGCTGCCCCCGCAGCAACTCGTTACCCCAGCCCAAAGGGCTAAAGAGCAGCAACAAGGCGCAAACAACGCTTGGTTTAATCACTCACCGACTCCCATCCACACGAAGATATAAGAAAACCTCGAAGCAGTTCAGTCATTCTCGCGCCGCAGTTGCAATCCCAGCAAGACGCCATCGTCAGCCAAGCCAACGCTCAACACCATCGGCTGGCAACATACGTGGCAGTCTTCGACATACTCTTGCTGCGGTTCAGAGCCGTCGATTAAAACGGTGAAACATTCGCTGCAATAAGGGCAAGTGATGCGATGTTCGATCAGTTGATTGAATGTCATGATAATGACCTCTCCTCAGCAAGGATTCCGGGTAAGCATGACACACAGCTAAACAGTCTGCTTAACGCCAGATCGTTGTCTCCGCCAATATCGGCTATACTGGCGTGTCAACTCTTACAGTACCCATCGATACGCCCTAACATGAAACTTCGTCCCGATAAGGCCCAAATACGCAACGAGATCGACCAGCAGGTGCGTGAGTTCATCAGCCGTGGCGGTAGTATTCGACAGGTCGAACAGGGTGAGAGTGGATTAGGTCATGGCGCCTCGCTCAATCCAGGTGGCTTTGTCGAGCGTCCTCGTGACAGCCGAACACCGGTCAGCGATGTCGTGGCCAGTATCGAAACCCGCCGCAAAGCTAAATCCGCCGCAAAGCCTCAGCGCGCTAAACGGCCACGCAAAAAAATGCTCTACGATGATTTTGGCGAACCGCTTCGTTGGGTCTGGGTCGACGAATAGCCCTCCCCATTTGCTACCGAAGTCGTAGCCGTTCAACCCGATAGAACCATTTTTCCCCACCGCTCCTGGCTTTATTCTGAACCGTAACCAACGCGTCAGATATCACCTAAGGAGCTTGATATGACACTCAGCCAGCCACTGTTACGCAGCCTATGCCTGCTATTACTGGCCACATTCAGCCTAACCAGCATCGCCACCGAACGGGGTACCTCTCGGCAAGCCAAACGGATGCTTGAGAACGCGATCTATGTGGTCCAGGAAAAGGGCGCAGAAGAAGCATTCGCCAAATTTAACGACCTTCACGGAGGCTTTGTTCAGAACGATCTCTATATCTTCGCCATCGATATGAAGGGAGTCTACAAAGCCTCGGGGGCCAACCCGAAATTGGTCGGTCAAAGTCTAGCCGAGGTATCGGACGCCGCCGGTAAGCCGATCGGAAAGGAGATCCTAAAACTGGCTGATCGGATGGGCTACGGCATTATCGAGTATGACTGGCTCAACCGTCAGACCAACGATATTGAGCATAAATTCTCACGGGTGCAGAAAGTTGGCGATTACGTGCTGGGAGTCGGCTTTTACCTTCCCGAGGAAACCAATTAAGCCACGCTAGCCAACCTCTACTCGGCAGAAGCCGGAATGGCCCCCTTCATTCCGGCTTTGCTTCATCCCTAAAGCCTCTTCTCGTACGTCGCCTCCTGCACCACAGCCTGATCATCCAAACGCCAGTCTAGCGGCAGCCATTAATTGACCAACTCGCGAATGGCTTGATCTACACTGATTCTGATCGACACAGCACCCAAGCCGATAACAGATGTTGATGATAAGTAGCGGGCGGAGGTCTATTCATCGCTGTCACCCTCTGGCTACATAACGTCGATCACTGACCGACGCTTAACTTCGTATCAGGAACTACTGGCATGCAAGGCCCCTTTGTTCTCACCTGCCTCATCACTGCATTGCTGTGTTTCCAGCTCAACAGCGCGCAAGCCGACAATTTCACCTTCGCTACCTCTGACTACCCGCCATTTCAATACCTTGAAGACGACCAAGCTAAAGGATTTAAACTCGAGATTCTACGCGAGGCTTTTGCCCGAGCCGGTCACACCCTTACCGTGGAGTTTTTTCTCTGGAGCCGGGTACTCAAACATGTGGAGAAGGGCCGCGCCGACTTCACCACCGGTCAATGGCACAAAAGTCGTGCCGAATATGCCGGTTACAGCGAGGTCGCCTTATTCGACACGGTCATTTCACTATTTGGGTTAAAGGGCCGCACGCTGTCGTATAGCGGAAATATTACCGAGCTATCGCGCTATTCCATCATTACGGTTGACCGGTTTTCCTACGGAAGCGAGTTCAACCAAGCGCTGAAAGATAACACCCTGGAGAACATTGTATCGGCCCCCAATACCTCCAGTGCGGTGAAGATGCTCAAGTTTGGCCGTGCCGACCTACTGATCAGCAACCGTCATGTTGCCATCTCGGCGATCCAACAACTCGGCTATGCCGATGATATACAAGAGTTAACCCCGCCAATATCGACCAATCCTTCCTACATTTTATACACCAAAACCAAAGATTTAGGACCGCTTCGCCAGCAGATCGATGCGGCACTGGTGGAGATGGCTAACGATGGCACGCTCAAACGGCTTAATCGATTTTTATTAACGCCCTGATCAAGTCCCCTCGCATTAAAAAATAACGTAAAATCGCCTGCTGACTAAAAGCGGGGCGATAAACCCACCGCTGACCTCAAACTGATCCGCATTGTTGTTGGTTTGAGGAACTCCCAACTGATCTCTATTGTTCGCCGGAATGCCCAACATGATTCGTATCTCCAATATCAAATTACCCCTCGATCACGACGAACAAGCGCTGACCGCCGAGGTGGTACGGACATTAGATATCGCTGCGGATCAACTGGTCCGCTATGAGATACGTCGACGTGGCTACGACGCTCGCAAGAAGAACCACATTTTTCTGATCTATACCCTCGATGTCGAAACCCAACTCGACGACCAGCTGCTGGAAAAATTTGCCGGTAACTCGTCCGTACGAGCCACGCCGGATATGGAGTATAAATTTGTCGCCCAGGCGCCTACCGAGCTACCACAACGACCGGTTGTGATCGGTTTCGGCCCCTGTGGTTTATTGGCTGGCCTGGTACTGGCGCAGATGGGCTACAAGCCTCTGATCGTCGAGCGCGGTAAAGCGGTCCGTGAGCGCACCAAAGACACCTTTGGATTCTGGCGCGAGAAGAAACTCAATACCGAATCCAATGTCCAGTTTGGCGAGGGCGGCGCCGGTACTTTTTCCGATGGCAAACTCTCGACCCAAATCAAAGACCCGAAACAGTACGGCCGCAAAGTCTTGACCGAATTTGTCGAAGCCGGTGCTCCCGAAGAGATCATGTACGTCAGCAAGCCGCATATCGGTACGTTCCGGCTGGTATCGATGGTCGAAAAGATGCGCGCCAAGATCATCGAGCTGGGCGGAGAAATTCGTTTCAGCGCTCGGGTCGATGACCTCCAGATCGAAAATGGCCAGGTCACCGGCATCACGCTGGCGGACGGTGAAACGATCCATTCAAACCATATCGCCTTGGCGATCGGCCACAGCGCCCGCGACACCTTCGAGATGCTGTACGACAAAAAGGTCCATATGGAAGCCAAGCCGTTCTCGGTCGGTTTTCGAATCGAACACGAACAGTCACTGATCGACAAAGCCCGGTTTGGTCGCAACGCCGGCCACCCGATCCTGGGAGCCGCCGATTACAAGCTGGTGCACCACGGCAGCAATGGCCGCTCGGTATACAGCTTCTGCATGTGCCCAGGGGGTACAGTCGTCGCAGCCACCTCGGAGGAACATTGTGTCGTCACCAACGGTATGAGCCAATATTCACGCCAAGAGCGCAACGCCAACAGCGCCATCGTGGTTGGTATCGATCCGTCCGATTACCCTGGCGGTCCGCTCGCAGGTATGGAGCTGCAACGTCAACTCGAAAGCAAGGCCTATCAGTTGGGGGGCGAGAATTACGATGCCCCAGCGCAAACTGTGGGCGATTTTCTAAAAGGGACCGGCTCACAGAAGCTGGGTAGCGTGTCCCCGTCATTCAAGCCGGGGATCAAGTTAACCGATCTGGCCGACGCCCTACCCGATTACTGTATTGCAGCCATTCGTGAAGCGATACCGGCGTTTAACAAGCAGATCAAAGGCTTTGCCAAAGATGATGCACTGCTGACCGGCGTAGAGACCCGCACCTCTTCGCCGGTGGCCATCAAACGTGGCCACGACATGCAGAGTATCAATACCCGAGGGCTGTACCCCGCCGGAGAAGGTGCGGGCTATGCCGGCGGTATCATGTCGGCGGCCATCGACGGGATTAAGATTGCCGAAGCGATCGCGCTCGACATCAATAGTCAGTACGCAGGCGAGCAGGGTTAACCACAGCATGGGATTTTCAGCCTTAGGCCTTGATCAAGCATTAATCGATGCGATTACCGAACGCGGTTATACCGAGCCGACGCCGATTCAAAAGGCCGCTATTCCGGCCATATTAGCCGGACAAGACGTGATGGCGGGGGCGCAGACCGGCACCGGCAAAACGGCGGCCTTTGCCCTGCCGATCTTGCAACAACTAGGCTTATCGGAGCAATCACTCGACGCCAAACGTTCGCCGCGTGCGCTGATTCTCACCCCCACCCGCGAGCTGGCCCAACAGGTGTTTCAAAGCCTGCTGAACTACGGCCAAGGTAGCGCGCTGACTAGCGCGCTGGTTTACGGCGGCGCCAGTATCAACACGCAGATGGCAGCGCTCGCCGCTGGGGTCGATGTTCTGGTGGCCACACCAGGACGGTTGCTAGACCTGATCAATCGCGGCGCCGCCGACCTGAGTCAGCTGCAGCATCTGGTGTTCGACGAAGCCGACCGGATGCTGGATATGGGCTTTATCGACGAGATCAAACGGATACTTAAGACCGTCCCTGCCGCCCGCCAAACCCTGCTATTTTCGGCCACCTTCGATCAGGCTATTTTCGATCTGAGTAAAACGCTACTCAGATCGCCGCAATTGATCGAAGTCGATGCCCGCAATACCGCAGCCATCCAGGTGGAACAGATCGTCTACGCGGTCGACGCTAACCGCAAACGCGAGCTGATTTCACACCTGATCGGCGCCAAAAACTGGCACCAGGTGCTGATCTTCACCCGCACCAAACAGGGCGCCGATAAACTCGCCAACGCGATGTGTCTGGACGGTCTCAAAACCGAATCGATTCACGGCGATAAATCGCAGGGTGCCCGCGAACGCGCTCTCGAATCGTTCAGGCAGGGTGATACTCGGGTGCTGGTTGCCACCGACGTGGCCGCCAGAGGGCTGGATATCGATCAGCTTAAATACGTGATCAACCACGAGCTGCCCTTCAATGCCGAGGACTATATCCACCGTATCGGCCGCACTGGACGCGCCGGTGGCTCAGGGCTGGCCATCTCGCTACTCAGCACCGAAGAAAACTATCTGTTAGAAGAGATCGAAGCGATCCTCAATACCAGCCTGCTGCCGCAATGGCTAGCGGGCTACGAACCCGACCTCTCCAAAGAACCCGTCAACAGTGGCAAAAACAGCCGCACGGCGCAGAAAAAAAGAGCTCGGGACCGCGCTCTGGGTAACAAACCAGCCCGACGTAGGCGTTAGCAGCAACGCCAATCCTCAGCATTCAGCGCTATCAATACAGCTGATTGAAGCCATTTCAATTAGCTCACACCTGCGCCAACTCAGCCTCAGCAGCAATCCTCGGCGGTACCGGAGGGTCAGCAAGGGTGACGACGATCCCCAGACGCTCTTCGACCGCCTCGGTTTCGGAGCCGATAAACTGAGCCGTTAGCTGGGCCACGTCCCGATAAAACGACAGTTCGGCCGTTTCCACGATCCGGGTACAAAACTTCTCTACCCAGCGCCCCAGATGCTCATCAAGAAAATCACGCTGATACTCAAGGCAGTTGCCCGCAGACTGAACATCACCCTGCTCCCAGGCGGTGCTCTCACGTCGGGCTAGCTCAGACAAAAATTCCAGCTCTACTCCGATATGATCGGGAATACCCTGATAATTCAGGCTGTACTCAATACCCGTATCGGTGATAAAACGGCGCACGGCTGTCGTGGCATCTCCCCAATAAGCGCCTTGCGACTCGATATGTACCGATTCGTGAGGCGATATGTGCCCACCCGGACCCAAGAAGAGCGCGGTATACTCTACCGCCAGCTCCTCCAACAGCGCCGCCTCGGGTTGGCACCAGAAGTCACCCTCCAGCGTGACACCGGCTGCCGTTAGCATACTTTCCATCTCGGGTGCCCGCAGGCTACGTAGCTGAGCTTGCGACAACTCAGCACGGTAGAGACTGGCCATAAAACCATAGAGATGACTCACCTCCATTGCGGTCCCAGCCAACTCGGCATGGGTACGACTTGGGATGTCACTAGCAAGTTCCATCATTGATTACACCCTCGTGACTTTGACAACCGTATCCATCCACCGCTGCTGACCATTGATCGGGTCAGGTGAGTTGGCGATGGCCCAGTTAGGATGGACGCCGTTATCGGACCACCACTTGAGTTTGTAATCGCGATCACCCCGGTCGTCACTGCCCGCATTAGGCGCACGGCGGTCGGAGGCGTATCGCCCATAGGCCCAATGACCACAATGGTGCGATACCGCAATCACTCCAGGCATGATCGCCTCGGTCAGTTGCGCCTTGGTGACGAACTCACCGGTAGCCGACTTAACCTTGATTCTATCTCCATCGTAGATCCCCTTGGCTTTTGCCGTGGCTGGATTAATCCAGGCTGGATTGCTGTGATAAACCTCGGCCAGGTACTTGCAGTTCATGGTCCGCGAATGCGAGTGGGTTGCAACCTTGTAGGTGGTCATATATAGATCATCACTAGCCATCTTCTGGTGCTCAGGAATCGCCATCCAGGTCGGCATCGGGCCGAAACCCTTGGCCTTGAGCAGGGGTGACCAGAGTTCCAGAAAACCGGACTTATTGACCGCATCCGGAGCGAAGCCGGAGAACACGCCGTGAGGCATCTTCTGCGCCACATAGCCCTTATACGCTTTCTTAGTCGCGACATAGCCTTTCTTGGCATCGGCGTCACTTTTGGGTTTCCAGTACACTCCCGATGCCTTATCCAGCACCACGCCCTTGGCCTTGTAGACCGATTCGGCAACAGGGCGGTTGTAGACCTGCTGTTGCGGCTTGGCATTCTTATCGTGCCAGACGCCAACCTTCTTCATGTACTCAAAGCCTCCAGCTTCCTTCACACCAGGTGTGCTATCACAGGTCATGCGGACAAAGTCTTCATGTGACTTGGCCTTGCCCATATCAATACCCAACCGCTTACCCAGATCAAATACTACATCGGAGAAATCACGCGCCTCGCCCATCGGCTTGGTGAAAGGCTGGCGAATATAGAACTCGGCTACCTGCGAAGGAGACACCATATCTTCGGCGGTCCAGCGTTCGGTAAAGGGGGTGTCGGGCAGGATCAGATCGGCATACATGGTGGAGTCGCCGTAGAATGGATCGACCGATACATAGAACGGAATCAATTTCTCATCCTTGAGGATATCGATGTTCTCCTGCACATCTCCGTTGGCATAGGCCGGGGTATAACAGTAGGTGATATACATATCGGGCCGACCGTTGCGGCCATCCTTGATCATCTTCAGCACCTGATGGCTGACATGATGGGTCGGATAGGCAGCCTGCCCTGGAAAACCGTCGAAGATATCCAGCTTAGGCGTTTTCTTCGCGGGTTTGATCTTGGGGAAATTCCAGCCAGCGCCAACTGCTTTCATACGAGTGCCCGGCTTATCCATCTGTCCGGTCACCGCACACAGCAGCTGCGCCGCCCGTTCGCCCTCGTTGCCGTTGTAATGGGCTACCAGTCCACGATAGCTGACCAGCACCGCCGGCTTCTTGGTGGCGAACTCCTTGGCTAGGGCGGTGATCTGCTTGGCCGGAACACCACTGATTTTCTCGGCCCAAGCTGGGGTATAGCCTTTCACATGGGCTTTAATTGCCGAGACCTTCTGTGCCACGCTGGCATCGACATCTTCGGTAACCCGGGTGTATTTGAGAAACTCCTCGCCATCACCTTTATACAGTCCCTCACTCATGACCACGTTAATCATCGCCAAGATTACCGCCAGATCGGTTCCCGGTTTGACCGGCACCCAGTCGCGAGATTTAGCGGCGGTATTGGAGTTGCGTACATCGAAGGTCACCATCTCCACCCCACGCTCGGCCATAGCCCACAACATACGGTGAGCGACCGGGATATGGTTGGTATGGGTCTCAAGGAAATTACTGCCAAAGTTGAGCACAAACTTCGTATTGTCAAAATCCCAGTTATCGTAGTGCCCACCCCAGGTCAGCTCCTGAGCGGACCACTTGCCCCCTTCGCAGATACTGGTGTGGTTACCGATGCTGCCGGTGCCGTAGGCTTTGAAGAAGCCACCGACGGTCTTGGAGTGGCTGGCCTTAGCCCGACCGTAGTGATAGACCACCTTCTCCGGCGTGCCGGCATCGCGATTCTTCTTCATCCGGGCAGCGATCTCGTCCAGTGCCTCCTCCCAGGTAATCCGTTTCCACTTACCTTCGCCCCGTTCGCCCACTCGGCGCATCGGGTAGAGGATCCGGTCCGGATCGTAGGTGTGATTGATCGCCGCCTGGCCTTTGGCACAGAGAGTGCCTTCGGTACGGATAGAGTTGATATTTGGCTCGATCTTGACCAGCTTTCCATCCTCCACGTAGCCCACGTTGGAGCAGCGGGTAACGCACTGCCAGCAGGCACTGGGGATCATCTTGCGTTCCTTGCCCGTGACCGGAGAGAAATCTCGATTACCCCGAATGGGCAAGTCCTTGGCCGCATTCGCGTTGAGAGAGAGGGCGGGAGCGATAACTGTGGTCGCGGATGCCGCGCCCAGTTTTAGAAAATTACGTCGATTAAACATATCCTAAATCTCCCCAGTTATGAAAAACGATGCGTTGAACGCTCGTTACGATGCGTATCAACTCGACTGAATTGCTGTGCCTTCTTATCCTTCTTGGATTCAATCCAGTCGGCACCGATATAAAACACACTGGGCTTGGTCTTATCGCCACGCCGTAAGACCGTGGTATCTAACTCATCAACCAGTTTGGCCACCTCGCTGGTGGGATCGTTCAGATCGCCGAAGATACGCGCTCTACCTGGACAGGTATTAACACACGAAGGCGCGACACCCTTGGAGATACGATGCAGACAGAAATCACACTTGTCGGCCGTACCATTGCCGTTGGTCAGCTTGGGGTCACCCTTAAACGGATTCATAAAACGGGCGTCGTAGGGGCAGGCCTCAACACATTTGGCACAGCCGATACACTTGGACTCGTCGACCACCACAATGCCGTCTTCCTCGCGCTTATAGGTCGCATTAATATTTTCCGGGCAGGCATCGACACAGGGTGGTTTGGAGCAATGGTTGCACAGGCGAGGTAACATGCGCCGCTCAACGTTGGGATAGACCCCTGCATCATGGTGTTCAACCCAAGAGCGAACCCCTCCGATGGGAACTTCAAATTCCGTTTTGCAGGCAATGCTGCAGGCCTGACAACCGGAGCAACGGCGCACGTCGATAACCATCGCGTAGCGCACCTCCTGCTTTTTTGCCCCCTGTGCCACGGTTGGAACCGCTGCAGCCACGGTCACCAGCGCAGATCCAGCACCGATGCGTTTCAGCAGATCTCTGCGGTTTAGTTTTGGACCTGAATCGTTACTCATCCTGTTCCCCTCATTATTCTTTTTGGGTGATTGGTGGTCATACACCGCCAACGGGTAACAGTCATAAATGCAACATTCTCACCAACTACTCGTTCTCCCAACCATTACAAACACTTACTAATTAAAAGGGTATTAGCTGTCGCGTTAATGTTACTTACAGGTAACATCTATATCCGCTTGCTATGGCGAACAAGTTACCAATCCGTAACATCGACAAAGAGTGGTCAGAGGGAAGAAAACAGACGGTGCCGCTGCGATTCAAGCCATCGCGATACGGCAGGCAGGGGATGCACCCAGGAGGCTTTCGGACTTAACACTGATCTACTGCGGAAAATCGTATTTCTCTCGCTACCATCGGTCAAGCGCGACAGCCTCCTAGCGGCTAAGCAAGGACAATGCCTCTACCGCCGGTGCATCATTAATCTTTACCGCTAAATCGATCTGTCGTTTGCTCCGTTGCAGCGCATGGAGTCGGTCGATCAAGACCAAGTAGTTACGGTAAGACTGGGTAATTCGACCTACCTTTTCCAACGCTGATCGTTGCTCGCTGTCCAGACTCGCCGTGTTGAATTGATTGACGATCAGCGATTCGACGGTCAGGAAATTTTCCAAGGCCTGGGTATGATAATGCTCGTGCTGTCGCAGCAGATAGTTTTTAAAATTATGGATCCCCTTGCCGTAGCCCAACTGATACACGGTCTCTTCCAGATCACTCCATCGCCACTTGGCTCGCAATTGATCCAGTGCTGCGATAGCCGCATCATCATCCACAGTCACGGCATGATCGATATCCTCTAACCGCCAGCCCTTGGCACGCAGCTCGTCTACCCGATCCAGCCCGGCAGAATAAGCGACGACCATCGTCCGAATGGTAGCAATGGCCAACCGATCTTGGCGCTCTATTGCAGGCCTCTTTTCAAGCTGGTTTAGGTTCTGCATGGCGTCAGAATAAGCTTGTTTAGCCGCTTGGTACTGTTCAGGCTGCCCCCGCAGTACGTAGTTTTTGAACTGGTGTATCGCAGCGCTATAGCCAAGCGAATGGACCAGCGCGGCAACATCATCTCGAGCTGATTCGGCATGAACCGAATCCTGTGGCACAAGCGTCAGCATAGCGACAATCAGCATCAGCCCGCATCGATTAACCGACTGTTTCATCTCAGTGCTCCATTGATAACTCATGCCGACTGTACCTTGGTGGCTTGTACCTTTGTGACTTGTACCACCGTGTCCATCCAGCGTTGCTGGCCATTGATAGGATCTGGAGAGTTCGGAATCAACCAGTTGGGATGGACACCGTTGCGGTCCCACCAGCGATGGTCACGGTTGGGAATATCTTCAGCACCTTGCGGTGATGGTTTGCCCGATGCAAAACGACCGTACTCCCAGTGACCGCAGTGATGCGAAATCGCGATCACACCGGGAACCACCGCAGGTGTCACCCTAGCCCGGGTTTCGATCTCACCGATACTCGATGTCACCTTGATCGTATCACCGTCACCGATGCCTCGGGCTTGTGCGGTCTGGGGATTAATCCAGGCAGGGTTATCGTGATAGATCTCACTGAGCCAACGGCAATTCATGGTCCGCGAGTGTGTCTGTACATTGACCTTGTAGGTGGTCAATATCAGATCGTCCGGCTGCATCGCCGCATGCTCGGGAATGGCGATAAACGCAGGCAGCGGCGACAACCCCTTATCGGCCATCAGTCCAGAATAGATCTCAAACAGCCCCGACTTATTAACCTTGTCCGGTGGGAAACCGACATAGACCTGCTCGCCGATGCGTTGGCCGACATAGCCTTTGTAGGATTTTGTAGCCTGTGTATAGCCCAGCGAAATAGCGGCGTCTTCACTCTCTATATGGGCTTTTTTCCAATCCCAATAAACACCGGTATCGACATCAAATATCACGTTTTTTCCAGCCAGGGTTTTACTCGAAACCTGTCGTCGATAGGAGTAGTAGCGCGGTTTCGCCCGTTTGTCGTGAAACACTCCTCGCTTCTGCATGCCGCGTAAGCCCTTGGCCTTTTTCTTCACCAACGTGGTCTTCTTGCAGGTCTTTTTGACGAAGTCATGCATCGACTTGGTACCCAGTTTAAGCTTCAGCCGTTGGGCTAGATCGATACAGACATCGGGGAAATTACGCGCCTCGCCCAATGGCTCAACCAACGGTTGGCGAATGTAATATTCGGCAACCTGGGTCGGTGAGACCATATCCTCACAATCCCAACGCTCCAGATAGGTGGTGTCGGGCAAAATCAGATCTGCCAGCGCTGCCGACTCGTCGTAGAAGGGGTTGATCGAGACCGTAAACGGCAACAGGCTTTCATCCTTCAGCACCTCGGTATTAAGGCTGCAATCGCCATTGGCATAGACCGGTGCGTAGCAGTACCAGAGGTAGATCTCGGGCCGTCCGGCGCTGCCTTCTTTGATTCGTTTGAACACCTGGTTGCTAACGTGATGGGTCGGAAACGCAACCTGACCGTCGAAGCCGTCCATCAGATCGAGCTTGCGCGCCTTGGGGACTTTT
This sequence comes from Halopseudomonas sp., assembly GCA_036960405.1. Classification (GTDB taxonomy): domain Bacteria; phylum Pseudomonadota; class Gammaproteobacteria; order Pseudomonadales; family Balneatricaceae; genus Motiliproteus. The sequence continues at coordinate 12,307 of JBALWS010000032.1, read as the reverse complement.
TTCAGCTTTGGATAGTTCCAGTCGGCACCAACCGCCTTGCAGCGACCGCCCGGGTTGTCGATATTGCCGGTGATGGCCGCCAGCATTTGGATCGCCCGCTCGGTCTCGTTACCGTTGTAATGCGCGACAGCACCACGGTAGCTGATCACGCAAGCGGGGCCCTTAGTGGCGAATTCACGGGCGATCGAGGCGGTCTGTGCGGCAGGCACGCCGCTGATCTCCTCCGCCCATGCCGGGGTGTACGGGGCAACAAAGGTCTTTAACGCATCGATCTTGTCGTCCAACGTGGCGTTGTTGTCCGCCGTGACCTTGCAAAACTCCAGCAACGGTAACCCCGCCTCGTACAATCCTTCGTTGATGATCACATGACACATCGCCAGCACCACCGCCTGATCGGTTCCCGGTTTGACCGGCACCCACTCGGTGGACTTGGCGGCGGTGTTGGACAGCCGCACATCGAACGTCACCAAACGCACTCCGCGGTCGACCATCGCTCTAATCAATCGCTGCGCCGTTGAGATATGGTTGGTGTGCGATTCAAATACATTGCTGCCAAAGTTCAGCACGTACTGGGTGTTATCAAAATCCCAGTTATCGTAATGCCCGCCCCAGGTCAGCTCCTGAGCGGTCCATTTGCCGCCTTCGCAAAGGCTGGTGTGATTACCGATGGTGGCGGTTCCGTAGGCGGCCAGAAAGTTATTGACCAATTTGCTGGTGCCGCCTTTCATCCGCCCGTAATGGAACATGAATTTTTCTGGTTCACCGGCGTCGCGCAGGTTCTTCATCCGCCCGGCCAGCTCCTCCAATGCATCATCCCAGCTGACCCGTTTCCACTTTCCTTCTCCACGTTTACCGACCCGGCGCATAGGGTAGAGAATACGATCGGGGTCATAAAGTTGATTGAGCCCCGCCTGGGATTTGGCGCAGACCTTGCCCAGAGAGCGGATCGAATCAGGTTGACCTTCGATCTTGGTCAACCGGCCATCCTCCTGATAACCGATAATTGGGCAGCGGGAAACACACTGCCAACAGGCACTCGGTATGGCCTTTTTCTCCTTGCCTCGTAGGTAGGAGTAATCCTTGCCGCCCTGTAAAAACGTCTCCGGCGGCTTAAAGGCAAACTCATCATCGGCAGGCTTTTCGGTAGCCGCCAGCGTCTCTGCCGAAGACAAAAAGGTACTGGATAGCCCCAAGCCGGCCCCCAGTTTGAGAAGATCACGACGGTTCACCATAGTCTGTTCCTCAGAGACCGCCGATGAATCCGGTCAGTTGACCGCCGGCAGCGATACCACCGTGCATCAATAAACAAACCACGACAATGGACCATAACCCGCTCCTCAGAGACCGATTGGGCCGGTAAGCTGGCCGCCCACAACGATGACGTAACGCAACATAAAACCCCCGGCGATGACCGCCAGCGGCAGCGCGATTTCAAACAGATACGGCACCCGGAAATGACCGCCGTTGTATTGCGCCCGGAAGACAAAGAAGGCATCGAATAACAGCGGGATCAACAGTCCGATCAGCACCACCCAGGTCCAGAACAGCGGCGCCATCTCGCCGCCGGGAAGAATCACCTTGATCGCATAGCTGGCATCCTGAACCGTGACGTAAGCAAACATGAAGAAAAGCGCAATCACCACCAATTCGATCACGATCAGGATCGTATCAAACAGCGTCAGCCAGTAGCCGCTGTTATGGAATTGCCGTTCGCGGGCCTGATCTCCGTTGGAGCGATGCGTGATCCTATTGGCCAGCATGATCACCGCGATGCCGGTAGAGAGTGCCGAGACCGTGAACAGTGCCCACAACACGGGCGTGTTCCACAACGGCCGCGAGGGCATCGCGCCCAATAGCATCGCGGTATAGATTGCGGTGGCAATAGCCAACGGGGCACAAACTCCGGCCAACGGCTTGCGCAGCGCTCGCGCTCTCTTGTCCAGACTATCGCCAACGCCGCCATCGACAATCGCCTTCCAGTTCAAAAAGCTCAGCGCGTAGAGTACCGAAACCAATCCAACCAGCAGCAACAGCCAGCCACCATAGTTCATCGGTGATGGATTGAAGGCTTTGTACCAAAGGTTACTGGTCATGATATTGAAAGCTCGGAACGGCCGACCCAATTCGAAAATCAGAAACCCGGTACCGATAATGACTGGCAATGGGCCGATCAATGCACCGAATTTTGCGATGCTGAAGTAGCGTTCACCTAAATTTCCGCCCGCTCCTCGCAGGTAGATAAAAGCACTGACTGCGATCGCCCCAGACCCGGTACCCGCCAAGAACAGGTACCAGTAAACCGGCCAGCTCCACATAAGATGATGCGCCATCGCTAACCTCGCTTGGTATGGGTGCCGTTGTGGGTGGTGACGCGGACGTACTGGCCGGGCCGTTTGGTATTTTCATCGGTGCTGTCGAGGCCAATATAATAAACATTAGGGCCGGTGCCGATGTGCTCGCGAAGTACCGATACCGGGTGCTTAGCGATCAATTTATGGATCTCGCTGGTGACGTCGTTGATATCACCAAACACCCGAGCCCGGCCCTGGCACGTATTGACGCAGGAGGGCACCAGTCCTTTCGATACGCGGTGGATACACAGGTCGCACTTGTCGGCAAAACGGGTGACGGGATTAAGAAAGCGGGCGCCGTAGGGACAAGCCTGGGCGCAATAGAGACAACCGATACAGACCCCCTGATCAACCACGACGATGCCATCCTGAGGTCGTTTATAGGTAGCTCCGGTCGGACAGACCCGAACGCAGTCTGGATCACTGCAGTGGTTACACAATCGGGGCAAAAAGCTGCGCCCGGTATTCGGGTATTCGCCCTTCTCGGTATACTCCACCCAGCTTCTGGCCACCCCTAACGGTACGTCGGCCTCAGCCTTGCACGCCACGCTACAGGAGTGGCAGCCGATACAGCGACGCAGGTCGATCAGCATGCCGTATTGAACACGGTTGGAGTTCGAGGTGGCGATCAGCTGCGATCCTTTAGCCCCTGCACCTTGCACCTGCGACAGAGCAACGGCTCCGGCCACGGCACCAACGGCTATTCCACCGGCACTCTTGAGGAACTCCCTGCGCTCGTTAGGCTCACCCTGCGGCGGGCTGGTTTTATCATCAGACTCGGTCATGATTGACTCCGATATGGCCGCTCGGTCCCGTCGTCACCGATCATCGTGTTAGCGGCCATTGTGTTATCGGCCATTTTATTATCGATAATGGTTGAACCGACTCGATGAGAGGCAGATGTTTTGCATGATGCCGGTTTCATCGCCACCTCACTCGGTCGTTGCTTGGGCAAACGCATTTTGTCGCAGATCGACACTGCGATGCTTTTCGTTGTAATGACACTCAATACAGGTCATCTGCTCGTCCAAAGCCTTGTTATGAGCATTGATGCCCCGCTCACGTTTCGGTTCGATCTCCGCTTCTATATGACAGCTTCGACAGGTTGGGCTGTCGTATTCATAAAGCCGATCACGCACCCGAAATGCCGCAGCCTGACGCGCCGCCTGCCAAGCCCCATCGCGCTCGGCCAGCCGGTCACGGAAATGCCCAAACAGGTCGGTCAGACTGGCAAAATGGCTATAGGCATAGACAGAATTGATGGCTCCGGGAGCCAGATGGCATTCGGCGCAGGTCGCCTGCTGCTCGATCTCCTCATTCGCCGGCTCGGTCTTCTCATCGAGTGGCGGATGAGCCTTGGAGTAGGCCAGTCGGACATCCGAGCGATACTCTTGGTCGACATGGCAATACGAACAAGCCGTATCGACGGCGACAAATTGTCGGGTCAGCGGTTCCAGGGTCAAGACTACGGCGACCAGGAAAAGGCCGATGAAGACAGTCGCGATCTGAAAACCCCGGTTCTTAAGCATTCCCACGCTCTATCCTCCTGACCCGACTCGCTGAGACCGGATCACCGTTTTCCGTGCTGCCCGGCACCGTGGCTCGGTCATTTAAGAGTAACGGCCTGTATGTCGGCCTTTCCTGGACCGATACTGACCCGGACTGGAAATGAAACGTGATGCGCCCGCTTGCCCGCCGCATCGTCATGAATCGAAAAACCGAAGGTATAGACTCCACCGGGCTGCATGATTAGGTCATCCAGTGGGTGGCCGCTATCCAGTTTTCTACGCAACGTCAGCGTATAGGTGCCGTCGCTCCACTCACCCTTGGCATAATCAACATCGGCCGCCGAACCTTCGGCCGCCCCGGTATCGACAATATGAGCAGGCAGGATATCGCCCTCGTTGAAGTCACCGTCAAGCGCTGCGGCGGTTGTTCCGATCACCAGGTGTTTGGGTTTGTCCTGATCGCTGAGGTCTTGTTCGGTCAGCACGCTGAAACCTACTTTTGCGGCATCGAACATAAACTCAGGGCCACCCAACATCTTGCCGTTAGGCAGCAATGCACTGTTACCGGCATCCACCTGTTTTATCTCCAGAACGTTAAAGTCGGCAGCGAAACCACCCGGGTTGGTTAGCGCAGCATCCCAGATAATCAGGTCAAGAAAGGCACCTTGCTGTCGCAGGTCTGCCAACTCATCGGCACTTTTAACCGCCGCCCAATCGGTGCCCTCTGAGCGGGACGCGGGTATGTATTTACGTACGGAACGGTTAACCACCCCGAACGCTTTGTAGAGCTGACTGATAACAGGGTGTTCGGCCACCTCGTCCTCATCGGCCTCTTCCTCCATGCCGATCATCGATTCATGACAGGTCATCCAGCAACCCTGTTCGGGGTAGAGCGGCACCCGACCATCCCCCATCATAATGCCCAAGCGATCCGGATAGATGGCGGGTTGCTCGTCATCGATTACCGTTTCGTGCTGGCGATGATTGCCATACCACTGCCACTGTTCGCCATCGAAGCGCATGTAATTGCCCTGATCACCGACCCCATCGCCATCGCTCTTCCAGGAGAAGCGCATATAGAGGTTGGTATCATCGTGGGCCACCTGTACCGAGAGGCGCTTGTAACCGTCTTTATCCTCAATGGGATCGGGCTCGAGTCGATTCTCAACCACCAAAATTTCCCCCAGAGACTTCTGCTCGCTCTTATGACATTTAAGGCAAGCCTCCCCATCCTTCACCTCGTTACTAGCCTTCTTGTGATCCTCTATGCGTAACCACTCATAGCTGGACTGGCCGGGGTAAAACAGTCTGGGCTTACTGGTAGGAACCGATGACCAGTCGATACTTTCTACCTCTGCAGCCCATGTAGGCAGACTAATAAATAGCAGGCTGACCAGCAACGCGAACCAGTGTCTTCTACTGCAAAAACAGGATTTTTTAATTTTATGCTGCATCAAACACCCCTGGATATTAATGATTAACCATTGACAGCCACCTCTATGATGGTTGCCAATCAATTTGTCTAGAAGATGAGCAAGTACTAAGCCAATAGAAAAACATCATTTATTTACAATGAGATACATATAAACAAGAACACCTTCGGTCGCTTTGTGTTACCAATCAGTAACCTGTACAGCGCGACCTGCTTGGTTTAATGTTACTAGCTGGTAACCATGTTTTTTATCTGGTTATAGGTAATAGAAAATACAGAAGTGGTGGTGCCAGAAATGTTTTAAAGAGTTCTAGCGGAGAGCTATAAACAAGGAGTTTCCGGCAATATCGAGCAAGGAATGAAGTCACGGATTCACAGTGCTCATTGAGCGCGATGCGGCGGAACTGATTTGATGACTAGATTTAAGCTATGTTACGGACTTGTTATTTTACTTAGCCTGTCATTTAACTCCGTCGGCCATGCATCGACAGAGCAAACTGATCGTCCAATCCGGATCGGTGTAACTCCGGTATTTCTCAACTATCAGACATCGCTGCTCGAAGAGTGGCAGCATTACCTGCAGGACCGGTTACACAGGCCGGTACGTTTCGTCCAACGCACTACCTATAAAGAGATCACCGACCTGATCCTTCAGGACCAGATCGAATTCGCCTGGATCTGCGGTTACCCCTTTCTTCAATTTCAAAATCAGTTGCGACTGCTGGCCGTACCCCTCTATCAGGGAAGGCCGGTCTATCAGTCCTACCTGATCGTACCAGCCACTGACACCACAACGACCTCGATTGAGCATCTACAGGGTAAGATTTTTGCTTTTTCAGACCCGGATTCCAATTCCGGCTATCTGGTGCCGCAATATCAGATCCAACAACTGGGAGCAGATAGAAACAACTTCTTCCGCCGAAGTTTTTTCACCTGGGCTCACGAGAAAGTAGTAGAAGCCGTCGCTATGGGGGTCGCTCAAGGCGGTGCGGTCGATGGTTATATCTGGGACACCCTGGCGATGATCAACCCGGAGATCACTCGGAATACGCGAGTTGCACACAAATCACCGGAGTTCGGCTTTCCTCCATTTGTCGCCAGTGCCAATGTAGCAGAGGAGGATTTCTCTGCTGTTCAGAATGTACTGTTAAACATTCACAAAGACAGCGAAGGCCTCTCGCTGCTTAAAAGACTCAATCTTGATCGATTCAGCATCCAGGATGCGAGCCTATTCGATAGCATCAACTCGATGAAAATAGCGTTTGAACAACAATGAAGCTAACTCAAAATTTAAGCCTACGCTTCAAAATACCGCTGTTCACCGCCATCCTGATACTGGTGGTCGGAGCCAGCGTAACCGCCTCGCTGCTGCTCAGTGGCTACACCATTTTCAAGCAAGACCTGCTGCTGACGTCAAAGAATATGGGCCGAATAATGGGCCACACGCTGACCTCGGCGTTGCTGCACGATGATGTATGGAAAGCCTATGAGATTATCAATACTCCATTCAACATCGAGTCTGAGGAGAACTCGCTGCAGGCCAGTGCGGTACTGGTACTGAATAGCCAGCAACAGATCTATGTTTCAACCAACCCGTCACAATACCCGATGCTGACGGACCCGTCGGACAGTGATTCTGAGATCTCTCAACTGATCAAACGGATCAATGACAATCAAAAAAAGCCCCATTTCTACGATGATAGGACCGGTTTCAAGAGCCTCTATATCGTCACCCCTATCGAATCAGACAATACCCTTTTGGGCACGCTGATCATGGTCTATCCGAAAGAGATTTTCATAAACCGTTTCTCGACAGTGGTCCGGTTCGCCGGCATTACCACGCTGGTGATCATCGCCTTGCTACTACCGATCGGTATCTATTGGGGACGTCGTGCGGCAAAACCTCTGGTCGAACTGTCCAAATGCATGGGCCATATCGGCTCGACGATTCCCGACCAGATGGACTGCCAGATCATCCGCTACCAATCCAAAGATGAGCTAGGCCAGCTGGGCCAGCAATTTTTACATATGGTCGATCAGCTCAAGGAAAAAGAGGCGCTCGAACAACAGGTGCTCACCGCTGAGCGGATGGCGGCCATCGGTCGATTTACCGCGGGTATCGCCCACGAAATCAACAACCCTCTGGGCGGAATGATCAATGCGACCAGTACCCTCAAGCGCCACGGCAATCATGATCCAGTTACCGCAAAAACGGTCAGCTTGCTTGAACGTGGGTTGGTACAGATCAAGGATATTGTGGCCGCGCTGTTGGTAGAAGCCTCGCCTGAAACCCATCCACTGACCAGCCAGGATATCAACGATACCCTAACCCTGGTGCAGCAAGAGGCCCATAACAAACAAATCCTTATCGAGTGGAACAACCAAATAGCGCAGCAAATCCCCATCGCCTCGACATTGATTCGGCAGATTCTGATCAATCTACTACTTAACGCAATTCAGGCGTCACCAGAAAAAGGCTGCATCAACTGCCAGGTCCAGGTCAGCCGGTCGTTATTGGTTATGACCATCATCAACAACGGCAAACAGATCTCCGATGAACAACTGCAACACCTGTTCGAGCCATTCTCCAGTGATAAAGAGGGCGGCAAAGGGCTTGGTTTATGGGTGACCTATCAGATTGTTGAAAAACTTAACGGCGACATTCAAGTCAGCAGTGGCGAGATGCTGACTGAGTTCGTGGTCACCCTGCCATTTCAAGAGGCGGCATAATGCAATTACCCCGGCTGTGTTTAATCGAGGACGACCCCATTATGGGCGAATCCCTGTACGACCGTTTTATCCTCGAAGGCTTTGAGATTGATTGGCACCAGAGTGCCGCCGCCGCCATCGACGATCTAGTCCAGAGTCACTACAGCCTAGTTATCAGCGATATTCGGCTTCCCGATATGAGCGGCGAAGAGCTGTTTGATTCTCTGCAGGCCAGCAATACCCTGCTGCCACCGTTTATCTTTATCACCGGTTACGGCTCTATCGAGAAGGCCGTGAGCTTGATCAAACACGGCGCCGCCGACTACATCACCAAACCCTTTGATCTCGATCTACTGGTCGAGAAGGTACAAACACTGTCGCAAAACCCGGTACCGCTAACCAACCAAGCAGACCAATCAATACTGGGCATATCACTGCCGATGCGCCGTATCGAAGCCTCGATTCCCAGAATTTCCCAACATGCCGCATCGGTACTGATCACAGGAGAGACCGGCGTCGGCAAAGAGCATGTCGCCCGCCTGCTACATGACAGCTGTGCCGAGGTCAAAGGCCAACCCTTCATCGCGGTCAACTGTGGAGCCTTTTCACCAACGCTGCTCGAGTCTGAACTGTTCGGCCACGAGAAAGGCGCCTTTACCGGTGCCATGAAAGCCAAAAAGGGGGTGTTCGAACAGGCCGACGGCGGCACCCTGTTTCTGGACGAAGTTGGAGAGATGCCTCTCAACATGCAGGTTCACCTGCTACGTATTCTGCAGGAAAAAAAGGTAACTCGGCTTGGTGGCGAACGTGATTATTCGGTTAATGTCCGACTCATTTTTGCAACCAACAGAGACCTGAAGAAGATGGTCGAAAATGGCCAGTTTCGTGAGGATCTATTTTATCGAATCAACGTTATACATCTGCATATCCCTCCGCTAAAAGAACGAACTGAGGATATCCTCTGGTTTGCCGAGCTGTTCTTGAAACAATGCGTCAATACCCAGGATGGAGGTCCTCGCAGCCTCGATAGCAGTGCCAAGCGTGCCCTGACCGAGCAGTCGTGGCCGGGTAACCTTCGCGAGTTAAAACACTGCCTAGAGCGCGCCTGCATCATGAGCAGCCAGCAGGTGCTTTCAACAGCCCAGCTGTTCTCATTCGCAACAACCCTCGATGAGGTTGCCGCTCACTCAGAACACACCGATGAAGCATTGCAGGAATATATAAAACATTGCGAACGCGACTATATTGTCAGTGCCTTGGCGCAACATGACTGGCACATCGTAGAAACAGCAAACTGTTTGGGTATCAGCCGAAAGAACTTGTGGGAAAAGATGAAAAAGCATGGCATCTCAGAAGCCAACGATGCCTAGCAGATCACTGAAAAACCAAAAATCAGTCTGGAGAGTAATAGCGCACAATCGGCCGGATCTTAACCCGCCGCGCGACCTCGGTGAAACCCACCGCCTTGAAGGCCGATTCAAAGCCCGTCCAAGCAAACGCCACAGGAATCTTTTCCTTGATCGGAACCAACGGGTAACCTTCGATGATCTTACCTCCCTGTTGTTCGATATAGCGCACCGCCGCCTGTAACAGAGCAACAGAAACCTGCTGCAAGCGATAACGCTTGTGGATAAAAAAACAGCCGATCGACCACACCAACTGATCGTCGACAGGTGCCAAAATTTCTGAAACTTCGAGACCGACAAACTCTTCGCGTGGACCTACTGCACACCAGGCAACCGGGGTGTCGCCGCTATAACCCAGAATACCGCGAACCCTTCCCGCTTCAACAGCCGCCTTGAATGCACGCCGGTTGCGAGACCCTTTCTGTTGTTCAAACTGGAGGCGCGGCAAGCGCCAGCGCATACACCAGCACCCCTCCCTGGCTCCTCGCTCGCCAAACAGCGTGGCAAGATCGTCCCAGGAGTCGATATTGATGGGCCGGTAGACCAGCTCTTCATTCGCATTCATCACCCGACACCCTATCCGTTGTGAATCTGTTTATGCCCCCAATGGGGTCAAGAATAAACACTGCTACTGTACGATGCCCGCTGACTTCCTATCACGGTGTAGCGTCCTCGCCCTTTGCAACTAAATCAGCGCCATTCGGGAATTGGCCGAGATGTCCCAATCTCCGACCAACCTTATGCAGCTTCCAGCCGTAGACCGATCGCTAGATAAAAAACGCCTGATACTGCTTCGGCGTCACCGCCAGACGTTTCTTGAAATTACGTTGGAAATGGCTTTGATCGGCAAACCCAAGCAGGCTTGCGGTATCGACCAGACTGCAGCCTTGCTGGAGTAACGATTTGGCTTTTTTGATCCGTTGATCAAGCTGAAACGCATGCGGTGACTGGCCGTACCGTTGTTTAAAACTGCGGATCAGATGGTAGCGACTGATACCCGCCTGCGCTGAAAACTGATCCAGCGAAAGATTGCTATCGAGTTGGTCCATGATCAGCTCTTTGACTCGCTGTACTCGGCCATGGTCTGGCTTGATCGCATCATCGGTTCGAGAAGCACTACCGAGAAAACGGCCTGCTAAAAAATCTATCAGCAGACTCTCAGCAACCAACGGATTGGCTTCGCTCAATAGACGATTAAACAAACTATCGAAAGTTTGATAGGTATGACGGCTGCTCTCGTACAGTTCTGGAAACGGTAGGTAATCCTGACCGTGGCTATTGAGCATCTCCTGCTGCAGCTGGCCAACCCAACCGCTATCCACAAACAACATCCGGTAGGACCAGTTTCCCGCTTTGGGGTTGCACGAATGGGCATCGCCAGGGTTGATGGTGACCGTGGTACCTCTTCCGATGAGGTTTGAACGGTTCAGGTTGAGATAGTCAGCCTCGCCCGCATCGATCACCCCAAAGGAGAACTCGTCGTGAGAGTGGATGTGGTAACAAGCGTTGGAGCGATCGGCAGAGCGCATCTCGACAAAAGGCAACGTCTCGCATTTTTTAAAAAACTGCGTCTGATTCTGAACCACGACAATGACCCAACTATTGATGCATGAAAATACTGACCACGGTGCTGCTCAGTAGCAATCCCATCACCATATTAAACCAAATCTGCTGCTGCTCGCTGGCCAATATTCTACGGATTAAATGCCCCATCAGCGCCCAGCTCGCCACCCCGATAAAACAGACCACAAACGAGATCAGACAAAACGCCAACAGGTACAGTGTAGCGGGCGAATTCGCCACCACAAACAAACTGACACCCGACATCGACACCAACCAGGCCTTGGGGTTAAGCCCTTGAGCCAGCGCGCCTTGCAACAGGCTTGGCGGAATTTTTTCAGTCGTTACGGCATCGTTTAGCGGTTTCGCCGTCGCAATCTTGTACGCCATATAAAGCAGAAAAGTACCGCCAATGTATTGCAAGCCGGTGGTGATTTGCGGGTAGCTCTGCAGCACCTTGTTCAAACCAAGCCCTACTAGCAAAACAATCAGGGTATAAGCGATCGTCGCTCCCAGCACATGAGGCAAAGCCCGCCAAAAACCAAAGTTGGCCCCCGCTCCGGTGGCAATAATATTAACCGGTCCCGGCGAAATCGCCCCGACCAGTGCAAAGATAAACATCGAAACCAATACGGTCATAAAGCGGTATCCCGTGAAACCTGACAGAGCCGCCAAGATAACCGGATTCCATAACCCTTTATTGAACGAAATTGCGCAATACGCCTCGAGACCCTTTGGGCGGTATATAAAGCGCCGTCTACCGGACCTTGATCACGACCAGTCGCTGATTCGGTTCATCGGTGCTCGCTCGCCAAACCAACCTAACCAACACCTATTGCGAATCTAAATGATAATGATTAGTATTACTATCTAGTTAATGCCTATTACTGATATCTCAGCACTGAGCTGGTCTTGTCCCATACAACTGAATCGTAACATTGAACAGCATGAAACAGCCGCCTCCCCTCTCACCGATTCCGTTAACAGATATCACCATGGGCCGCCCTGGCTGGGTGACCCAAACCGAAGCCTTCTTTGCACGCTACAAGCACCACCTGATTCTGCTCCAGCTTGGTATGTTCGTCGTATTTATGCTGCTGTTGTTTCTGCCGCTCTTTCTATCTGAACCCGCAGAGCGGGATTCTCCACTCGATCACTTCAGCGTCCTCGCTAACTATATGATATGGGGGCTCTGGTTTCCGCTGGTTTTTATCTCGGTTATTTTTTCCGGCCGGAGTTGGTGTGGCATCCTGTGTCCGATGGGGGCCGCCTCGGAGTGGGCCAACAAAAAGGCTATGTCCCAATTAGTTGTTGCGGCACTCGACCGGTTGCCTCTAACAA
>JBALWS010000031.1:0-37042 GCA_036960405.1 Halopseudomonas sp. | reverse complement strand
CTCGTATTCACTACAACGCTGCTCGCTATCTGATCAGCGCCAACAAGTTCAGCCAGTGCCCCGAAGACGACGGTGCTGAGGTCGCTTTCGCAGGCCGTTCTAACGCTGGCAAATCCAGTGCAATCAATGCCCTGACTAACAATTCCAAGCTGGCCAGAATTTCCAAGACGCCAGGACGAACCCAGCTGATCAATTTCTTCGAACTCAATCGCCCCGAATGCAAACTGGTCGATCTGCCCGGCTATGGCTACGCCAAAGTTCCGATGGCGATGAAAGTTCACTGGCAAAAACATCTCGACGAGTATCTGCAAAAGCGTCAATGCCTTAATGGTGTGGTGCTAGTGATGGATATTCGTCACCCGATGAAAGAGTTCGATCAGATGATGGTGGAGTGGTGTAAAGAATCGGAGATGCCACTGCACATATTGCTAACCAAGGCCGACAAACTCAAAAGAGGCCCGGCCCAGAGCACCATGCTGACGCTACGTAAACAGCTCAAAGCAGAGCTGGGTGAGCTGGTTAGCGTGCAGGTATTCTCGGCCCTTAAAAAGACCGGCATCGACACTCTTCAGCAGCGGCTCGATGGCTGGTTATCGAGCGAGCCAACCGAAACCCCCGACGACAGTTCCTTCGCCTAGCACTCGAAAGCCGCTAACGGAGAGACTCCTTGGAAGCCAACCAACCCAGCCTGCGTCTAAAGCAACTCAACGACTGGCAGCTTGCTACATTTTGCGCCGCTGTATCGGAGCGGTTGCTGCCCAACTACGCGCTGTTTTCACGAGTGACCGAATTTGGCGAAACACAGCTACTGCGTACCGCGCTGGATAAGATTTGGGAGCGACTCACTAACCGCTGCGGCTCGGTCAACTTCGAAACCCAGATGGAGAAGGTCGATGCGGTCATACCTGAACCCGACGACTTCGACATGTACGGAGTTTATCCGGCGCTGGATGCCTGTGTTGCATTGATCACCACCCTCAACCAGATGGTAGAAGCCTCACACCAAGACGCTTGCCAAACTAGCCAGCTATCCTGGCGGTGCCTGGAGACCTATCTGGAGGTGATTGCCGATCCGGAACTGTCAGACGAGGAGTTGGTGCGCTTTATCAACACTCACCCACTGACAGAGATCGAGCAACAGTTCCAGGACAGTGTGATCGATCAGCTATTGGCCAGCAGCAAAGCCGATACCGCGCTGCTTGATGGTATTCGAGATGAAGCCCGCAACGACGGCGTCAGCAATATCGGCATCTGCGACGAGTAACCCGTCCCAATATAACAACCAGGCGCTAACCCTTGCGCCTGGTTGTTATATTGGCTAACGCCTAACGCTTTAAAATAATTTTACCGCGAGCACGCCCGGTTTCACTGTAACGGTGCGCTTCGGCTACTTCATCAAACGAAAACAGCTTATCCACCTGCAGCCTCAGTTTGCCTTGCTCGGCCACTGCAACCAATTGTGCCAACTGCTCACCATTAGGCACGACACGAATCGACGCGGCGCGACAGCCTCGAGCCTCCGCAGCCTCGATCACTTGTGCAGCGGTGACCGAAGGCAGCGTCACCGAAATCCCTCCGGGCTTGAGGCAAGCCAGCACCTCAACACCGGCATCGCCACCCATGCCATCCAAGATCACATCGACATCCGAGACAGACTCTGCCACGTTTTGATTGTGATAATCGACCACCTGATCACACCCCAACGAGCGTAAAAACTCCGCGTTGGCCTGCGAGGCGGTACCGATCACCTCGGCGCCTTTCCACTTGGCTAACTGTACCGCCAAGTGACCCACACCACCGGCAGCCGCCAAGACCAACACTCGCTGCCCCGCTTGTAACTCAGCGCTATCGAACAACGCCTGCCAAGCGGTCAGCCCCGCTAAAGGCAAGCCGCCCAGCTCGACCAGATCAAGCGTCTGCGGCACCTTGCTTAGCTGGGCCACTTTGGCCACCACTTGCTCGGCGTAACAGCGGCCCGGATCGGGAAAGTTAAGCAGTCCACAAACACGATCACCGACGGCAAAGTCGGTCACGTCCTCACCACACTCGCGTACGGTTCCGGCACACTCCCAACCAAGAATAAGCGGAGGTTCGCCTTGAAATGGCGCCGCACCGCCGCCTTGGCGGGTCTTCCAGTCGATCGGGTTAACCCCGGCAGCCGCCACATCGATCAAAACCTCGGCAGCGCCCAGCGCCGGTGACTCGACCTGTTCAAGCCGCAGTTCTTCGGTGCCACCAAATTGATGAATTTGTATCGCTCGCATCGCCTAATCCTTTGAGTTAATTCGGTTATCAACCAGCATAGTGGGTAATCTAGCGAGCCGCAGACCGATATTGCGCATGCGCCCATCGTCCCATGTTACCGGAGCCGAGTTTTGGTTAATATCACCCGATCGAGGACAAGGGGACGTTATCAGCCCCTGCCTAACAAAAATAACTTTGCTGTTGAGAGGATTCGTCATGATTCTAGATATTCTTGAGCCTACCCTGCTCGCAATGGGCTTTGCAGTGCTGGCCTTCTCGATTATCCTGTACCTGAAACGCACCAGCCACTACAAAGCCGTTATGTGCTTTTGGCAGGCGGAGATGGTGCTGAACCATCGCGAGTTCATCCTTAACCGCGTTGGTTTCATTATGATGTTCATGGGTATCATGCTTCGCTTTGCCAACTCATGGATGGTCGCTTAACGAGCCTTCAGCGCCCTGATTAATCAGGGCATACCGGGCTCTGCAATCGGAGAGCCTTTATGGGTGGAAACCCTATTCGCGGATCGCATTACCTGATTCGCGGCGTTCAACTCCTCGGTGAGCCAGGATTACGCCAGTTTGTCATCCTGCCACTGTTGATCAACAGCGTGCTGTTTTCTATTGCCATCTACCTGCTGAGTCAATATTTCTCCGATTGGGTCGGCTACTGGCTAGGCATGATCCCCGACTGGCTCGGATTTCTGGAGTGGCTACTGTGGCCCTTATTCGCGTTGATAGTGATGATCGGTGTCTATTTTAGTTTTGCTCTGTTCGCCAATTTTATCGCGGCCCCCTTTAACGGCCTACTGGCTGAACGGGTCGAACAACGCCTGCGCGGCATCACTGTCACCGATGACGGTTGGAAAGGCCTCGTTGCCAGCATCCCCCGTACCTTGCTGCGCGAAACATCCAAATGGCTGTACTACCTGCCTCGACTAGTACTACTGGTGTTGCTGCTGTTTGTACCAGTGATCGGGCCGATACTGTGGTTTCTATTCGGTGCCTGGATGATGGCAATCCAGTTCTGCGACTACCCGATGGACAACAATCGAGTCAAATTCGGCGAGATGAAACGACTACTCAAGCAGCAACGGCTGAGCTCGCTAGGTTTCGGCGCGCTGGTATCGCTGGCGATGCTGGTGCCCGTACTCAACCTGCTGATCATGCCGGCAGCTGTGATTGGGGCGACACTGTTCTGGGTAGAAGAGTACGCCGATGATAAGGGTACGCAGCTAAGGGCGAGCGACTAAACCCTAGCGCGGTTTGATGCAGGCCTGGTTAGCCCGCAACCGAGTCAGCCTGCTTTGGCTGAATCAATTTGGTCGGGAAGTGGCAGCGAAAGCAGCTGCCTTTGCCCGGCAAGCTGTCCACTTCAAGCACGCCGCCGTGGCGAATCATCACATGTTTGACGATCGCCAGCCCCAGCCCGGTTCCCCCCTGTGCCGTCGAACGGCCATCATCCACCCGGTAGAAACGCTCGGTAAGACGACCCAAGTGCAAGGTATCGATACCCACTCCGGTATCGCAGACCTCAAAATGCCCACCTTGATCGTCAACCCACCAGCGAAGATCCACCCGCCCTTCGGCCGGGGTGTACTTGACCGCATTGGTAGCCAGATTAGAAAACGCACTGAGCAGCTCTTTCTCCTGCCCCAATAGCAGATTTCTCTCGTCCACATCCAACTGGATATGGAGCTGCTTTTCAGGCGCCAAACTGGCAGCATCCTCGCGCACCTCGCGCAACATTCGGCCAATATCGATCGGCAATTCATCCACCAGGCTGTCGGTGGTCTCCAGCCGCGACAACATCAGCATATCGGTCACCAGATTACCCATCCGGATCGATTGTCCCTCCATCTGCTGCAGCGCACGCTGCATCACTGGCGGTAGGTCCTGCTGCTCCTGCAGAGTTTCCAGATAGCCCCGAATTACCGTCAGCGGGGTGCGCAATTCGTGCGAAGCGTTACCGACAAAATCGCGCCGCATCCGCTCTAGCTGCTGCAGCCGGGTCACATCACGAATCAACATCAAGCAATCAGACTGGCCAAACTCGGTCACGGTAAACTGCAGTTGCATACGAGTGTCGATGGGCGACGGCAACTCCAGCGGTTCGCCAAACTGGCGCAGCTCGATGTAACGTAAAAACCGAGGGTCACGGATCAGGTTGGTGATCGGTTGGCCGATATCATCGGGACGGCGTAATCCTAATAAGCGACGGGCCGAACGGTTCCACCACTCCAGATCACCGTTGGAGTCGAGCATCACCACCGCGTCACGCAGAGCCGAGGTCGATTTCTGCACCCGGTTAATCACCTGACGTAACTTGGCTTCGGCTTTGCGATGACGATTCAGCAACCGGTACAGGTCGTCGAACAGATCGCCCCACAGCCCCCGCCCTTCAGGTACCTCGCGATGATCACTTTTGCGCAACCAGCTCATCAACCGATTTAACTGCCAGCTATGCCACAACAGCAGTCCGGCTAGCGCCAACACCAACGCCCAGGCCACCGAGCCCAGCAGCCAGCCCACCACTACCGCCAGCAGCAGAACCAACAGTTGACGCTTGAACAAAAACTTAACCGGTTGATGCACGCACGGGCCTGCTTGTGTAGGTTTAAAAGGAGTCAGTTACTGGCTCGAAAACCGGTAACCCATGCCCCGGACCGTCTGCACCAGCGTCGCATGCTGCTCACCCAGCGCTTTGCGTAAGCGGCGGATATGCACATCCACGGTACGCTCTTCGACGTAGACGTTGCCGCCCCACACGTAGTCGAGCAACTGACCACGCGAAAAGGCGCGATCTTGGTGGGTCATAAAGAAATTAAGCAGCTTAAATTCGGTTGGTCCTATCTGCAGTGGTTTGCCATTGACCGACACCCGGTGCGAGATAGGGTCCATCGCCAGACCATTAACATCGACGATCGCGTCTTCACCCTCGGGCGAAGTGCGGCGCAATACCGCCTTGAGCCGGGCAACCAACTCACGCGGTGAAAACGGCTTGGTAATATAATCGTCAGCACCCGCTTCCAGCCCCAGGACCTTGTTATCCTCATCGCCCTTGGCGGTCAGCATGATGATCGGGATCGCCGCGGTCAGCTCATCCTTTTTCAACCGCCGAGCCAGCTCCAGACCACTGGTGCCGGGCATCATCCAATCCAGCAAGATCAGATCCGGGCGGTTATCAACCACATACAGCATCGCCTCTTGAGCATTTGACGCGTCCTGGCATTCGTAGCCTGCCATCTCCAGCGCCAACATCAGCATTTCGCGGATCGGTGCTTCGTCATCGACAATCAGTACACGCTTAAACGACATGAGCCTAACTCTCTACTGTGACTATTACCGCTGTATTACAACCGTCAATTATGACAGCTAGGTTACAGCCACTGCGTTTTGCTTTTAACAATGCCACTAACCGGCAAGCAGATAATCCAACAACAGTCCGCAAAACAGCAGGCATCCAACCCAATTGTTGTTCAGAAACGCTTCAAAACAGGCTTTGGGATCGCGCTCGCGAATCAAATACTGCTGATAAATAAATAACCCGCCAGCGCCAACCACTCCAAGGTAATAGCTCAGCCCCAGCTGCATCTGTCCGCCGAGTAACAGCAGCCCCAGCAACACCAACAATTGCAAAACGCCGACGACAACCCTATCGGCATCGCCAAATAACACCGCAGTCGATTTAATCCCGATTTTCAGGTCGTCTTCACGGTCGGTCATGGCATAGAGGGTGTCGAAGGCCACTGTCCAGATAACATTGATGAAGTAGATCAGCCAGGCCTGACGCGGAACTTCGCCGGTCTGGGCACTGAACGCCATCAAGATGCCCCAGGAAAACGCCGCGCCCAGCACCACCTGCGGAAAATAGGTGTAGCGTTTCATAAACGGATACACGGCGGCCAGCGCCACACCACCAAACGACAACAGAATCGTCTGTAGATCGGTAAACAGCACCAACACAAACGCCACCAGGCACAGGCTGACAAACAGGATCAGCGCTTCGCGACTGCTTACTCGCCCCGATGGTAAGGGACGGTTGTGGGTTCGCTCGACATGAGCATCGAGATGACGGTCAGCAAAATCGTTGATCACGCAGCCAGCAGAACGCATCAACGTCACCCCCAGCACGAAGATCAGCAACAGATCCCAATCCGGCAGTCCCTGGGCGGCAATCCACAGTGCCCATAGGGTCGGCCACAGCAACAGATAGATCCCGACTGGTTTGTCCAGCCGCATCAACTGGGCAAAACCCCACAGTTTGTCCCGGTCGATGGCAGTTAAAGAGTGATGCATAGCTGATGGAACCCGTTAGCAATGATAGACAACGCTCGGTGCCGCAACTGACGGCTCACCGAACTGGCCGCTATTGTAACTGCAGTAACCGAGGGAGAAAAACTTCGCTGACAAGCAGCGGTTTCTGGTCGAGCAGAAACACCGAACGCCTTGCCCAGGCTTGGCTATTAGAGGAATAGAGTGGCACCCGCGCGGTTTCAATGGCTCCGCGTTGCATCGAGCGATCCTTAAACAACACCTCACCCAGCGGGCGATTACCCAGATAAGCCAGTTTGCGGTGACGCCCGGTCAACGTGGTCGCGGGGATCAAGCTGCGCGCGTGGACCCAAGCCTGACCAACGCCGATCAGACGGACTTCGCGTACCAACACTTTAAGCCGAGGGTCGATGTTCAAGGCTCGGGCTTCGGACAGATTCGGATGGCCCCACCCTTGCGCCACCACCTCGACCCGAAAATCCCCCTGCGACAACGCTTTCAAGCGTGCCGTCAGCGAACCGCTATCGAGCAGCCAGTGGCGCCAGCGCCGCGTTAGCTGCAGACAAGGAGTGCGTCGATAGCTGCGCCAACGCACCGCCAGATGCTGTCGTGAAAGGGTATGAAGCGGAGTCAAAGCAGGCCTATTAAGGTGTCAAATCGCAATGGAGGCGCAGAGAATGCTTGATCTAGCGCATGCTTTCAACATCCCAGCACATGAATAGCCCGAATTTTGCTTTGCCTTTGTTAAAAGGGCCTGATTTAATGGCCCGATCCCTCAAAAAGGAACATCAGGAGTAAACATGCAGAAAGCTGAACTGATTGCCCAGATCGCCGAGCAGGCGGGCTTAACCAAGACTGAAGCACAAGCAGCACTGAACGCTATCACCGACAGCATCACCGATGCACTGTCACGTGGTGATTCGGTCAGCTTGATCGGTTTTGGTACCTTCGAACAGCGTCACCGTGCAGCCCGTCAGGGTCGTAACCCTCAGACCGGTGCTACCATCGAGATCGCTGCAGCTAACAATGTTGGCTTCAAGCCCGGCAAAGCACTCAAGGATGCGGTCAACAGCTAATCACTGTCGGCTTATACCCCCATACCAAAAAGGAGCCTCAAGCGGCTCCTTTTTTTGTGCTCTTTTAACGCCTTTCTATCTTATAGACTCAGCCATTAATAGTCTGCTTGATCTCTTTCAAGGTACTGTGACTGACGTTGACCCCCTTGACCAGATAGATCAGGTGCTGGCTAATATTGCGACTCAGGTCGCCGATCCGCTCCAGGCTGCGCAGTACCCAGATCACGTTCAACACCCGGCTGATACTGCGTGGATCTTCCATCATGTAGGTGATCAGCGAACGCATCGCGGTCTTATAGGCGTCATCAACATCGCGATCTTTCTTGGCCACTTTGTAAGCCATCTCGACGTCGTAGCGGGCAAACGCGGTCAGCGTCTCTGACACCATCTCCCGAATCAAACTGCCGATCTGGCGAATTTCATTATAACCGCGCGGCGACTCACCCTCTTCAACCAACGTAATAGCGTGCTTGGCGATCCCCGAGGATTCATCGCCAATCCGCTCCAGGTCCTTCACCGCCCGGCTGATCGCCATGATCATCCGCAGGTCTCCGGCCGCAGGCTGACGACGCGCGATGATCCGGGTGCACTGCTCCTCGATCTCGAGCTCCCAGTCGTTGACATGCTCATCGGCCTTGAGCGCCCGCTGCGCCAGCTCCTCATCTCCATCCACCAATGCATCGAGCGCCTGGTTGAGCTGGGTCTCGACGATCCCCCCCATGGTCATCAAATGGCTCTTGATCGCTTCCAACTCTTCGTTGAACTGCTGCGAGATGTGATCGGTGTGTGCGTCTTTATCGAAAGCCATTTCAGCTCTACCTTCATATTCTTTAAGCGCTTGCTAGCGCTTGGGTTATTGCCGCTGAGTCAGGCAAAAATGTGCTTAACCGTAACGTCCAGTAATGTAATCTTCTGTCTGTTTCTTTTGCGGCGTGGTGAACAGATCATCGGTGCCGCCAAACTCGATCAGATCGCCCATATACATAAAGGCGGTGTAGTCAGACACGCGCGCTGCTTGCTGCATATTGTGGGTGACGATGACGATGGTAAAGTCTTTCTTGAGTTCGTGGATCAGCTCTTCGATCTTCAGGGTCGAGATCGGATCAAGCGCCGAAGCCGGCTCATCCAGCAGCAACACCTCGGGCTTCACCGCAATAGTACGCGCGATCACCAGGCGTTGCTGCTGACCGCCCGACATCCCTAGCGCGCTCTCGTGCAAGCGATCCTTCACCTCGTCCCATAACGCCGCCGAACGCAGCGCCCATTCGACCGTGTCATCGAGCAACCGTTTCTTGTTAATGCCCTGAATTCGTAGCCCATAAGCCACATTCTCGTAGATGCTCTTGGGGAAGGGGTTGGGCTTTTGGAACACCATACCGATCCGTCGACGCAGCTCGGCCACCTCGACGCCACGTTGGTAGATATCTTCCTTATCCAGCATCACCTGGCCTTCGATACGGCAGAAATCGACCAGATCGTTCATCCGGTTAAAGCAGCGCAGCAACGTCGACTTACCGCAACCACTGGGGCCGATAAACGCGGTGGCCCGGTTCTTAGGGATATCCATGCTGATGCCGTTTAGCGCCTGCTTATCACCATAGAACAGGTTCAGATCGCGCACCTTTAGGGCGATGGTTTCTTGCGCCAGATCCATGCTCGCTTGGCTGCTCCTAATCGAGCTGATATCGATACTGTGACCGCGCGCCTTGGGCTTCTCAGCCTTGGCAGCAGTGCCACTATCCGGTGCGATGGTCTCGGGTGTTACGGTTTCAGGTGTCAAAATAGTTGTCATCTGTCGGTACCAAATCAGTGTTCAAGCGCTTTGTATTTTTCCCGTAAGCGATTGCGGATCGCTACGGCGCTTATATTCAACAGGGCGATCACCACCACCAACAGCAACGCGGTCGCGTATACCAACGGTCGAGCGGCTTCGACATTAGGGCTCTGAAAGCCGACGTCGTAGATATGAAAGCCCAGATGCATAAATTTTTGATCCAGATGGACAAACGGGTAGTTGCCATCGAGCGGCAGCGACGGCGCCAGTTTAACGACGCCGACCAGCATCAGCGGTGCCACTTCGCCCGCTGCTCGCGCCACCGCCAGAATCACCCCGGTCATCATCGCCGGACTGGCCATCGGCAACACCACCTTCCATAGCGTCTCCGCCTTAGTTGCACCCAGCGCCAGCGAGCCTTCGCGAATCGCCCGAGGAATCCGCGACAAACCCTCCTCCGTCGCGACGATCACCACCGGTAGGGTCAGCAGCGCCAACGTCAGCGAGGCCCACATCAAGCCGGGGGTACCAAAGGTCGGTGCGGGCAGCGCTTCGGGGAAGAATAGCTGGTCGATATTGCCGCCCAGAAAGTAGATAAAGAAACCGAGACCAAACACGCCATATACGATCGATGGCACCCCGGCCAAGTTATTCACCGCGATCCGGATCAACCGGGTCAACGGCCCCTGTTTGGCGTATTCGCGCAGATACACCGCTGCGATCACGCCAAACGGGGTCACCAGAATCGCCATCAACAGCACCATCATCACAGTGCCGAAGATCGCCGGGAACACCCCGCCTTCGGTGTTGGCCTCGCGCGGCTCTTCGCTCATAAACGACCACAGCTGGCCAAAATAAAAGCCTGTTTTTTGCAGCACATTCATCGCGTTGGGTCGATATGCCTGCACCACCTTGCTGAGCGAGATCTCCACCCGCTGGCCACCCGCCACTTCGGCCACCAAGCTATCGCGTTCAATCTGTCCGTACAGTTCGACCAGTTGCTGCTGTAGCTGCTGGTATTGCAGGTCTAGGCTGGCTCGTTCGGCAGAGATATCGGCCTGCGCGGCAGCATTGAGGCTTTGTTCAAGCTCTAATCGACGCTGTTGCAGTCGCAACCGCTCAAACCTGGAGTTGATCGTCCCGATCTGATGCTTCTCGATCGCGTTAATCTGCTGTTGAATCGCCTCTGCTCGCTCGATCCGCTGCTGCAGCTCACTCCAGAGCTGATCGTATTGCTGATCGGGCTGACCCGGTTCAAAGCTACCGACCGACTCACCGGCTTGCTTAAGCTGACGCAGGTAACCGTAAAAGTTGCCCCATTCACGCCGCTCGGCAACGAACAACAGGTCGGAGTATTGGACCTGCTGCAACTCCGCTTCGGTGACCCAGCGGAAGTCGCTACCACTGAGATCACGGTTGCCGACTTTGATCAGATTTCGCCGAACAAACTCAACCCCGTCGGCCACCACATAACCGGCTTCACGCATCTGGATAGCGGGCACTCGCTCAACATCGGCCACTTCACCAACGATCATGCTGACCGAGCCATCACTCTCGGGATACTGTGCATCCATCACCGCAGCAGGCCAAAAATGCCCCAGTCCGCGGACCGCGATCAACAGCAACAAACCAGCCACCATAATCACGTTTAGCGCCACCGCACCGCCGGTCAACCAGACCCAGGGCTGTCCGGACTTGACCCACTCTTTAACCGATACTCTCATCGTCCGTTCCTCACATGACAGCGTCCCAAATGACCGTTTCTCCAATGACCGCTCATCACAGTGACCCGTACTTGCGGCGCAATCGCTGACGGATCAGCTCGGCCAAGGTGTTAACAATAAAAGTGAAGCCAAACAGCACCAGCGCCGCGAGGAACAGAATTCTGAAATGCGAACTGCCGACTTCGGATTCGGGCATCTCAACCGCGATATTGGCCGCCAAGGTCCGCATCCCTTCGAAAATATTCATATCCATGATCGGCGTGTTACCGGTGGCCATCAGCACGATCATGGTTTCCCCGACCGCGCGTCCCATACCGATCATCACCGCCGAGAAGATCGCCGGGCTGGCGGTCGGTAGCACCACTCGACTCAGGGTCTGCCACGGTGTCGCACCCAGCGCTAACGAGCCATTACTGAGCGATTGCGGCACGCTAAAAATGGCATCTTCGGTGATCGAGAAGATCGTCGGGATCACCGCAAACCCCATCGCTAGGCCGACCACCAGCGCGTTGCGCTGATCGAAGTTGATACCCAGATCGCGGGTGATATAACCGCGCATATCGCCGCCAAAAAACCACTCTTCGATACCAACACTCAACGGTAGGCAGAGCCAGGCCAACAGCACTATCACAGGAATCAGCACCAACGCATCCCAGCCCTCGGGAACCCGTAAGCGGATCGATTTGGGCAGGTTATGCCACAGATAAGCAAACAGCAGCACCCCAAGCGGCACCACCGTCAGCAGAGTAAAGACACTGGTCAGATGGTCTTCAATAAACGGCGCTAGCCACAGCCCGGCCAAAAAACCCAGAATGACGGTCGGCAGCGCTTCCATCAGTTCGATAAAGGGTTTGATCTTGGTCCGCAGCTTAGGCGCCATAAAGTATGCGGTATAGATCGCGCCGCAGATCGCCAGCGGGGTGGCCAGTAGCATGGCGTAAAAGGCCGCTTTGAGGGTGCCAAACGCTAACGGGGCCAACGAGTACTTGGGCTCAAAATCGTCATTGGAGGCCGACGATTGCCAGATATAATCCGGCTCCTGATAGCCTTCGTACCAGACCTCTTGCCAGATCGAACTCCAGGACACCTCGGGGTGCTCGTTATCGACCTGCCAGAAGCTGATCATTCCGGTACCATCTTCGACCAGCAAGCCATTGGCGCGTGGCGTCATCGCTATCTGGCTAATGCCCTGGTCGGAGAGCTGCTGACTCAGTACCCGGTTGTGCGCGGTCGAGTTATAAAAACTGACCAGGCCATTCTGCTCCGCCACCACAAACCCCTTGCGGCGATGCTCGGTCGTCAACGCCACGACTCGCGCCGGACTCGGATCACTGAAGCTACGCACTTCAGTCAAGCGGTAGTCATTATCCTGATCACGGACCAGAAACCACTGCTTGGTCAGCCCCTGGGCATCGGATAGCAGCAGCGAATTCCCCCCGAGCAGAAACTCCGCTTGGGTGAGTTCACTGTCACTGGCTTGAATCGCAGGCTGGATTACCGGGCTATCAAAGTCTCGCAGGTCAACCGTCGTCAAGGTGCCGTTCTGACGCACCACGAATAGCCAGCGCGTATCGGGGCTGATCAATAACCGTAAGACCCCAGCAGTATCGACGTCCAAGCCTTGATGTTCAGCACTGATCTCCACCTCTTCGGTGATGAAGTTAATCTCTTTGCTAAACCGACTGGCGATCAGCTTGCCGCCTTGATCCAACGT
Source organism: Halopseudomonas sp. (assembly GCA_036960405.1). GTDB lineage: Bacteria > Pseudomonadota > Gammaproteobacteria > Pseudomonadales > Balneatricaceae > Motiliproteus. The sequence goes on along the minus strand of JBALWS010000031.1, from coordinate 24,235 downwards.
GACCGCCAGCAATCGTTCTTCACTGTCGCGTACCGCCAGCTGCTGGACCTGACCCAGCTGAGGCGCTAACGCCAGCCCGGCATCGGCGTAGGGATAATCGATCAACGGAGTGATGGTGCGCACATCATTCGGATAGCTGACTTTGTACTGGTGCTTGGCAAACGTCAGGCGGCCATCGGCATGCGCCAACGCAAAGCTGCGCGTCGCCTCCGCGCCCAACGCAAAAGCCACCGGTGCCGCGCTGGCGCCACCTAGCTGATACTGTGACATCAACCCACCGGTGCGGGTATCAAAAAAGCTGGCTAGGCCATTGGCGTCGATCCGTAAGCCCACTTCGGCCTGCTCTTCGGCAGTCAAGTACCAGGTCGGTGCATCGCCACCCGGACGCGCGTAAGGCTCGACAGCTGCTCCTTGATGCTGCCAGGGTTCGATCTCGGCGGCATGAAACAGCGGCATCACTTCGTAGAGCAGATAAATGAAAATCAGCATGATCGCCACAATCACACTAATACCACCGACGCCGACTATCGCCGTCGCCAATCGATCCTTAAAACGACGATAACGGCGCAGACGCGCTGCGGCCGGGGTATCGAACTCAAGATCAGGGGCTGTCAAAGTCACAGATTTATTCATACCGCTAGCCTAACCAGCGGGTATGACAGAATTGTTACAGGTTGTCACAAAGTCGTCACCGAATGGCGACACGTTATGTTAACTAATAGCAGGCTCTAGCCGACACTCTACTGAGCAACAAAGGAAAGAAGACGACTCATGGCATCGTGGCTTGCTTGGCAAAGTTACCCAACGCACCGCTCATCTTGCGAATCACCTCAATGCAGCCGGTAATACTATGGCGTCTGGCCAAGTAGACCGGATCGTTGTAGGCCAGCCATACCTGGCCAGACTCATCTTCATAGATAAGCGCTTTAAGAGGCAGTTCAATCGCCACACTCTGGCCGCACTGCATCAACGGGGTACCCACCTTAGGATTACCAAACAGTACCAGCTCCGTGGGTCGCAACGTTTTATCCACCTTACGCGCTGCTGCAGCATGGTCAATTCGGTTAAACAGTGTCATCCCTTTGCTGGTTAAACTGCTTTCGAGCCGATCAGCCGTAGTCTTTACATCGTGAGCGCTCTGGATACTTATCAGACCATTTTCTGCCAGTGCAGCAGATGAGAAAACGATCATTGCGATGCAAGCCAGTCCAAACCTATTCATGTTGAGCCCTTTCCTTTGCTGGTGAGTAACAACAAAGATAGCTGATAAAAGCGATACGAAAGGGAGTTATTGTGGCAAGGAGCAGCACTAAAAAAGGGAAGCATCCTGCTTCCCTGGGGTATCGTCCTTGATCTAGGCGCCCTTTCGGACGCCTAAACTTGGAATTACTGGGCAGCCAGCGCCACCTCTACACCGATGCTAGCCAGAGTTTTCTCAACCACATTGCTCGGAAGCGGGATATAGCCATCTTTGACTACCACTTGCTGACCAGACTTCGACATCACCATCTTGATGAACTCACGATCGAGTGGCGACAGCGGCTTGTTCGGCGCTTTGTTGACGTAAACGTACAAGAAGCGCGATAGCGGATACTTGCCGCTCACCGCCATCTCGGGCGTGGCTTCGACGTAATCGCCGCCCTTCTTACTCAGCGGGATCGCTCGAACACTGGAAGTTTTGTAGCCGATACCGGAATAACCGATACCATTCAGCGAGGTCGAGACCGATTGTACGACGGAGGCCGACCCCGGCTGCTCGTTAACGTTACTCCTGTAGTCACCCTTACACAGCGCCTTCTTCTTGAAGTAGCCATAAGTACCCGAGACCGAGTTACGTCCGTAAATCTGAATGCTCTGTTTACCCAGATTGCCACCTACGCCCAGATCGCTCCAGCTCGTTGCATCCCGCGCAGCGCCACACTTACGGGTGCTGGAAAAAACCGCGTCGACGTCGGCAATGCTCATCCCCTTGATCGGGTTGTCCTTATGGACGAATACCGCCAGCGCATCGATCGCTACCGGAATGGCGGTAGGCTTGTAGCCGTAACGCTTCTCAAACGACTCCAACTCCTTGTCTTTCATCTTGCGGCTCATCGGCCCCATATTGGATGTACCTTCGGTCAACGCTGGTGGCGCAGTGGAGGAACCCGCAGCCTGAATCTGCACATTGACGTTAGGGTAGTGACGCTTAAACGATTCAGCCCACAACGTCATCAGATTCGCCAGCGTGTCAGAACCAACACTGGATAGATTACCCGAAACACCACTGGTCTTAGTGTAAGTTGGCAGCTTAGGATCAAGCAGATCCGCAGCCTGAACACCGGCAGTCAAACCGGTAGTAGCAAGGGTTACAGCGGCCAGCCATTTTTTAGTTTTGATTGATTGCTTGATGGTTTTCATTGCGTGCTTCCATTAAGTGTTGTCAGTCATATCTGAAATTCACTATAAGCAACCTTTGTGACACTTCTGTGAAAGCGGTTTACAAATGATCGCGTATTAAGGGGGGGGGGGAGTTGCGGTTACTGATCCCTAGAGTGCGGCTTCACTTTGGGTTGTCAGCTCTAGCTGTCTGCTTTGAAGTCAGTTGCTGGAGCGGACCTACCTGCTTCGGGTGCGTAGCTGCCTCAAAGATACCTCCCTTTAACCTCGCTATATCAGCCTTTCCTTGCTTAGCACCAAAGCATATATCGCTCAACAATTGACATATAACAATGCACGTCTACTTTAAAGCTGAACTCTAATTCAACTACTTCTAAGTACCTGCTTTAAGGAACAACGCAATGCTTTCAAAGTTGTTCGATGAAGAGATCATTAATGATCTCTCTGACATTCACTACAAAAACCAGTTCTTGATTGATCAGTACGCCAAGCACAGCAGCTCTGGGGTTCCATTGAATTTATGCGCACTGTTTACATCACGCTTAGATGGCTTGATCGACATATATCTATCTTCAACGTCTACGAAAACTTCGCTGCTTGATTCACTTCATAAAGTAGAGCAGGACTTAGGTGACATCCAAGCTTTTCATGATTCGCTGGATATCATTAGAAAAAATATTGAACTGAAACTGTGATTTTCTGTGATGACAGCAAAGGGGACTTATGCCGGTTCAAATTAAGCTAGCAGAAGATGGTAGCTACATACTATTCGATCATACTGGAAAGATAGCGGCTGATGACTCAACTACCGTAAAGATCGGTAACAGATCGCGTTATACAGATTGTCACCGCGCGCTAGTAGATTTCAGGAATGCGAATCATGAAGCCATCAGATTCATCGATGTTGATGACATCGCCTCACTCAGCTCAACCGAGTCGTATTGCTATAAGTCCTGAAAACCCACTTGCGACTTTGGTCGCATTACCAGCAACGCTTTGTGCTATGATCGCCACCAATAATCAGCTAATCGTCGACGTTTGAAGAAGAACAATAATGAACGAACCAGAAATCAGACCCGCTCCCGAAGGGATGTTAACCCTACAACTACCCGCCACTCGCCACGATACCAATGCATTTGGTGATATCGATGGCGGCTGGCTATCCTCTCAGATCGTCGCCGCCGCCGAGACCCGTGCCGCTCAGATCGCCCATGGTCGAATCGCCACGGTCTCGATTGGCCCGATCGACTTTATGTCGCCGGTATTGATCGGCACCCTGTTAAGTTTTTATACCCGGATCAAAGAGACCGGCAACAGCTCGATCAGCATCCAGATCGAAGTCTGGGGCCGCTGCTCGGATGGTTCGGGCTTCCGCAAAATCACCGAAGCAGAAACCGTCCAGGTAGCGCTGGATGGCAATGGTCGTATTCGCCCATTGCCTGAGTGACAAGTTCCTTATCTAGATCGATAATTTGCTGAGTATGCTGCCTCCAATACCGACAGGACTCTGCCAATGTCTATTCGCCAAAAATTGATCTTAAGCTTTACCCTATTGGCTCTGCTGGCAACCCTGACCGGTCTCTACAACATCTCCGTTATCGATGGCCTCAATCAACAACTTAACGACTCCTCCGACCACGCCAGTGCTGTTGTAAATCTACTCCTGATTGGCCTCACCCTGGCTGTTATCGGCGCCTCGCTATGGTGGGTGCTGTCTACCATCAGCCAGCCTATTGATCGCATTCTTAGCAACCTCGAACAGACCGAACAGGGGAAATTAACGGCCTCGATAACGGTCCAGCGGCAGGATGAGCTGGGCAATGTCTCGGACCATATCAACCGTTTTACCAGCGGCCTAAACGAAACCTTGGTCATCGTCTGCGACGAGATGGATCGGCTGTCTGAGCACGCCCAAGCGATGACCGGCAACAGCGACCGCAGCAACCAGATGGCCAAACAGCAGCAACAGGAGCTGGCACAGCTCGCCACCGCGATACACCAGCTATCGCAAACGGTACAAGCGATGACCACCCATGCCGAACAAGCCTCCGCCAGTGCTCACCAAGCCGATAACCACTCCCAACAAGGCAACCAACTGGTCACCGACGCGGCAGCAGGGATCAACCAGCTTACCAGCAGGGTCGACCACTCGATGACCGAAATCGAATCCCTGCAGAGTCAGACCCAATCGATCGGCTCGGTGCTGGATGTGATCCATACCATCGCCGAACAGACCAACCTGCTGGCGCTCAATGCCGCCATCGAAGCAGCCCGCGCAGGCGAATCCGGACGGGGCTTTGCGGTCGTGGCAGACGAGGTTCGATCGCTGGCCCAGCGTACCCAGCAATCTACCGCAGAGATTGCAGCCTCGATCGAACTGCTGCAACGCGGCGCTAACAGTGCCGTCAGCACCATGTCCGAGGTTCAGCAGCAAGCCGGTCAGGTTGCGGCGCAAACTAACGACGCGGCCAGCGCGCTCGACCAGATCACCGCCGCTGCGGGCAGTATCCGCCAGATGAATCAGCAGATCGCAATGGCCGCCGAACAGCAAAGTAGTGTCACGATAGAGGTGTCGGGCAATGTAGAGCGACTCAACCAGCTATCGCAACAAACCGCCGATGAAACGCTCAGTACCCGTCAAGGCTGTGATGAGGTGCAAAAACTGGCGCAAGATGTCGAGCAGCAGCTGAGCCGGTTTGAGCTGATCAAACCGTAAAACGCGGTTACTGCAGTGGCGACAGACTTTGCACCTGGGCCAGCCGGAGCCGATCTTGCCGCTCCATGATCAACGCCGACGCGGTCACCAACCGAATTCCCTGCTCGTCGAGTAGCGGCAACGCCAAACGCAAATACTCCACCGTCACCGGATAGGGGTGACCGATCGCCACCGCGCTACCGTGTCGGCGGGCGATAGCGATGGTGCGGAGAAACTGCTGATGGACAAACTCGGTGGTCTGTTCGTGGTCCAAAAATACATCGCGCTGCAGATTGGGGATGCCATACTGCTGCGCCACTTTCCAGGCAATACTGTCAGCGGTGGTACGGCTATCGACAAAAAACAGCCCACGCTGGCGGGCCAGGTCCATCACCCAACTCATCTGCGGTTCCAGCGTAGTCAGCAGGCTGCCCATATGATTATTGAGCCCCTGTACATGGGGCACGTTGTCGACATCGCCACTGAGCACACGGGTAAACTGATCGCGGTCCAGGTCGGTCGTCAATGCGCCGGGACCTAGGGGGCGATCATGGGTATTTTGCATCGGTGCGTGCAAGATAACGTCTTTACCGCTGCGGTAAGCACGCTTGGCCAACTGAGGCCCAAACGGGCTGTGCGGTAAAAATGCGTAGGTTACCGGCCCCGGTAGCGCCACCGCCGCCGCGCCACGATTCAGGTTATCGCCGACATCATCGATAATTACCACGATGGCCGGCTGCTCGACCGCATCGCTGACCGCGGCAGCCTGCGTTAACCCGCCAGCTAAGCTGGCCAGCCAGAACAGCCCATACCCAATACCACTTCGGATCATTCGGCGGTATCGTTCCTGACCACTATCGACAGCGCTTTGAGCAGATTGAGCGCTTCGTTGAGCTGGTAATCGGCCTCCAGCAGATCGCTATCCTCTTTACTGCGACCATTGCTCTCGGGGGCTTTTTCCTTGACGTCATCAACATTACCCAGATGGCCGACCAGGTCAGCCTCTTTGACCCGCTCACGCGTTTCGACCTTGGTCAGTTTGGCGGGTTCGACATGGATATCCGGGACTATTCCTTCGGCCTGAATCGACCGACCGTTAGGCGTGAAGTAGCGCGCAGTGGTCAATTTCAACGCGCGCTCGTTGGTCAACGGCAAGACCGTTTGCACCGAGCCTTTACCAAAGCTAGGGGTTCCCATGATCACGCCACGCTTATGGTCCTGCAGCGCACCCGCCACAATCTCTGAGGCTGAGGCCGAGCCTCTGTTGATCAGCACCACCAACGGTAACTTACCGCTGGCATTGTTGGAGGTAGCGCTGTAGCGCAGTTCGGCTTGCTCAAGCCGGCCCTTGGTGTAAACAATTAGCCCCTCATCCATAAACGCATCGCTGGTCTCTACCGCCGCCTGCAACACGCCACCAGGGTTGTTGCGCAGGTCCAGCACCAAACCGTTGAGTGGTGCTTGCTGCTGTAACGCTTCGATCGCTTTATTGAGGTCCGCGCCGGTATGGACCTGAAACTGCGAAATCCGTATGTAGCCGACGCTGTCATCGATCAGACGACTCTTTACGCTGGTCACCTTGATCACCGCACGGGTCAGAGTCAGCTCCATCGGTTGCGGTTCGTTTTCGCGCATAATTGTCAGCACGATGTCGGTGCCCGGCTTGCCGCGCATCTGATTGACCGCGTCCATCAAGTCCATGCCCCGCACCGGATGCTTGTCCAGTTTGATGATCATATCGCCAGACTGAACCCCTGCACGTTGCGCCGGGGTGTCGTCGATCGGTGCCACGACCCGAATAAAGCCGCCCTCCATGCCCACTTCGATTCCCAGTCCGCCGAACTCGCCACTGGTGTTGACCTGCAGGTGCTTAAACGCCTTGGGATCAAGGTAAGCCGAATGCGGATCGAGCCCGCTTAGCATCCCCTTGATGGCGTTTTCCAACAGCACGCTGTCCTCGACCGGCTCGACGTAAGCCCCTTTGATTCTCTCGAAGACTTCGGCAAAGGTGCGCAGCTCATCCAATGGCAGCGGCGGCTTCTGCGTCTCTTCTGAAGCGGCCAACACGCCATGGCATAACCCCAAGCTCAACACTAACGACAGGGTCAATCTCTTCAATGCATGATTCATACAACGTCCTTCGGACTTGTTCGAAAATTATCAGCCTCGCTTGAGCCAGGCCTTCGGGTTGATCGGTTCGCCTTTATAACGGATCGCAAAATAGAGCCCGGTCTGACTCTGCCCGCCACTATCACCGGCAGTGGCCACCTGCTCGCTGGCTGCGACCCAATCGCCCACCTGCTTGAGCAGACTCTGATTATGTCCATACAGGCTCATATAGCCATCACCGTGGTCGAGGATCAACAACATACCGTAACCGCGCATCCAATCAGAGAAAACCACTCTGCCATTATGGACCGCTTTGACGCTATCGCCCATTCTCGCGCGAATCAACATGCCATCACGCCGAACCCCTTGAGAATTACGCCCGCCGAACGATTGCGCCACTCGCGTAGCGGGGGTCGGCCAGTGCAATTTGCCTTTGAGCTTAGCAAACGCTTGAGTGGTTACCTTTAATTCATTGAGTGCCAGGGTCTGCTGGAGTTCCTCAAGTACCCGTTTAAGTCGCTGCTGATCGGTTTTAAGCCGCTGCAATGACTGACTCTGGCTGCTAGCCTGCTGCTTGATCGCAGCCAGTGCCTGTTGGCGTTGCTGACGGGACTGCTTTAGCGACTGGGAGCGCGTCTGTAGCTGGCGCTGTTCGGTTTTGAGCTGCTTACGGCTTTGCTGCAACTCAAGTTCGACCTGATCCAGACGAGACAGCGTCTGTTCGACCTCGGTCACGACGGCAGATCGGGCTTCACTAAAATACTGGTGGTAACGCAGCATCCGCGCTACCTGTTCGGGTTGCTGCTGGTTGAGCAATAACCGTAACTGGTCCTGACGGCCGGTTCGGTAGGCGGCGGCTATTTCATCCGCTAAGGCGTCGAGCTGCGCGTCTCGGCGTTGGTTCAACTGCTGCCGCTCAACCTGCAAGGCATCGATCTTTTTTGATTGCTGGCCGATCTTGCGCTTATTGGCTGCGACCTGACGACTGAGATTGCCGCCCGCTTTTTCGGCCTGCCGTAGTGCTTGGGTTAACTTCGTACGCTCACCCTTGGTCGAGCGCAGCGATTTTTCCAATTTCTTGATATCGGCTTGCAGCTTTTTTAGCTGCGTTTGAGTTTGCTGCTGCGAACGAGCGGACTCAGCGGCAAAGCTAAAACCGATCTGTGATGAACATCCCAACAGCAGCGCCAGTGCGATGCCGAGTCGAGTTCTTCGGAGCAGCGCGATCACTCGCTCAACAGCGACCGGCCGGTCATCTCAGCCGGGGCAGGCAACTGCATAAGTTCCAGCAGAGTCGGGGCCAAATCAGCCAAGCAGCCATCGACCAGCGCGACCGATTTCGGTCCTGAATAAACAAGTCCAACAGGCCACAGAGTATGGGCGGTGTGCGCCTGGCCGGTAGCGGGATCGCTCATCAACTCAACGTTGCCATGGTCGGCCGAGATCAACGCCTGACCGCCGACTTGCGTCAGCGCATCCAGCACCTGCCCCAAATATTTATCAACCGCCTCAACCGCTTTAACCGCCGCATCAAAGTTGCCGGTATGACCGACCATATCGGGATTGGCAAAATTGCAGACCAACAGATCGAAACGCTGCGATGCGATCGCCTCAGCCAGCTTATCCGCCACTTCCGGGGCGCTCATCTCGGGTTGCAGGTCGTAGGTGGCCACATCTGGAGAGGGCACCAAAATTCGCTCTTCACCGACGTAAGGCTGCTCTTGGCCGCCGTTAAAGAAGAAGGTGACATGGGCGTATTTTTCGGTTTCGGCGATCCGCAGCTGGGTCTTACCCAGGCTGGCCATATACTCGCCCAAGCCATTGCTGATCGAATTGGGTGGGAAAGCACAAGCGGCATCGATGGTCGAGGCGTATTCGGTCAACATCACGTAATCGGCTAGCTGCGGCACCGCACCCCGCTCAAAGCCAGTGAAATCGCTATCGACAAAGGCGCGAGTGATCTCCCGGGCACGGTCGGGGCGGAAGTTGGCACAGATCACCGCGTCACCGTCGCTGATGGTGCCAACTGGCTGGCCGGCTCCATCGACCATCACCGTCGCCTGAACAAATTCGTCGTTCTCATCGCGCGCATACGCATCGGTCAGCGCCTGAACGGCCGATGTCTGGGCAAACACACCCTGCCCCAACGCCATCGCATCGTAAGCCTGCTGCACGCGCTCCCAGCGATTATCGCGATCCATCGCATAGTAACGACCGGTTAGCGACGCGATCGCGCCAACGCCCAGCTCAGCTAGCTTGGCTTCCAGCGCCTCGATCGACGGCATCGCGCTGCGCGGAGGCATATCGCGGCCATCAAGGAAGGCATGAACAAAAACCTGCTTAGCGCCACGCTGCACCGCCATCTCGCACAGCGCCTGGATATGCTGCTCATGACTATGGACGCCCCCTGGAGACAGTAGCCCCAGCAAGTGAACAGCCCGACCCGCTGAGATCGCCGCATCCATCGCTCGGATCAGAACCGAATTGTCGAACAAGCTGCCATCTTCGACCGCTTTGGTGATACGGGTGAAGTTCTGGTAAACCGTACGCCCGGCACCGATATTCATGTGGCCGACTTCGGAGTTGCCCATCTGCCCCTCGGGCAAACCTACCGCCAGCCCCGAGGTAGCGACCATCGATCGAGGGTTGTCTTTCCAGATACGATCCCAGACCGGCGTATTGGCCGCGTGGATGGCATTATCCTGAGCACTATCGCTAACACCCCAACCATCTAGGATGATCAGTGCCGTAGGGGATTTAGGTTGAGACATGAGACGGATACTTCCTGAGACGGTTAAAAAGTAGGCGACAATTTTACTCTGCCATCGACACAATCGCTAGACCGGACCCCGCACGACCGCGCAGCAAAGCAAGTAGAGGTATTAGAGTGCAGCGCTTAGCGCCTGGCAGCTTCGGTAACCATCGCTATCACGCAGGTCGCGCAGATGACTCGCTTCGAAATAACTTAACAAACACTGTTGGTCGGCCACCGACAGCCGCCTGATACAGGGGTAATCGGCTCCGCATTGCTGAAACCTGTCGATCAGATCGTTGCCGCTGGCGCTGCGTTGCGACAGATAACTGGCTACTCGCGACCGCATCACACTCAATGTTGGCAAGGGTCGATACTCGAGCAGCTCGGCGATATGGTCAGCCTCGACGTAACTTTGGAACAACGGTGGGTCGACCAACTCCAACAGCTGATAATAGAACAGCGCTTGTTGATGATTATTATGACGTTCATACAAGGCGCCCAACAGGTAGTAACAGGCCGTCACCCCCTCATCAACACAACGCTGCAACTTGGCTTCCGCCTCAGCCAGGGTGCGCTTTTGCTTGGCCCAGTCGACAAAATGATTGGCATAAAGTCGCCCGATCGCCTCACGGTGCCCCTGCCGTGCCGCTTTAAGCAGCAACTGATCGGCGCTCTGCAGCCCGTCGTTACCGAGCAATTGCGATTGCAGATAAACCGCCTGGAGCTGATTGCGCTCTACCCCTTGGCGCAACTGCTCCAGCACCTGCGGTGTTAATTCCAGACAGTGACTCCAGCAATAGTGCATGGCGTCGTATTGACCTTTTTCGGCCGCCTGCTGGATCAGCTCCCGGCCGCGCTGCGGGTCTTTTGCCACGCCATAGCGCCCTTGTTGATAAAGCCAGCCAAGCAGGAACAGACCATCGGCGCTCTGCATCCCCTTCCCATACAGCGCGGCATCCGATACCTGCCCCTGCTTGAGCTGTGTAACCAGTTCCGATAAGCGGCTATCAGCCTGAACAGGCAAAGCCCACAGCCATAGCAAACACAACCACGCTTGCAGCGAACGCCTTAGCAAGCTGCTCATCGGTTATTCAACCTGTTCATCCCACTGAATCTCACCGATCTCGACCCGAACCCAGTCAAAACCGATTTTTCTTGCCACCGATACCGCGCCATCCAAACTCTTGAATTCACGCTCGCGTAGTCCACGCTGCAACGTTAACAGCTCCTCACTGCCATTTTTATTACCAAACTTGAGGGTCCAACCCTTTGCCATTGAGATCGGTGTTGCACGGCAAAGCTCAAAGCATCCGGCATTAAAAAGCAGTTTCAGTTCACGTTCCTGCATATCTAATTCTTATATTGGATAGTTTAATTTTTGATATGGATAATAATAATCCACAATATGAATTATCACAAATAGATTTTGATATTTAGTAAAAGCCATTTTGATAATTCAAAAAAAGCTATAGCGTCTTCTTTAAAAGATTAAGATAGATCAATTTATCTATTAAAAATGATCAAATCAGCCTGGTGATCTACCCTGCAACGCATGGTCTAGCGATACGCTTACAGGTATACTTGCGCTTCATTTATGCGCCCAGATTGTGGGCCATCACCACTAACGACGTTTGGAAAGCCTGTAATGGAGCAATTGATCGAATTCGCCACCAACCACTGGGAACTTGTCGCAGCGCTGGTCGCAACCTTGGCACTACTTCTGTTTACCGAATCACGCAAAGGCGGCGCGGCGATCTCAACCCACGAAGCGGTACAGCTGATCAACAAAGACAGCGCAGCGGTGGTCGACATCCGTTTAAAGAAAGAGTACAAAACCGGTCACATTACCAACGCGATCAACATCCCCTATCCTGATATGGATCGTCGCATCGGTGAGCTAGAGAAACACCGCAGCAAGCCGATCATCATCGTCTGCAACCTTGGCCAAACCGCATCGGGAGCGGTCAAGAAACTCAACGAAGCCAACTTTGACAACGTAGTGCGCCTGAAAGGCGGTATTACCGAATGGAAAGGTCAGCACCTACCCGTTGTTAAAGGTTAACCATGGCCAACATCGTTATCTACAGCACCGCGTACTGCCCTTTCTGCATCCGCGCCAAGGCACTGTTGGAAAAAAAACAAGCCGCCTACGAAGAGATCAGAGTCGATATCGAACCGACGCTGCGGCGCAAGATGATGGAACTCAGCGGTGGTAGTCATACCGTGCCGCAGATTTTTATCGATCAAATCCACATTGGCGGTTGCGATGAGCTGTATGCACTCGAGCGGCAAAACCGGCTTGATCCGCTACTCAACCGCTAATACGTAATCACCGAACAGACCAAACAATAAGGAACCCACATGTCTGAAGAGAACGGCAACACCCAAGACAACGGCCAAGCCCAACAAGCTCCACAGCCTCAATTCACTGTTCAGCGCATCTACTTGAAAGACGCCTCGTTCGAAGCACCCGGTGCTCCAGAAGCGTTTAGTAAGCAGTGGAAGCCTGAAGTTAACCTTGAGCTCAACACCCGTACACGGCCCGTCAACGAAGGCCTGTTCGAAGTGGTGTTAACCGTGACAGTGACCGCCAAGAACGAAGGCGAAAACGCTTTCTTGATCGAAGTTCAGCAGGCCGGCTTGTTTGGTATCAGCGGTCTGGAAGAAGCACAGATGCAGCACACTCTCGGTGCATTTTGCCCAACCATCCTGTTCCCTTACGCCCGTGAAGCGGTCGACAGCCTGGCCAACAAGGGCAGTTTCCCTGCACTGATGCTGGCTCCGGTGAATTTTGAAGCGCTGTTCGCTGAACAGATGCAAAAGAAAGCGCAAGCCGCTGCTCAACCCGAATCGACCGAAACCCACTGATTCGGTTTCAGCCATACCGCCATCGAACTCTCGATGGCGGTCATCATCGACCGACGCCACAATACTCCTGCCGTTAAAGCAGCTCTAACGCCAACGCCTCAACTAAGGTTGTTACCGCCTTGAGGGGCACCGCATTACGATGCCGTATCATCATCGTCGGGATCATCGCCAGATGAGCGGGCAAGGCTTCAACACTCAACTCTTGCCGAAAACGACTATATTCAACCACCCGTCGTGGCATCAGCGTGCAACCGAGGCCCACGGCAACGCACCCCAATATGCCATCGAGGGTGCCTAACTCCATCACTTCATTCACTTGATGACCGCATTCACGCTGCCAAGCCAGCGCACAGGCACGGTAGGCGCAGCCCTCGCGAAACAGAATCAATGCCGACTGGCCATCGGCCTGCTGCGCCGAACGCACCAATACCAGCTCCTCCTGAACCACCTCAGACACCTCAAGGTCTGGATGATCAACCCTCCCCCCGACAAAGCCACAATCGAGCTTATGATCCAGCACCCGCTCGATCAGCACCGAAGAGGTGTTGGTCTCCACTCGTAGCTCCAGCCCAGCATGTGCCTGCCGTACCGCTTTCAGCGCCGATGGTAAGCGCAGTGCGGCGAAGGTCTCCATGGTGCCAATTCGCAGCTCACCGGTCTGTTCACCGACTTGGCGTACCGCCGCACCGGCTCTGGATTCAAGCTGCAGCAATTGACGAGCATAATCCAGCAGCACCCGTCCAGACGGAGCCAATTCGAGCCCTCGTCCTTTACGGTAGAACAGCTCGGTACCCAGCTCCTCCTCCAATCGTTTTATCCGGGTAGTGACATTTGACTGTACGGTATTGAGCTTACGCGAGGCGGACAACACGCCCCCCTCTTCGGCAACCGCCTGAAAGGTACGCAGCGACAACAACTCCATGACACATCTCCATAACAGAACGGTTTGTTCTTGAATATTCTATTGAATAGATACGTCATAGTATTTACCTTCTGTCATAGCGATTCAAGGGAGAGCGTATGAACGACCAGATCCAACGTCTGAAAGTACTGAGCGCAGGCGTACTGAGCCTGATACTGATGCTCGGTATTGCCCGCTTTGCCTACACGCCAATGCTGCCGCTGATGCAACAACAAGCCGGACTCGGTGTTTCCGAGGGAGGCTGGTTGGCCGCGATAAACTATCTGGGTTATCTGTGCGGCGCACTGATTGCGGCTCTGATCAGCGATCTGATCGTCAAAGATCGACTCTACCGGCTTGGCTTGGTGGTCGCGCTGGTTACCACCGCAGGGATGGGACTGACCGACAACATCTGGCTTTGGTCCGCACTACGCTTTTTCGCCGGACTCAGCAGCGCGGCGGGCATGTTGCTAGGCTCCGGACTGATCCTGAACTGGTTGATCCGCCATAACCATCGCAGCGAACTGGGAATCCACTTCAGCGGTGCGGGCTTGGGTATAGCACTATGCGCTATCGCGGTCGAACTGATGAGCCGTCACTTCGACTGGAGCCAACAATGGTATCTGCTGACCCTTATCGGTTGCTTTATTTTGATCCCGGCTTGGGCGTGGTTGCCCCCCCCAGACCGTAGCACCACCACCAACAGCGGTAGCGAGATGGTCGATGCCCCTCCCAGCCGCGCTTTCATGCGTTTGTTTATGATCGCCTATTTCTGCGCCGGAGTCGGCTATGTGATCAGCGCGACCTTCATCGTCGCCATCGTCGATCAGCTTCCCGGGCTTGAGGGTAAAGGTGCCTGGACCTTTATGGTCATGGGTTTGGCTGCAGCACCGGCCGCCATCCTGTGGGACCTGGTGGCACGAAAAATCGGCAATCTGAACGCCCTGCTCGCTGCCAGCCTATTACAGATCGGCGGTATTTTGCTGCCAGTGATCGAGCCTAACTTAGCCTTTTCGATGATCGGGGCGATCCTGTTCGGCGGTACCTTTGTCGGCATTGTCAGCTTGGTACTGTCGATGGCCGGGCGATACTACCCCACCCGCCCAGCCAAGATGATGGGTAAGATGACACTATCCTACGGCGTGGCCCAGATTATCGCGCCAGCTATCACCGGCTTATTGGCTGAACATAGCGGCAATTACAACGATGGCCTCTACCTTGCGGCAGCCGTTATGACGATCGGCTGCGTACTAATACTGATGCTCAAGGCGCTCGAGCGCAGCGAAGCCAAAGCATTAGAACCTGCCAACTAAGACAGCTGAGGAAAAGTTATGCCATACGTTAATATCAAGATCACCCGTGAAGGGGCGACCCCAGAGCAGAAAGCCACTCTAATTAGCGGTGTCACCGAACTGCTACGTGATACGCTGGGCAAAAATCCCGCCACCACGGTTGTGGTGATAGACGAAGTCGACACCGATAACTGGGGCATTGGCGGCGAGGTGGTGACCGAACTGCGTAAACGAGACTAAGCAACATGCCAGACAACCCGGCCAACACCACCCTGCATATCACCAACGGAGACTGCGCTGGCGATTGCCTGATCAAGTCGGGTCTGCCAGGCACGGTACTCGCTTGGCGCGACATCCTATACGAGGGCCCGCGCAACCCCGGCTGGCCGAGCGATAAGACCCTTGAGGATCGCGCGCAGTTTCTGCAGCAGGCCACCGGCGGCGGTCTCAGCCAACAAACTATTCTCGACGACCTGAACCGGCAGTACCACAGACTTCGTACCGCCACCGAGTATCAACAGGTACTGCTCTGGTTTGATGCCTGCTTGTTTGACCAATCGATGCTGGCGCACCTGCTAACCTGCTTGCAACACCTTGAAGTACCACAGGTTGAGCTGCTGTGTATCGATGCCTTCCCAGGCATTACGCCATTCGATGGTTTGGGCCAACTGACACCCGAACAACTGGTCTCGCACTACCCCCAGTGCCAACCGTTGACGCCCAAGCAATACCAGTTTGCTCAAGTTGTCGACCGTGCCTTTGCGCTGCAAGATCAAACTGCGTTGCTTGAACTGTCAGCTCTGGATCATCCACCTATTCCTTGGGTACCTGCTGCCGTCAGCCGCTGGCTGCAGGAACAGCCGTCTCCGGATACAGGCTTGGGCCGATTGCAGCAGCTGGCTCTCGATGCCATCAATCACGGTCATCAGCAGCCCGGCGATATTTTCCGCGCGGTCGCTACGGCCGATTCCCATCCCCAGTATTGGGGCGATACCACCCTCTGGGCGAAGATCAACAGCTTGGCCGACCATCAACCACCGATGATAACCATTGCAGGCCCGGGGCCAAGACTACCCTTATGGCACAGCGACTTAGACCTCAAACAGTTCAAAATATCGCCACGACCGCAGCCCGCCGCCTAAACCGGCAAGCAGCATGATCTGCATCAATTGATAAATTATCACTTTTTTGTTCTGATCCCCTTCATAACAACAACTCTTCTTCGCAGCGTGTCTGCGCTGCCCTGTACGTTCGCTAATAGCCACTAAAGGCCTTATCGGCGTATCAATTCAGATCGATCTGATAGTTGAATGGAATCCGTTTCATAGCGCCAAGCTGTGCGCAGCTCTCACTAACACAAGGAAAAGAAAACATGGTGTTAAAGAAGTTTAGAGATTGGAAAATCTTTAATAAGATCATAAGCATATCCCTAGTCACAGTAACGATCATGGGCGCCGGGATACTGCTCTATTTCGTGCCGTTGTTTGAATCCAAAATATGGGAGCAAAAACGCACAGAGCTCACCTCGCTTGTTTCCGTCGTGTATCAGGAGATCGAATACCAAGCCTCGCGAGTTGCCTCGGGCGACGCCAACGAGGACGAAGCAAAGCAAGCTGTGATCAGCAAGATCAACGCACTGCGCTATAAAGGCAACGAGTATTTTTGGATCCATGATGACCAAGAGATCATGGTCAGCCATCCGCTTAAGCCCGCGCTCAATGGCAAAAACCTCTCCCGACTCAAAGACACCAACGGCAAGTTCTTCTTTACTGAGATGGTAACGCTCGCCAAAGCGGAGGGCGAAGGCTTTGTCGACTACGTCTGGGAACGCAACGGCATCAACGAGCCCAAGATATCCTACGTCAAATACTACCGCCCTTGGGGCTGGATGGTGGCAAGCGGCCTGTACCTGAGCGACGTAGAAGCCGAAATGGGGCTGACCGAAGTCATTGCCAAGGTGCTGCTAGCGATGGCGGCGGTGCTGGTGTTGATTTTGGCGTTCTCATTTTCCACCGCCCGCCAGATCGTAACCCCGTTGCGCAACGCGATTGCTCAACTGAAAAAACTCGGTGAAGGCGACCTCACGGCCACGATTGAGACTCAACAGCACGACGAAGTTGGTGAACTACTAACCGCGATGTCGCATATGAGTCAGCAGTTATCGGCAATCGTGATTCAGGTGCGCTCGGGTGCCGACTCACTGGCCAGCGCGTCAAAGGAGGTCAGCGTGACGTCGCAATCGTTGAGCCAATCATCCAGCGAACAGGCCGCCAGCGTTGAAGAAACCAGCGCCTCGTTGGAGCAGATATCGGCGTCGATCAACCAGAACGCCGAGAACGCCAAAGTCACCGACGGCATCGCCACCCAAGCGTCTCGACAGGGTAAGGATGGTGGTACAGCCGTAGCCGGCACGGTTACCGCCATGTCTGACATCGCCGCTAAAATTTCGATCATCGAAGACATCGCCTATCAAACCAACCTGTTAGCGCTCAATGCCGCGATCGAAGCCGCTCGTGCGGGCGAACATGGCAAAGGCTTTGCTGTCGTCGCCGACGAAGTGCGCAAACTCGCCGAGCGCAGTCAGGTCGCCTCGCAAGAGATCAGCCAGCAAGCGTCTACCAGTGTAGAGATTGCTAAACAGGCGGGCATGCTGCTAGATGAGATCGTACCGGGAATTATTCAAACTGCCGATCTAATACAGGAGATCTCTGCGGCTTCGACAGAACAAGCAAGCGGTGTTGGTCAGATCAATTCTGCGATGGCGGCCATGGATCAAACCACCCAGCAAAATGCTTCGGCTTCCGAAGAGCTGGCAGCGACTGCCGAGGAGATGAGCAGCCAAGCCGAACAGTTACAACAGTTAATGCAGTTTTTCCAACTAGGACGCCAAGCCGCCCCGGTCACGCCGCGTTCCACTCCACTCCACTCGTCAGCAGCGAATCTCAACTCAAGCGCCGCGCCAACTCAACATGCCGCGGCCAGCGGCGACTTCGTACGTTTCTAGCCATCATCAGCCTAGGCCCTCAACCGATGAGGGCCTAGGCACTATATTACCAAACCCTAGGTTTCATCTTCTTTGCGCTGCTGTAACTGCCACAAGTTGGCATACAGACCGCCAAGTCGCAGCAGCTCATCGTGGCTACCGCTTTCGGCGATCGCCCCCTGATCCAGCACCAAAATCCGGTCGGAATCGACGATGGTAGAAAGGCGGTGGGCGATCACCAGCGTGGTGCGATTGGCCGCCAACTCCTGCATCGCTTCAAGAATGGCCCGCTCCGAGGCCGAATCCAGCGCCGAAGTGGCTTCATCGAACAGCAAAATCGGCGGATTCTTGAGGATCACCCGGGCGATAGCGATGCGCTGCTTCTCGCCACCCGAGACCTTCAATCCGCGCTCGCCAACCAGCGTCTGATCACCATCGGGTAGCGCCTCGACAAAGTGGTTGAGATGGGCCAGATCGATAGCCTGTTTCACCTCTGCCGGATCGGCACCCGAGCGCCCGTAAGCCACGTTACTGAGCAGGGTGTCGTTGAACAACACCGTATCCTGCGGCACCACGCCGATCGCCTGGCGTAGACTTAGCTGAGTCACCTGCTGTATCGACTGCCCGTCTACCAGGATATCGCCGCTGGTGGCATCGTAAAAGCGGAACAACAGCCGCGCCAGGGTCGACTTACCGGCTCCGCTGGAGCCGACAATCGCCACCTTCTGACCCGGCTCGATAGTAAAGCTGACTCCCTTCAGAATCTCCCGCTCGGGATGATAATGAAAATGCAGATCGCGAAACTCGATACGCCCCTGCGGCACCTGTAACGCGGTCGCATCGGCACGGTCTTTCACCGAAGGCTCGCGTCGTAACAGCGACATCATATTTTCAATGTCGGTCAAGGCTCGGCGTACTTCACGGTAAACGGTGCCGAGGAAGTTGAGCGGCATAAATAGCTGCAGGATATAGGCGTTGATCATCACCAACGAACCCAGCGTGATGGTCCCCGCCACCACCTCGTCGGCGGCCAACCACAACATCGCTACCATCCCGGCGGTGACGATCAGCATCTGCCCGGCATTCAGCAACATCAACGTATAGCGAGTCTTAAGCCGAGCCGTTTCCCATTCCGCCAGGTTATCGTCGTAGAAAGTGGCCTCGTACTCCTCATTGTTAAAATACTTAACCGTTTCGTAGTTCAACAGGCTATCGATGGCGCGGGTATTGGTACGGTTGTCCAGCTCGTTCATCTCTCGCACAAAGCGGGTTCGCCACTCTGTCGCCCACACCGTAAAGCTGATATATACCGCCACCGAAGAAAGAATAATCACCGCGTACCAGGGGCTGAAGTTGAACAGCAAGATGGCCGCTACCATGCCAATCTCGATCAAGGTGGGGACGATATTGAACACCAGCATCCGCATCAGGAAGCCAAAACCGTTGCCACCACGATCAATGTCCCTAGATATCCCACCCGTCTGGCGCGACAGGTGAAAATCCAGATCCAGACTGTGCAGGTGACGAAACACCCTCAACACCATCCGCCGCATCGCGCGTTCGGTCACCCGGGTGAAGACGGTATCGCGAGCATCATTAAGAAACGACGATAAAAAACGCAGCAAGCCATAAAACAGCAACATCGCCACCGGCACGACTAACAGTGTTTGTTGGGCCGTATCGAGGCTATCGACGATCTCTTTTAGCACCCAGGGCATCGTCACCATCGCCAGCTTGGCAAGTACCAGCAACACAAAAGCCACCGCCATTCGACCACGAAAATCCCACAGATACGGCCAGATCTGGCGGATCACCTGCCAGGCTTCGTGTCTGCCAAGACTACCCTGATAATTTTTTCCCGAGGCCGAACGCCGCTGTCCCCGCATAAAGAGTGTCTCGCACTATGGTCTAGCGAACACCCGCAGACCCGAATCGTTAGCCTACTGAGTCAAGCTAACGATGGGAAGAACCCTTATGGCATCAACTAAACATGATGGTAAGCTCGGGGAATCGAACTCAACCCTAAGTAGAACATAGTGATGCTCAGCCACCGTCAGGCAACTCGACTAACATCTTTGAAAAACCTGGCTCTCACCACCGCACTGCTACTGCTGTGCCAACCCGTTACGGCAGGGCAGCTGATTGCGGCTGTTGCGGCCAATTTCACCGGCGCCTCGAAAAAAATCGTCGAGCGCTTTGAAAGCAACAGCGGCCACCAAGTCAAAATCAGCTACGGCTCGACCGGCAAACTGTTCTCGCAGATCAAGCATGGCGCGCCGTTCGAGGTGTTTCTGGCCGCCGATAGCGCTCACCCTCAAAAAGCGATCGCCGATCAACTCGCCATCCCCGGTAGCCGTTTTAGTTACGCCCACGGCAAACTGGTACTTTGGAGTGCCCAGGCTGACCGATTCAGCAACGGTGAAGACTATCTACGCCAGGGCCAGTTCAAACGCATCGCCATCGCCAACCCCAGCACTGCACCCTACGGACTTGCCGCGCAGCAACTGCTGATCCAGCTCGGTATCGAACAATCTCTGCACAGCAAGCTGGTCAGAGGGGAGTCGATCGCCCAAGCCTTTCAATTTACGGCCACCGGTAACGCTCAAGTAGGCTTGGTGGCCCAGTCACAACTCAACCACTGGAAGGGCGATCCTGGTAGCCAGTGGATCGTTCCTGAAGATTACTATCCAGCCATTGATCAGCAGGCGGTGCTGCTCAACAAAGGCCAGCACAATCCTGTTGCCGTTGAGTTTTTGAAATTTTTGAAAGGTCCCGAAGCACGCCGTATTATCAACCAATACGGTTACAATCTCCCGGCCGAAAATGATCACTCTGGAACCCAATAACGTGCCGCACCCTCGCATCTCACACAACGGAATCGATAATGGGCTTTGACTGGGACCCGGTGTGGCTGACAATCAAATTGGCCAGCGTCACCACGCTGATTTTACTCGTCATCGGCACCCCTATCGCCTGGTGGCTGGCGCGCACCCAGCACTGGCTGAAGCAACCGTTGGCAGCCATCGTCGCCCTGCCTTTGATCCTGCCTCCGACGGTGCTGGGGTTTTATCTGTTGATCCTGCTCGGTCCCAACGGCCCGGTCGGTCAACTGACCGAAAGCCTTGGCCTTGGCACCTTGCCGTTTACATTTGAAGGCCTGGTGGTAGCGTCGGTGATCTATTCGCTACCGTTCGTGGTGCAGCCGCTACACAACGCTTTCGAAGCGATGGGGGAGCGGATGATGGAGGTGGCGGCCACATTGCGCGCCTCGCCGCTGGATCGTTTTTTTAGCATCGCGATACCGTTGGCACGGCCCGGGTTTCTGACTGCATCGGTGCTGGGTTTTGCCCATACCGTCGGCGAATTCGGCGTGGTGCTGATGATCGGCGGCAATATCCCCGGCGAAACCAAAGTGCTATCGGTCGCGCTCTACGATCATGTCGAAACACTCCAGTACGACCAAGCACATCTGCTTTCTGGCGGCATGCTGCTGTTCGCTTTCGCCGTCGTGCTGACGCTGTATCTGGTTAATGGCCGTCTCAACCGGGAGGCGCAGGCATGAGCGTAGAGCAGCACGCCGGTGAATCGGTTGAGACTATCGACGTCCGCTTCGCGACCCGCTTTGATGATTTCTCGCTCGATGTAGACCTGCAACTGCCCAGCCAGGGCGTCACCGCACTCTTCGGTCATTCGGGTTCGGGTAAAACCGTGCTGCTGCGCTGCATCGCCGGCCTACAACGGGCCGACGGCGAGCTCAGCGTCAACGGCGATACCTGGCAGAGTGCCGACACGTTCCGCCCGGTGCACCAGCGGCCACTGGCGTATGTATTCCAGGAAGCCAGCCTGTTCCCGCATCTGTCGGTAAAACGCAATCTGGAGTACGGCTACCGTCGCGTTCCTGCCAATCAGCGCCGCATCAGCTTCGAGCAAGCGGTCGAGTGGCTGGGGCTGGCCGAACTACTCAAACGTATGCCCGACAAACTCTCGGGGGGCGAGCGCCAACGCGTTGCGATCGCCCGCGCACTGCTGACCAGTCCCGAATTATTGCTGATGGACGAGCCACTATCGGCACTGGACCATCAGAGCAAAAAAGATATTCTGCCCTACCTTGAGCAACTGCATAGCAGCCTGTCGATTCCGGTGCTCTACGTCACCCATGCGCCCGATGAGGTCGCCCGCTTGGCCGACCACCTGGTGGTGCTGGAGAAAGGCCGCGCGCTGGCCTGCGGTCCCCTGACCGAAACCTTGGCCCGGCTCGACCTACCGATCCGCCAAGATGAAGACGCCGGCGTGGTGCTTGAAGCCACCATCGCCGAACGCGATCCGACCTGGCACTTGGCGCGAGCCGAGTTTGCCGGCGGTAGCCTGTGGGTCAAAGACAACGGTCTACCGCTGGGTCAATCGGTGCGGCTGCGGGTACTGGCTCGCGATATCAGTCTGGCCAAAGCCCGCCATGAAGATCAGAGCACGCTTAATCTGCTGCCCGCCCGCGTCACCGAGATCGCCGCTACCGATCATCCAGCCGCGGTGCTGGTGCGGGTCGAGATCGAGAGTACGCCACTACTGGCACGGCTAACCGCTCGTTCGGTTGATGCGCTAGCTCTGGAACCAGGCAAGATGGTCTGGGTACAGGTCAAGTCGGTCGCGGTATTGGAGTGATGTCGGTTCGCTATCCCGAGTAAAATGCAGCGCATGGCTTAAGAGTGCAATCTTCGACGCCACGCCAATCACTCGTCTCTTGTAACCCCTTCACGCTGGAACTCCCTGCATGAACAGCTTTATCGATACGCTGGCCTTCTCCTTCTCGATAACCGGACCGATCTTTGTGGTGCTGGCGCTCGGCGCTTACTTAAGCCGCCGCGGCGTGATCAACGATAACTTTATCGACATCGGCTCGCGACTGGTCTTCAACATCACTTTGCCATCACTGCTGTTCATCAACATCAGTCAAACCAGCATCGAGCAGGCCGCCAACTTCAAACTGATCGGGGTAGGGTTAATCGGCACCCTGATCGCCTACTTGCTATTGGAAGCGATATCAGCTCGGGTGGTACACCCCGCCTCCGAACGCGGCGTAGTGGTACAAGGTGGCTTTCGCTCCAACATGGGAATCGTCGGCTTGGCATACTGCATCAACGCTTATGGCGATGCGGGCCTGATCGCCGCATCGCTGTATCTGGCAATGGTGACGATTCTGTTCAACGTGTTATCGGTTATCACCCTGAACCGCTCGCTTAACCGTGCCGCTGGTATTAGTGCAACCTTGCTAGGAATCGGCAAGAACCCGCTGATTCTCGGTATTCTGTTCGCCCTGCCGGTCGCTTGGGCAGGGATCGAGCTACCACATATCATCATCCGCACCGGCGAATACTTTGCCCATATGACTCTACCACTAGCCCTGCTGTGTACCGGAGCCAGCCTCAATTTCGGCGCATTGCGCCATAACCGATTCAACGCAATTCTCGCCACTACCTTCAAACTACTCATAGTCCCTTTGTTGATCACTCTGGGAGGCATGCTGCTTGGACTCCGCGGGCTGGAACTCGGCGTCTTGTTCCTGATGGCCTCCGCCCCAACCTCCGCCGCCAGCTATGTGATGGTGCGCACGATGGACGGCAACGCCTCGCTAGCCGCCAACATTATCGTCATGACCACCCTCGGATCACTACTAACGACCAGCATCGGCGTGACACTACTCAAGCAGCTGGGACTGATCTAACCAATACGCAGTCACTCTTACGTAGCAAAGTTATAGGGATAAACCATTGAAGAAAAAATTTGAACTGAACCTAGACGCACTGCTCGTCATCGTAGTGCTGTTTGTACTGGCCTTAGGGATGAACGTTACCCAATACAAAATCTACGCTGAACTAGCAGCTGAAAATCAGAATTTGCAGGTGCAAGGTTTGGAGGACAAGTTAAATCTAGAATCGATGCAAACCTATATCGATCAGCTTAAAGAAACACAACCGCAGGGAGCTTCAAAATAAAGCCCAGAAACAAAAAAGGCCTGCGATTAGTCGCAAGCCTTTAAAGTATGGTGCCCGGAGGCGGACAAAATTGTCAGGAGCAATTTTGCATATCGGAGCGTAGCGACGATTACCCGCTGGGTGAAAACCAAGGAGGGTTTTCATTATCGAATGACGTTCGATGGAGCTATTCGAGCTAGGGCCAGAAACAACAAAGCCCCGTTTTGATAACGAGGCTTTTGAAGCGTTGGTGCCCGGAGGCGGAATCGAACCACCGACACGAG
>JBALWS010000030.1:0-37157 GCA_036960405.1 Halopseudomonas sp. | reverse complement strand
CGTCGTTGGCGACCATAGTTTCAACGAACGCTTCGCTGGGTGTCATACGTGGCATGGTGCATACCTCATGCTGTTTGGTTTTTTGTTTTTAGGGTAACCCTCGATGAAAAGGGCTGACACACCTTGGCATTATTGCTATTAAATGTCAAAAACGATTTCATGAGTATCAAAATTACACGTAATCGATGTTTGTGTATTTTTTGAATAGTGATAATTGACACAAAAAAGGAAGTATTTATGAATAAATAACGTTTTTTTCATAAAATGAGACCAGAATGATCAAAAAGCCTTGTGCCGCTTTTTTTGCTGTGGTTTAGTGGATCACATGGATTGCGAGGCGTAACAGGCCGAGTGATGCTAATCTCGCTTAAAAAAATAAATACAGAGGTGATTTTATGACTGATAAAGACAAGTCTCAGATGACTGGAACCAACGTATCACGCCGCGACTTTTTCCGTGTGGCCGGTAATTACGGTTTAAGTTCGACCATGATAGCTGCAAGTGTTCTGGGAGCTGGTGTTACGCTGCCACAGCTTGCACTGGCAGCTGAGACAGAATCCGATCGTCGGGCACGTAAGCCTGCCAAGCACACCCTTAAGTTTGGTGCGTCGGGTTTTAACGAAAATAATTTGCTGATCGAACGTGCCGGTTGTTTAGACTTTGCGTATGACATTGAAGAACGTACCGATGGTGAGATTCGTGTCGAGTTTATCGGCGACAATCAGATCTGTGGTCAGCTGAACTGCGTTAAGAAGACTCAGCAAGGCATTATCGATATGTTCACGGCTTCTACCCAGAACTCCGCGGGTGCAGCTCCTTATCTGAATGTACTTGATTACGCCTATATGTTCCCAACTCGGGCTTCTCAGTACCACTTCCTTTACCATCCTGATAGCCAGCGCTTGCTGCGTGACCCTCTGAAGAAAAAGCATGGACTGCAGTTCCTGTTTTCTCATTGTGAGCTGCGTGGTTTGCAGTTGGGGCTGGGTTGGGAAGATAAGCCGCTGGTCACCGATATCGATGTGTTAAAAGGCACGAAGAACCGTGTTACGGGTACCCAGCTTGGTCGTATCGCGATGCAGCTCTTGGAGCTTAACCCGGTACCAATTGCCTGGTCTGAAACCCTGGATGGCCTCAAGTCGGGTCTGATTGATGGTGCTGAGACTTGGGCCGGAGCGGTGGGTTACGCCAACATGTCACCGGTTGTTTCTCAATCGGTCGATCTGCGCTTCTTCTGTGGCACTGAAGCCACCATGATGGATGCCAAAGTCTTCGATAGCTTCAGCCCTGAACTGCAGGAAGCAGTGATGGAATCTGCCTACCTGACTCAGGTTAAAATTCAAGCGGCTCAGGAAGCGGCGCTGGTTAATACAGTGGGTGCCACCGTGCCTTCACTTGCCGGAACCCTCTTTGATAAGCACAACGTGCGCATGGCTCCTCTATCGGATGCCGAGCGTGCTAAAGCCGAACGTATTTGTGCCCCTGAATTCAATCCAGAGCCTTGGGTGAAGTGGCGTGAGCGCCTAGATAAGTGGGCCGGTGGTATCGATACCTATACCGAGATCCACAAGATCGCACGTGAAATCCCTCTTGATACTCTGGCTGAGAATGTTCAGCCCCGTCGTTGGTGGAAAAACTCTTAATCCCTTTTCGGTAACTAAAGGTGCCGGCCTTTCCCAGGAATAGCCGGCTTCATTTTCATGGGCTGTTGTTTTCTGGTCTAGGGTTACAGGTGGTTGAGTTATGGCGACATTAGAGTGCAGTGCAAAACCGGGCAATGTCTCATCAAACAGTGGTTGGATTCCACCAAGCAGAGAGAGGGTGCGAGAGGATGCATAAATCAATGGGCAAGGCTTTCTGCTGGGCTTTTCAGCATATTGAGAAGTTCTTCATCATAGTATCCTACGGGTCGATGACGGCGATCATATTTATCGAGGTTATTCGGCGCTTTGTGTTTAATGAGCAATCAGCCTGGAGCACTACGATACCGATCTATCTGTTTCTATGGCTTGCTTGGATGGGAGCGTCCCTCAATGTGCAGAAACGCACCCACCTGCGCTTTACCGAGATGCGACAACGGATGTCTTATGGTGCCCAGTTCGGATGTCTCATTCTGGATAGCGTGCTCTGGTTTGTCATGGGCGCAGTGGTGATCTACTTCTCGATTGAACAGGTCTATATATCTTACGATAACTTCTCGATTGTCCAGGGTACCGATGATGTGATGCAGTGGTGGTTCTATCTCGCCACGCCGTGTGCGTGGGCGCTGCTGTTGGTGCGGGTGGTTCAAAATCAGGTGAGTGACTATCAAGACTTTAAAGCGGGCCGGCCTTTAGCTGTGCATGCCGCCACTTTTGGTGATTGAGGAGATCGGTGATGGATGGATTAATAATTAGTTTGATCAGTTTGGGTGTATCCGGGTTATTTATACTGGGCGTGCCCATCTTCTTGGTGATCTCCTTTTGGGTGATCGGTGTGAGTCTGGTGATCGACTTTACCTTGGCCAATATTGGCGTGACGCTCTATGAGGGTCTCAATTTCTATGGCCTGCTGGCTTTACCTCTGTTTATCCTGACAGGGGACCTGATAAACGCTGCGGGTATCGCCAAACGGTTGTCTGACTTTGCATACGCCTGTCTAGGCTTTATGCGGGGAGGATTGGGGATGGCCGCTCTGGGTGCCTGTGGCATGTTCGCGGCTATCTCAGGGTCTAATTCAGCGACCACCGCAACCATTGGCAGTATCATGCACCCTGAGATGAAGAAGGGTAACTACGACGAAGAGTTTGCCGCTGCCACGGTGGCAGCCGGTGGCTGTGTGGGGATCATTATTCCCCCTAGTATTATCTTTATCGTCTACGGTTTTATGATGAACCTGCCGATTGGCGAACTCTTTTTGGCGGGCATGATTCCTGGTACGCTGATGGTTGTCGCGATGATGGCCACCTGTTGGTTTTTGTCTCGTCGTAATGGTTGGGGGCATCTGATTAAGTTCAGCCCCAAGCGCATCATCAAGACCGGCTCCAAGGCATGGCTTGGGTTTTTGGCGATGGGGATTGTGTTGTTTGGCCTCTCTACCGGCGCTTTTTCTCCGACCGAAGCGGCAGGAGTGACCACGGGTTTCTGTCTGCTTGCGGGGTTGTTGATTACCCGGAAGTTCGGTTTGAAAGACTTGCCGACAATCATGATGCGCTCGGGTCAAATTACCGGCATGTTAGCGCCCTTGATCGCGGTCTCGGTAGTGATGCAGCAGGTGCTCTCTCTTCTTGGGGCCAAAGCCTTTTTGACTGGAGTGATTACCTCACTGGGCGGCTTTTACCCCATTCTGTTTGCTTGTATGGCAATAGTCTTTATGGCCGGAACGGTACTGGAGAGCTTGCCGGTCACAGTGATACTGGCACCCATATTGGCGCCCATAGCGGCCTCGATCGGTGTTGATCCGATCCAATTTGCTGTGATCTTCCTGGTTGGCGCTTCCATTGGATTCATTACACCGCCCTATGGTTTGAATCTTTACGTGGCCAGTGGCATGACAGGTATTCCCTATCTGCGAATAGTGAAACATGTGGTGCCCTATCTGATTGCGCTGGTTTTGACCTGGTTCGCCATTGCGTTAATACCGGGAATCTCTCTCTGGATTCTTTCCTAACCCCCACCTCAAAGATTCCCTCTTCCTTATGGAGAGGGGATCTTAGTTAGGGTTTGCGCGTCAAGGATATGTGGGGGCTAGTACTACTTCAGTCGGAGGCATATTCTTTAAGACTCTATTATCCTCGTTTTAGGTGCGATGCAATGTTCCTGGGTGTGCGTTGTTGTTTGCTGATTATTCTTTTCTCGGCCTCTGCGAGTGCCGCGCCATCCTATACACTGCGCTTTGCTACTGCTAACCCCGAAGGCAGTCACTACGTTGCTCACCTGAAGAAATTTAAACAGTTGGTGGAGCAGTACTCCAACGGACGCATTCGCGTCGAACCGATTATTGATGGCCGATACGGCAGTGAGCACGACAATGTGATGGGCACCGCAGAGGGCGATATCCAGATGTCTACCGTTGCGGTGAATAATCTGACCCCCTTTGCACCGAGTGTCGGTTTTCTGACTTTTCCCTATCTGTTTGATGATGCCAGCCAGGCGCGTCGCTTGTTTGATGACCCGCTGATGGAGCAGGTCAATGAGCAGCTTGTCATTCAAGCAAACGTGCGAGCATTAGGCTGGTTGATCGGTGGTTATCGCGTGCTGACCAATGCCAAGGTGGCGGTGCAGTCGCCCGAACACCTGACCGGTCTGAAAATTCGCACACCGATGAATCCGATCATGGTTGAGACATTCCGCTCCTGGGGCGTTGAGCCGCTACCGATCGCTTGGACCGAAACCTATCAGGCCTTGCAGAGTGGTCTGGCCGATGGCCAGGAGAACCCCCATATCGTCTATTCCAACATGCCGCACGCCAGTGGTGAGATCTATGCGGTGCAGCGCTACATCACCGATCTTCACTACCTGCTGTGGACAGGGCCACACTTGATCAACGAATCGTTCTACCAGTCGCTTCCCCAAGACCTCCGACAGGTTCTGAACCGTGCGGCCAGCGAAGCTGCACGATACCAGTGGGACTGGGTTGAACAGCACAATCAGCAACAGTTGGTATCCCTTGTTGCAGAAGGGATGACGTTGCTCCAACCCGACGATGACGAGAAGGAGTGGAAGCGTCGGGCTAAAACTGTATGGCCGCAGTTTTATGCTCAAACCGGGGGGCAGCCTTTTGTTGAAAAAGTGTTGGCGATTATTAGCCAGTGAGCAGCTGTTGAACGTAGCTGAAGGGTGAGGACGATGTGGCTGCGCCTGTTGCTGATCGGATTATTATGTATACCCAACGGCTTGCAAGCAAAGACGCTGCAGCTGGGGGGCATCGTGCGCTGTCCGTATGTCTGTGCAGCGGATGACCCGTATCCAGGTTTTATGCTGGAAATAGCACAGAAAGTGTTTGATCAGGCGGGGCACAAAGTTCAGTTTGAACTGCTGCCTTGGGGGCGGGCGCTGAGGTACGTTCGGCGAGGTAGCCTTGATGGCGTGGTGGGTGTTTCACGGCGTAATGCACCGGACCTTTTGTACCCTCAACGCGCTCAGGCGATTGCGCGGTATGCTTTTTTTGTGCCCTCAACATCCGCATGGCAGTACTCGGGTTTAGTCTCACTGTGGCAGGTACGAGTGGGTGTGACGCAGGATATCTCTTACGGGTCGATGGATAGTTACATCCGACGTTATCGAGATGGTGTCCAAATTCAGTCTTTGGCCGGTGAAACCGCCGCCAGTCAGAATCTTCACGCATTGTCGCGAGGGCGCATCGATGTGTTGCTTGAAGACCGGGCCGTGATGGATTATTTGGCGCATAAAAATCCGGCAAGCGTCAAACTCACCCAGGCAGGATCGCTCCATGCTGAGCGACTGTTTATCGCCTTCTCTGCCGTGTTGCCAGAGTCTGAAGACTACGCAGCCACGCTTTCGGATGGTCTGGGCAGGTTAAGGTCTAGCGGCGAGCTGGCGGCTATTTTAGCTCGGTATGGCCTTTCGGATTGGGAGTCTAAATAGCTCGCCAGTGACGTACCCGTTGAATAGGTGTTAGCGCTTGCTCACCGATACCATCGTAGGGGGATGCAGCGTAGAGGATAGAAATACAGGCATCTCAAGGGTCATGACATAGCGAACCTTTTTCGCCACTGCCTTCAATAAAGCGGCGATATCATCCACTAACTGTCCGTGCTGTTGCTGGGCACCCTGTTGCAAGTAACTGTCAATTTGGTGCTGGCTAATCGATTTAAATTCGATTACGTCGCCGTCTGAATAGGTGATATGAGCCATGATAAAAGAGTCCAATAAATAGTTTGTGAGAAACCGATGTTGTGTGGCGCGCACTGCTGGAGATTTCGCTGTTCGAAAAATTGCTGGGATAGCAAATCGGTAGGCGATGAGCATGGGGTCATGCTTCATCCAATCGAGCAGAGGCGACTAAAAGATCGTTTTATATAAAAAACGAGACTTTTTTGATCGTATTTATTGTTATTTGGTCATCATACCGCATGTGCGAACATTGTGAACCATAAAGAAGAAAATCTTTTGTAGTGGCCGAACGTTGAGGATGTTTGTGCCCTGCGGAAGGCTTACGAGTCATGGCTCAGGGCGCAGTATCTGGTGCGGGTAATCGTCCCAAAAAAAATCAGGCGGTAGTTTGAGGATTTTTAATCGTCCAGATTAGGTGGGTCGAGGTCTTCGTCCCAGTGATTGTCTGGCTGTGGGAGTTTCTTCAGAAACTGCTGCAGGGCCTGGATGTGTTGTGCGTGCTCCTGTTGGTGTGGTGAGTGCGGATCCTCTTCTATCTCTAATCGCGAATGCAGCGTCTTTAAGGTGTGTTGCTCGACGCTGAGCGCCAGCTCGACCGCATGGTAGGGCGTCATCAGATAGTGCGAGTTGGCGTTGATATCGTCGGCGGGGGAATCTTGGTCGACGCTAAAGGTCAGAGGGGAGGGCTGAGACAGGTCTAGAGTTGTTGCCAGTTTTTCGAGCTCTTGAACATGTTGCTGTTGCTGTTGGGCAAGCTGGAGAAAGGCAGCGGCAGCGTCGGAGTTGTTGAAGTTTTCGAGTTGCTCGGCAAGCTCGGCATAGCACTCGGCCATCTCTACTTTGAGGGTGATGGAGCTACTAACCAATGCGGTATGTGAGTGGGGGGCTGTGGCGGTGCCATTCATCGGGCAGACTCCTTGGGTGTTGAATGCGTTACCCAAGTCTGAACCAGGAGGTTACTTAGGTAGTAGCCGTTTTCATCAATGCTTGGCAGTGGGCTTTGGCGTTTATAACCTCTCCCAGTAGCTCTTCGATATCGCGCTTGTTCTGCTCCAATCGGTCTTCGTGTTCCTGTAGCAGTTTGAACCAGTGCTGCAACTGGGTAGCTTCGTCGGTGCCCGAGTCATAGATATCGAATAGTTCGCGTGACTCATCGAGCGAGAAGCCGACCCGCTTGCCGCGCAGAATCAGCATCAATCGCACTCGGTCACGTTTGCTGTAGGCTCGGCGGTACTTGCTTCGGTCGGGGTTTAATAAGCCCTTGTCTTCATAGAAACGAATCGCTCTCGATGAGATGTTGAACTCTTGCGATAACTGGGTGATCGAGTAGCTGGTTTCGTTTGTCTCTGATGCCGAATTATCCGCCTCGACTTCTGTTTCTTGTTGTAGTTCGGTCACAGTATGCTGGTCTTCACTCGTTACTATTAGGATGTTGTCCAGCGCGTATTGCCGCAGCATGATAGATCTGCCGATAGCGCCGTTAACCACGAGTTTACGATAACTTTTGTTTTAGCGTAACTGTTATGACTGGCTGTGTTTGACAGCGCTAGCGTTGTTAAACGTATTGGCCAGCATCGACCCGGATCACTTCGCCGGTAATCATGCGTGCGGCATCCGAAACCAAAAACAGCACCGCATTGGCGATATCTTCGGGCAGTGCGAGCTCGGGAATCAGTGCTTCGCTCTGGGCTTTGTCGATATATTCGGGTGGTAACTGTTTGGCCATTTCGGTCATCACCATACCCGGTGCGATCGCGTTGGCAGTCACCCCTTTGGCACCGAGTTCGCGCGCGGTGGTTTTGGTCAGTCCGATCAATCCGGCTTTGGCGGCACTGTAGTTCGCCTGGCCAAATTTTCCGCGGATACCGTTGATGGAGGTGATGTTGACGATGCGTCCGTGTCCGGCGTTACGCATGATCGGCGCCATGGCGCGGATCATATGGAAGGCACCGCCAAGGTTGATATCGATCACCGACTGCCACTCGTCATCGGCCATCTTGGCTAGGCTGCGGTCGCGGGTGATGCCGGCGTTGTTAACCAATATGGTGGCGTTGTCTGGCAGTGTTGCGACGGCCCGGTTTACGGCCTCGGAATTGCTGATATCAACTTGGTGATAGCTGAACGGATCGTCCGCGTTTGGGTTCTGCTCGCTGACGTCAAACAGGTGCACTTCGGCACCGCGGGCATGCAGCGCTTGAGCGATGGCACGGCCGATTCCTCGGCTGCCACCAGTGACAACGGCGGCTTTGCCACCCAGATCGTAAAGTTGTTCAAATGACATAAGGCTTCCGCTGTCGGTTGTGAGAAGGAGGCGCCCGTATACTGGGCGCACGGCTTAGTGGTTAACAGCCAGTCAGTGGATAGGGCAGGTTAGCGCTAGGCGCTGTGCTGGTCGGAATCCACATTGCTGCAAGAAGCCATTGAGATTGAAATTATCCCAGGGCACTTCGGTACGGATCGATTCGACATGTAGCGCTTTAAGGTTGGCCACTAGCTGCGATACCAACGCTTGGCCGATATCCTGATCGCGGGAGGCGGGGTCGACACCGATGGTATCGATAACCGCTTCCGAACTTGTCTGGCCGAAGCTGCCATTGTCGACCCGGGCCATGATGAAACCGCGGATATCAGCGAGCTTATCTTTGATTGCATCGTCTTTCTCGGCCACCAGAGAGACACGTACGCCTGTCTCTTCCAAGGCCTGTGTGACGGTTCGCTGGTAGTAGGCCGTACGGTCCTGTTCGGTGATATGGCGGTCGATGCGAACGATCGATGCGAGGTCCTCTTTAACGAGGGTGCGCATCGGAACCCGGTCGCGAGACAGGTCTGCTCCGTCAAATTCGCTTTCGTTCATGGCATCGGTGGCGAGTTCGAGCACATGTCGGTTTGCCAGCTCGAAGCCTGCGTCGGAGAAAAACCGCAACAGGTCGGGTTGATCCCATTTGACCACCGATTGCAGCTCGCTACCGCCCAGTTGACGAACCTCATCGATCAGCTGGGTGAAAAGCGTATTACCTACGCCGCGGCGCTGGAATTCGCGATCAACACCGATGGCATCGAGTACCGCTTTGGGCTCGGTCGCACCGAATTCGCCTTCGAGCATATGGCAGGAAACAAAACCGGCAACCTGGCCGTCGACTTCGGCGCTTAGCGAGATAAAGGTGTTCGGGTTTTGCTGCTGTGCTTTGAGTCGCTTACTGAAAAAGTCTAGCCGCGATACGCCACTGAACTGTTTATCCAGTGCTACGACGGCTTCAAGATCGTCCGGGCTCAGCGCCCGAACTGTTACGTGATTATCAGTCATCATTAACTGTCCTATTATTCGTCAGGTTAACAGTGCGACCTATTAACCGTGTAAACGATCGTATTTGGCCTGCAGTTGTTCTTGGCTTTCCTGGTGGTTCGGGTCAGCGACAATACATTCCGCCGGGCAGACTAGCTGACATTGCGGCTCGTCGTGAGCGCCAATACACTCGGTGCAGTTCTCAGCATCGATTACGTAGAGGATACCGTCACCTTCGCTGATCGCGTCGTTGGGACACTCCAATACACAGACATCACAGGCAGTACAATCTTCGTGGATGATCAGGGCCATGGTGTTTCTCCTGTCTTATTGAATTACAAGGGAGCGGCTTGAAATAAGCCGCGCCCAATCAAGACGCTTCAGCCAGCGCTTCGAGTTTTTGTAGTTTTTCGTGGCGGAACGCGCCCCACAGGGCCGCACCGATCGCTCCGGCGTAGGCGGAATCTTCGTGGCTCCGCGCTTCGCCCTTGAGCTTCAGCTTCTGCATCGACTCGTTGAGGCCGTCGATCATACCGGTATCGAGCGCCAGACCGCCGGTACAGAGTACTACACCATCGGTGGCCTTGATCACCCGTAGCAGTTTGGCCAGACGTCCGGCCATCGACAGGTGAATACCCTTAAGGATGTTAGGAGCAGAGATACCACGCGATACCATGTTGATCACGTCGGTTTCGGCCAGTACCGCGCAGATGCTCGAAACGATCTCTGGATCGTCGGCTTGCTTGGACAGGGTGCCGATCTCATCCTGAGCAATACCCAGGTAACGCGAGATGTTCTCCAGGAACTGACCCGAACCCGATGCACACTGGCTGGTCATCCGGTAGTTAAGCACCTTGCCCTGGTGGTCGATTTTCATCGCTCGACCGTGCAGCGCGCCCATATCCAACACACCGGTCGCTTTGGGGTCCAAGTAGATGGCGCCGCGCGAGTGGGTGGTCATCGAGTAGAAGTGACCGGTGCGGAAGCTGATGTTCTCGCCGTCGCCTGTGGTGGCGCAGTAGGTCACATCGTCACGGGTCAGACCGTTATCTTTCAGTAGCTGGTCGTAGGCATACGCCGACAGCTCCAGCGGATCACGGGTCCTAATCCGATCGTTGCGTTTGGCCAGCCACTCGACCTTGCCGTTTTCGTGTTTGAACAGCACCGTTTTAACAGCACCTGTACCTAAATCAATACCTGCAGTAATCATGGTCTATGCCTCCACTGCGCGGCGGGCAAATTCAGCTGCCCCCAGTGCGCCGGTGTAAATGGAATCCGGGTCGATGTTGATCTTAATATCGCCGTAGTTTTCCTGAACTAGAAGCCGTAGCTCTTTCACCGCCGCTTCGTTCTTGGCCACGCCGCCGGTAAAGGTCAGCTCGTCCTCGACACCGCCGGAGCGAGATAGGATCGACATCGAGCGCAGAATGATGGCGCGGTGCAGACCGGCGATGATGTCTTCGCGTTTCTCACCCAAGGAGAGTCGGTCACGCAGCTCGGCACCGGCGAATACGGTACAGGTCGAGTTGATCGATACCTTCTTGGTCGACTTCATCGCTAGCGGTCCAAGCTCGTGCAAACCGAGCTGCATTTCGTCGGCAATGTAGCCCAGGTAGCGGCCACAACCGGCAGCGCAGCGGTCGTTCATCTGGAAGTTGACGACGATGCCGCTCTCATCGATTTGAATACCCTTGGTATCCTGACCGCCGATATCGAGTACGGTGCGGGTCTTGGGATACATTAGATGTGCCCCCAAGCCGTGACACAGGATCTCGGAGCGGATGTGCTCTTTAGGGAAAGGCAGCCGAGCGCGGCCGTAGCCGGTGCCGACCACGTAGGTCTCTTCCAACTCGATCGCCAGCACTTCTGTGAGTGCTGCCTTAACCTTGCCGAAGTCCTCAGTTTTGATCTCTTCGGCATTAAGCGCGCTGTCGAGTGCGATCAGGAAGGTTTCACTCATGTCCACTTCGGGTGGAATGTTCTCAACTTCGATGATCGATTTATCGTAGATATTGATCAGCGTATCCGAGCTGATTTGCTGCTTGTCCGCCTGTGCTTCGGCCACTTCCATATAGACCGTACCGGCCAGATCGCGGAAGAAGTCAGACTTGCGCTCGGCGCCGGGTTCGAACAGTTTCGACAGTTCAATCTTGAGTGCTGCAAAGGTACCCTCGAGAGCGCTCGCTAGGGTTGCTTTTTCCTCTTTGTAGTTGCCATCGGCAGCTTTATCGCCACACAGTGTTTGCAGGTTCTTCAGCTGGACCAGGAACTGGGCTAGACGGAAATGTCGTTCCAGCATGTACAGCACATCATCGGTGCTCAGGTTCAATCCTGGTGCCTTGTCTAGCGATTGGCGTAGCAATACCAGTCGCGCGCTGATCAGAGCTTCGGTCTTGGCAACCAGTGCCGCCGTATCATAGTTAGAGCGGGAGTTGGTGATGCCGTGCCCCAGTGGGGTGCCGGTATCATCCATAACAACCGCTTTGGTTGTCGTCGATCCCAGGTCAATTCCAATAAAACATTTCATAACGGGCTCCTGTTAGCGTGCGCTGGCGATCATGTTGCTTTGGCCCTGACGGCGTTGCTCGATCATCTGGAAGTAACTCTCCAGACGGTTCTTGACGTTAGCCGCTGAGAAGTAGCGTGGGTCAACCAGATCGGTCTCAACGAAAGCTCCCGGTACGCCGGTACGCTTTTCGATCTCTTGCATCATCATCAACTGACCGGCAGAGAAACTGTTGCAGCTCTTGATCGAGTTGATCAGCAGGCCGTCGGCCTCGTATTCTTTGACGTAGTTTTCCAGCATGTCGACGCGCTTGGGCAGGTTGCGGTTGGTGTAACAGCCCAGGCAGTAATCGGCCAGTGACTCAAGCGGGTTGTCGGCATCGTGGCGGAAGCCCTGGTCATAAACGCCGCCCACCTTGGTGTAGGTACTGGCGACAACTACGGCGCCCTCATCGTAGAACATCTTCCAGAACTCGCGGAAGTTGGTCCAGTTGGGAGGCCCTTCCATGACGATGCGATACTTCTCTTTGCCCATCGATCCACCAGGTGTGATCGGGCCCTGACCGTTCTTGATCCGCTGCTCAATTTCCTGACGCAGCACTTTGTAGTAATCGACCGCTTGTTGAGTACCTCGGAAGGCAGTGAAGATCGGTCCGAGGTAGTAGATCGCACCGAAGTAAGCATCGATCGGGCTGGGCTTGTTCTTGGCACTTTCCAATACCCAGACCAGATCGTCTTCGGCTTTGGCGGAACGGCGCATATTCTCGCGCAGCTTGTCGATGTCAAACTTGTTACCGCTGACCCGCTCAAGCGCTGGGATCACTTCTTCTTTAAGCTGCTTGACCACGAAGTCACGCATGTTCTGAGTGATCTCGCCGTCGCCTTGGTAAGGCACCTGCAGCATCACGGTTTCACACTTGTACTCCTGGCGCAGTAGTTCGAACCACTTCATAAAGGTGAAGCAACCGGTGTAGGACAGCAGCAGCAGATCAGGGTTGGGCATCGGCTTGCCGTTGGGGGCGATGTTGCCCTTGCTCATCATGCCGATGTCGGCCTTAACGTAGGTGCAGACATCCTCGGAGTGACCCATCCGCTCGGCGGTCTGGATCATGCCGCCACTCTCCTGACGCATAGCGTTCTGGATGGCGTTGGTTTCCGGCAGGTTATTGAGCATGCCGAAGCTTTGGATCAACTCGTTGAGGTTGCCCGGTACAAAGGTCGAGCAAACTTTCTTGCCGTTGTTGGCGGTATCGGTCAGCGCATCATAGTTGGAATTGATCATCTCCTTCTGCATCAGCATCGAGGAGTCTTTCTGGACATCTAAGGCTTCAATTTTGGCACTCATGGCTAGCTCCAAAGCTTGATTGAATCGGCGAAGGTACCGGCTTGCTCACGGACCGGTTGCATCTGACCGGAGTTCTCGGCGTACTTGAACGAGATATGCGGGATATCGTGCTCCCTCATACGGTCGGTCAGCATCGGCCGTTCCAACAGGGCCGGGTCACAGAAGCTTGGCGCGGCGAAGATAACGCCTTCTGCTTTGCGCTCTTTGACGGTGCCTAGCAGGTACATGCCGACATCTTCATGACGGTCACAGTACTTGGCTGCCGAATCGGCGGACTCGTGCCAGGTTTTGTAGCGGATTACCTTCGGTAGGAACCTCTTTCAGCAACCAGCGATTCACCAGCATGTAGTCGTCATCGACGATGTAGCAACCGGCCAGTTCGATCGAACGGATCAGGTTCAGTGGAGGCTGTTCGCAGAAAGAGCCGTTGATGATGATGCGGCAGTTATCGCGGATGGGGTTGTCGAGAACACGTGCGCCATCCATATACTCGCGCAACATGTCGTTATGCTCTTCAACCGGGATCACCATGCCGGCGCGGTTGAGTAGGTAAACGTCGTTGCTGGATACGTTGTGGGGCATCTCTGCACGCAGGTCGTACAGCTCGCGGATTAGGTCGCGGTTGAGGTTGTAGATCTTGGTCGAGTTGCGGATCGCCTCGTCGGTGATCTTGTTCCCCGACAGTTTCTCTAGCCCTTCGCGGAGTTCCTGTAGCTCAGCGACATAGTAGTTGCCACCGAGTTCATCTTTGTAGTTCTGCGGTACATCGAAGTAACGGACGTAGGCATCCGGGAACATCAGTTTCCACATCCCCGACAGGTTACGGATAACGTCGCAGATACTGGGGAACAGCATGCCATCGACAAAATCCAGACGACCCGTCTTGCCTAGCTCGATGGTCGAGCGCGGAATACGGCAGATGTAGCTTTGGTAGTAAGCATCGCCGTGGATAACTTCGAGCTTGTCGCCACCACCCAGGATGCCCAGAGACAGCATATTGCCTGCGTGCATGATCTCACGCGGCACGTAGACCGGCATGTAGCCGATTACCTTGCGTGAAGGGTCGGCGGCTTTCCACTCGCGGGCTGCGGTAAAGTGCGTATCTTCATACAGCTCTTCGCAGCGGTTAATAATCTCTACTGTACTCATAACTATCGGTGCTCCCAATTTGCAGCGCGTTTCTCGACGAATGCCTGTAAACCTTCTACAGCGTCGTGGGTCGCCATCAGTTCCTGGAGGTAAAGGGCTTCAACTGTTGCCAGTTTTTGTTTGATTCGTTCAATGCTGTCAGCGCTGGCAGCTTGCACAGCAAAGCGCAATGAGCGGGCACTGACGGATGCCAGGTGGGCATCAAAATAGGCTTCGGCAGCGGCGGATGGGTCCTCGCTGATTTCGTTAATCAAGCCGATACGCAGGGCTTCGTTGCCATCGATGCTGCGGCCAGATAAGAGTAAGTCTTCGGCTTGGCTTTGACCGATGCGCTCGGGCAGTAGGCAGGAAGCAGCGGGGGCAAACACCGCCAGTTTGATCTCGGGTTGACCCAGATTGGCATTGGCTTGGGCGAACAACAGGTTGCCAGCCAGAGCGACTTCCAAACCACCGCCTAGGCACTGACCTTTAATCGCCACCAGAATAGGTACCGGGCAATCCAACATCTGAGTGATCAGTGCGTGGAGGCTTTTTAACATCGCCTCACACTGGTCGGGCATATGCTCGGCAACACTGGCGCCAAAGCTGAAATGCGAACCCTCGGCATCGAGGATCACCGCAGTTAGCTTGGCAGAGCCCAAGTGTTTATCGAGTGCTGCGCTCAGAGCTTCGATCATTGCCGCATCGACAATGTTGGCCTTGGGTCGAGACAGGCGTAACCGGAGTAAGCGGTCCTCCTTCTCTAACCAGACTCTTAGCGGACTGTCGCTCATCATTGTGGTCCTTTGTTATTGTTAGAATGTGCAGTTTGGTGCCGGTTGTGCTGTTTGATATGAACTTTAGTGCATCTTATGGCAATGTTAACGTTAGCGTCAACATGTTTTATGAGGGAATACTGACTTTGTGAAAGAAGGGTTCTGCAGAGTGGAACGGAGCGGTAAAGGATGTCAGGTGGTTGCGGTGGTCTCAGGAGCTTGTATGTGATTAGTGCAGCGAGGAGTTTGCCGCTTAACCAGTGAAGCGGGGGTTAACGTTTTAGGGGGGGCGGACTTATTCCGCACGACAGCCATTTGGCATCAAAACTTCGGGCATGGCTAAACAAGGCGTCAATTTATCTTCGTAACCAATATCGAAAGCATGTCTTGCGAAATCTCTCCGGCCATTTTTCAATCTGGTAGGTTCACCACAAACAACGCCTGCTTGGCTTCGATCTCGGCAGGGTTGGCGTATTCTTGCTTGATACCCGCAAGGATGGAGCGGATATGATCACCAAAATCTACGGTCAGCTTCATCAACGTATCAGACTTATCGACTTCTGAAGGTATTTTATATTCCACAGTTTTGAGCTCGTAAAATAGCGGCTGAAAGGTCAGTGAGCTATGGATTATTAACTAAGTATTCTGGTTTTGATGTTCTACATGCCATGCAAGAGGTCGAGTAGAGTTAATCAAATGATTAATATATCGAGGATGTTTTCTAGTGATGGCTGTGTTTCCCCTAGCAGAGCCCTTCAGGTACCATGACATCTACATTTCTGAATGGCAGTTTATGTTAACTGACAGGTATAACGAGTGAGTTATGAAAAACGAAAATAGAGCCTTGATGCTCGCACCGCTAATAACGCCGTTTGCATTCTCATTCTATGCATTTATTGCGGGTATGTCTGGGTTCAATATGAATGAAGGAGTATTGACCTTTATCGGTTTGTTTTTTGTAATATGCCTAATCAGTCTTCCTGTCGCGTATCTATATGAGTTCTTTATCGGTTACCGTTTTTATCGGCTTCTGTCGAAAAAGAAACGCGTTAATATCTATACGCTGGCATTGGGTGGAGTGTTTGTGGCTGATATACCGATGTTGTTAATTTGGCCAATGGCCGGAGGAGGTAGCTCTATTAGCTTTTACCTGACCTTTCAACTGTTCTCATTTGTTGGTTTTATGATAGGTCTGAGTTTTTGGGTTTTGCTAAATCTTGATCGGCTGCGGAGTAACATAAAAGATCTGTTTAAGTCCGCGTAATAAATAATTATATGAAGTGATTAAAGCGCGTACTTGTAAGGATAGACCGTAAAACATCAGTGACAAAAAAATGGTGTGAGACCTCCTTCCTCTTTTAGGCGTTCGTGTGAATTTTCATTGTTATGCGGGATTGATTTTTCTTAGTTTAGAATGTTTATTTATAAGCCATAGCAGCCTGTAGAAAAGCACAATACAAGGACTTGATAAATCTCACCGGCAAAGCCGATTCCCGCCATAATTATTCCAATAGTGCCTAGTGCACGACCATTTCCTACACGATTAAGCCAATTGACGATATATGCAAAAACAGTAATAAGGAGAGCAGTAAAAAAAGGTAGGTTGGTGGCAATAAATATGACGAGGAATGTATTAAAGGATATTCCACCAAGTACCCAAGCTATTACAAATATAACGTCCGCTAAAATGCAGCCCCTCATGATATTTAGAGAAATAGTGATCTGTTTTTCCGTAGGTGGTGCCTGGCTAGCAGTATCCATTTTTTTTGGAATCATCTCTTCCATTAAAAATGAGCGGCCAATTGAGGTAAATAATTGCTCTGTTTGTTCTAAGCGACGCTCCCAGCTTCTTGCTGTTTGAGGATATCTAAGCTCAATAAATGCCAGCATCAAGCCTCCGATTTCCAATACAAGCGATACTTGTTGAACGATATTGGCTGTTGAGTCGGAGAAAAATGATTCCATTGTCATTCAACTATAGCCATATACTGCTTTCTGTAAGGGATGCAAAACGAGGCGCGAGTGAAGTGCTCCGTGCGTCTCATCCTCGCGGGCGACATTCGGTTGTTCAAATCGAC
This sequence comes from Halopseudomonas sp., assembly GCA_036960405.1. Classification (GTDB taxonomy): domain Bacteria; phylum Pseudomonadota; class Gammaproteobacteria; order Pseudomonadales; family Balneatricaceae; genus Motiliproteus. Next base: position 20,208 of record JBALWS010000030.1, on the reverse strand, counting down.
AGTATCGATGATTGGTTGCATTGAAAAGGAGTTAAAGCGGTCTTTTTATTCGTACGCCCGAGGCGGCGGAGAAAAAGCGTTCAGCTAACTCAAAAAATGAGAGTTAGAAAACCAAAAAGTGGACGGCTAACCAATGGGCTAGACCGCATAGGTAGAATCAAAAAATTGATCAGGATATCGCGCAGGTACAGGTAAAACCTGTGTGTTAAATGTCGGCCCTTATGGCAAGGGCCGACGGATGGAGTGTTGATCTTTAGGCTTTAGGGATCAGGTCTTCGATCAGCTCTGGCGTCCAAGGCGCGCCTTGGGCTAGTGCTTGGCGCAACGCGACAAAGTCGATCTCGCGGCCGACTTCACGGTTGCCTTCGTTGAAGGCGCGGAAACCGGTGCGGGCTTCGTTCATCATATTCAGTGCCAACCAGGCACGGCTGTTCTCTTTGTTGGCGTTCCAGGCGTTAAGCTTGGGCTTGCGCAGCTCTTCCAGTGACTTGGTCATACACTCGGGGAAGGTCTCCAGCAGTTTGCTGGCCAATGCTTCGACACGCTCATCGAGCAGCGATAGATCGACCTCACCCTGCTTGATCAGTGCTTTACCGGCTTTGAGTGCGTCGCCGGTTTTGAAATCGCCGTGTACTATGCGTCCGAACTCATCCAGATAAGTATCCGTCACGACCGTGGGGTTGGGGATAAACTTGCCGTCGACTTTCAATGCCGGAACGATTTCGCAGCAGATGCCCAGGCGGTTGGCTTTGTGCGCCGAGAACGGCTCGCACAGGGTGCCGGATACCATCGCCTGCTCGCAGCCGATCATCACCGGCAGGAAGTCGGTAGCACCGCCAATAGCGGCCGAGCCGTGTTTAGGGCCGGCTTGACCGAAGTTGGCCAGATCCTGAGCCACGGTAAAGTCCGCTGCCATGCCGATCTCCTGGCCACCGCCGATGCGCATACCGTTGACGCGGCAGATGACCGGCTTATCACAACCAAGAATGGCCGATACCATGTCGTTAAACAGGCGCATGTACTGGCGGTACTCTTGCGGGTTGCCGGCGTAGTACTCGGCGTACTCTTTGGTGTTGCCACCGGTACAGAAGGCTTTGTCGCCCACTGCGGTGAAGACAACCGCGTTGACGTCGCGGGCGTTGGATGCGGCGCGGAAGGCTAGAATTAGCCCCTTGGTCATATCGGTAGTGTAGGAGTTGAACTGCTTCGGATTATCCAGCGTGATCCAGGCGTTGTAGACCCCTTCGGCGATGCTGCCATCGCGTCGTTTGGCCGGGCGTTTTTCAAACAGCACGCCGGGTACGATCTGCTCGGGTACCAGATTGTGATCGTTGAGCTGCTTGGGTGCGGTTTCCTGGACGATAGCGTTGGTGCTTGCTTTCATTGTTCTTTCCTCAAGGTACAAGAATGGCACGAGCGGTCAGCTTGTGAGCGTGCGCGTCGGCGAAAATTTGGTTGATGTCGTTCATTGGGTATTGCTGGGTAAAGGGCTTCATGGCGATCTTGCCATCGAGTACCATCTGCAGTGTGGCGGGGTAGTAAGTCGGTGCACAACCCCAGTTGCCTTGCGCTTTGGCGTGGAATGCCATCAGGTTAGACAGGCGGAACTCCTGCTTGGCCATCGTGAAACCAACTACGGCGATGGTGGCGCCGAAGGTTAACAGGCTATACGCGGTGGCTTGGCCCGGAGCGGAACCCGAGCATTCGAAGATCTTCCACTCGGTGGCGCGCAGATTGTTTTCTTTCACGAACGCCTGCACCGCTTTTTTCAGCGAGCGGGTATCGTATTCGGTAGCATTGAGGGTCAGTGCGGCGCCGTGATCGCGATAGCTCTCCAGCTTGGCGGTGTCCACGTCGATGGCGATAACCGTAGCGCCCATCGCGTTAGCGATCTGCACCGCGTAACCACCGACCCCACCAACACCAATGACGATGGCCAGATCGCCCGGTTGAATGTCGACCTGGGCGGCGGCTTGGAACGGGGTCGTGACCGCATCGGCAACGACCGATACATCGGCCAACTCCAGTCCGGCAGCGGCTAGCTGTGCTTCGTCAACATCGCATAGGCAGTGACCGGGTACGGTAATGTGGCTGGCGAAGCCGCCTTGAATGTCGTTACCGGGCATCTTCTGGCTGCGACAAATATTGTGCAGGCCTCGGTTGCATAGGTCGCATTCGTAGCAGGGCAGCACGGCAGGGATGATCACCGCTTTGCCGAGTGAGGCTTCGCAGCCGGTGCCAGCGGCGATAACCCGACCACTGATCTCATGCCCGAGTGCTAATGGCAGCTCGCTATTGGTTTTGACACCGCCGTAAAGAAATCCTAAGTCGGTATGGCAGACGCCGCACCCGGCGACCTCCACGCAAACTTCGCCTGGAGGAGGCGGTTCGAGTTCAAAGTGAACTTTCTCAAAAGGCTGTCCGACCTCGGTCATCACCCATCGGTAGGCTGTGCTCATCTTGATATGCCCCTTGTTGATACTGGATTGAGGTTATTAGTCACTGAGCCAGATACGGCTATTAGTGGTATTAAGCGGTATGAACTTTAGTGCATGCTATTCCAATGTTAACGCAAGCGTCAACATGTTTTTGACGTTGTTACCGTTGTTGATAATTGCTCATTCCACTTGGCGGAACGGTCTGTACGACTTCGGTTTGTTGCTGTTATATGTGTTTAAGTCATTGAATATAAAGTGGTATTTGGTTGTGTTGAAAGGTGCTGATGAAACGACATCGGGACCTGATCACAGAGCTGTTTTTGCTCTATTGTGAACTATAGTTCTTATTATGTTGAGCTGTTTTTGATCATGCACTATGATTCAAACCCTCTACTTTTTAACGATGCTCCCTCGAACGAGTGTTAATTGGATCAAGTCGCAGGAGAAAAATAATAATGACCACCACACCTACGCTAAACAAAAAAGTCGCTTTCAGTTGGCAAGATCCCTTCCTGCTCGATGCGCAACTCACCGAAGAGGAGCGCATGATTCGTGATGCTTCTCATGAGTATTGTCAGTCGCGATTGATGCCGAGGGTGCTTGAGGCCAACCGTCACGAGCGCTTTGATCGAGAGATCCTCGAGGAGATGGGTGAGCTGGGGCTGCTCGGACCCACCCTGCCGGAAGAGTACGGTTGTTCCAATGTTAACTACGTCAGTTATGGCTTGGTCGCTCGCGAGGTTGAACGGGTCGATAGCGGTTATCGTTCGGCGATGAGCGTGCAGTCGTCGCTGGTGATGCACCCTATCTACACCTACGGTTCTGAGGCGCAGCGACGTCGTTATCTGCCGAAGCTGGCAACCGGCGAATGGGTCGGCTGCTTTGGGTTGACCGAGCCAGATTCGGGGTCGGATCCAGCCAGTATGAAAACCCGTGCGACCAAGACCGACGGTGGTTATCTGCTCAAAGGCACCAAGATGTGGATCACCAACTCGCCGATTGCCGATATTTTTGTGGTCTGGGCCAAGCTCGATGGCGTGATTCGCGGCTTTATTCTCGAGAAGGGGATGAAGGGGCTGAGCGCACCCAAGATCGAGGGTAAGTTTTCGTTGCGGGCGTCGATTACCGGCGAGATCGTGATGGATGACGTGGCGGTACCCGAGGAGAACCTGCTGCCTAATGCTTCGGGTCTGTCGGGACCGTTTGGTTGTCTCAATAAGGCACGCTACGGTATCGCTTGGGGGGCTCTGGGGGCGGCGGAGTTCTGCTGGCATGCAGCGCGGCAGTACACCTTGGATCGTCAGCAGTTTGGTCGTCCGTTGGCGGCCACTCAGTTGATCCAAAAGAAGCTGGCCGATATGCAGACCGAGATCAGCTTGGGGCTGCAGGGCTGTTTACAGGCCGGCCGCTTGATGGACCAGGACCAGTGTGCGCCCGAGTTGATTTCGCTGATCAAGCGTAATTCGTGTGGCAAGTCGTTGGATATCGCCCGCGTCGCGCGCGATATGCACGGCGGCAACGGTATCGCCGACGAGTTCCATGTGATCCGTCATGTGATGAATCTCGAGGCGGTCAACACCTACGAAGGCACCCACGATGTTCACGCGCTGATCTTAGGGCGTGCGCAGACCGGATTGCAGGCGTTTTCTGGATAGTCCCGTTCGCTCGGCTGAGGCTCTCGAAGCCGCAACCATAGCGCTGAGCCGCTCGACCGGGTTTTACTCGGTCGAGGGAAAACAGCTGGAATACGTATGGCTGGGTCCCAAGTCGGAAGATGCCTTGACGCTGGTATTTCTGCACGAGGGGTTGGGCTGTGTGGCGCTATGGCAGGATTTTCCTGAAAGGGTGGCTCGGGCTAGCGGTTGTGGGGTGCTGGTCTATAGCCGCGCGGGCTATGGTGGGTCTGATCCGGCTGACCTACCCAGACCGCTGAGCTACATGCACGATGAGGGGCTAGAGGTGTTGCCCGCTTTGTTGGATGCCGCAGGCGTGCGTAATGCGGTGTTGGTCGGCCACAGCGACGGCAGTTCGATTGCGCTGATCCATGCAGGCGGCGTCACCGATCCGCGGATCAAGGGCTTGGTGCTGATGGCCCCGCATGTGTTTGTCGAACCCCTGTCGCTAGAGAGCATCGCTAACAGCAAGGCGCTCTACACCGATACCGATCTACGTGAGCGCTTGAAGCACTACCACGGCGACAATGTCGACTGCGCCTTTTGGGGCTGGAATGATGCCTGGCTGTCAGCGGCGTTCGTTGATTGGAATATCGAGCAATACCTGCCGCAGATCTCCATCCCCACGCTGTTGATACAGGGGCGGGGCGACCAATACGGTACCGAGCGGCAACTGCAGGCGATAGCGTCTCAACTGTCTGGACCGGTCACCACTGTTCTACTTGAGCGATGCGGTCATTCGCCGTTTCGAGATCAACCGAAACTGAGCCAGCAAGCGCTGGTTGATTTTATCCAAACCTGTCATCGCTGAATCGATGATAAGGATGTTCTAGGAATCAGGAGCACGTCATGCAAGACGCCTATATCTGTGATGCGATACGAACCCCGATTGGCCGTTATGGTGGTGGCTTGGCATCGGTACGTACCGATGACTTGGGGGCGATACCGATCAAGGCGCTGATGCAGAGAAATCCGCAGGTCGACTGGCAGGCGGTGGACGATCTGGTCTACGGCTGCGCTAACCAGGCGGGCGAGGATAATCGCAACGTTGGACGGATGGTGGGGTTGCTGGCAGGTCTGCCTACGACTGTTGCTGGGGTGACGCTGAATCGGCTCTGCGGCTCGGGGATGGATGCGGTATCGATGGCGTCTCGATCGATCAAAGCCGGAGAGGCGCAGTTGATGATCGCCGGCGGGGTCGAGTCGATGTCGCGTGCACCCTTTGTGATGCCCAAGGCTCAAGGCGCTTATTCCCGCCAAGCCGAGATCTACGACACCACTATTGGCTGGCGTTTTATCAACCCGTTGATGAAGTCGCTCTACGGGGTCGACTCGATGCCGGAGACGGCGGAAAACCTAGCTAACGAATTTTCCATCGCTCGGCAGGACCAGGATGCGTTTGCTTTGCGCAGCCAGCAGCGTGCAGGTCAAGCGCAGGCGGCGGGGTTGTATGCCGACGAGATCGTCCCGGTCAGCATCCCCCAGCGTAAGGGTGACCCTGTGGTGGTCGAGCATGACGAACATTTGCGGCCGCAGGTCACGCTGGAATCATTGGCCAAGCTTAAGGGGGTGGTGTCAGCCTCTGGAACGGTCACGGCGGGTAATGCATCGGGCGTGAATGATGGCGCTTGCGCACTGTTGTTGGCCTCCGAAGCGGGCCTTAAACAGCATCAGCTGACACCTCGTGCGCGGGTAGTGGCCAGTGCCAGTGCCGGTGTCGACCCTCGGGTGATGGGATTTGGTCCGGTACCAGCGGTGCATAAAGTGCTAGCGATGAGTGGGCTGGAGTTGGATCAGATGGATCTGATCGAGCTTAACGAAGCCTTTGCTGCCCAAGCGCTATCGGTCACGCGTAATCTCGGTTTGGCTGATGACGATGCCAGGGTTAACCCGCTGGGCGGGGCTATCGCCTTAGGTCATCCTTTGGGGATGAGCGGCGCTCGATTAATCACCACCGCGCTGTATCAGTTGCAACGAAGTGGCGGGCGTTATGCACTATGCACCATGTGCGTGGGGGTCGGCCAAGGGATCGCGATGATCATCGAGCGGCTGTAGCGGCTGTAACGACAAGGTGGGTAGGCTAGCTGACCCATCGGGCTGAGCAGTAGATTAAAAAACGGAACTATAGATCATTCTCTAGACAATGAGTAAGCTTTAGCGAGCTATTCAATAGGGAGGGGAACATGGATCAGCGAGAATCAGCATTGCCGTTAGAGAGTAATCAAAAGAGCCAAGAAGCTCTGGCAGCTTATGTGCAACAGATTGCCAAGCTTGTCAGGGGCCAGCGAGCACAACGAGGGATGACCCGAAAGGTGTTGTCGCAGCACTCCGGAATATCTGAGCGCTATCTGGCCCAGGTGGAAACCGGCAAGGCCAACATGTCGGTGTCGTTGTTGTGGCGGATCGCCGAAGCGATGAACGTCGGGCTGAACGATATTCTGCCCTACAGCAGTCATGCCTATAACAGTCCAGATCCATTGTTAAAACTACTCGACGGTTTGTCGCCAGAGCAGCATCAACAGGCCTACGAGCAGCTGCAGCAAACCTTTTTGGCGGATAAAGAGATCGATAGCCGAGTGCCGGATCGGGGTATCGCCTTGATCGGTTTGCGTGGCGCAGGCAAAAGCACATTGGGTCTGTTGTTGGCAGACGGACTCGGCATCCCCTTCGTTCGGCTCAGTGATGTGATTGAGCAGTTGGGTGGGTTTGATCTGCAGGAGCTGTTGACGCTGTTTGGTCAGAAAGCCTACCGCAAGCTAGAAAGGCAGGCCATCGATTATGTCCGCGAGCACTACGACCGGGTGGTGCTAGAAATAGGCGGCAGCCTGGTGTCTGAAAGAGAGACCTACGGCTACGTGTTAAATCATTTTTATACCGTTTGGCTAAAGGCGCTGCCCGAAGAGCATATGAGCCGAGTGATGGCGCAGGGCGATTTACGACCCATGGCTGCCAGCCAGAAGGCGATGGATGATCTGAAGTTGATTCTTACCGAACGTGATCCTTATTACCGCGAGGCGAATACGTTGTTGGATACCTCCGGTCGCAGTGTGGATGAATGCGCGGCGGAGCTAATTAGAAAGTGCACTCCGGCTGAGCCGTTACAGGCCAGTTCTTGAATTTGTCGCTGTGCTGTTGTTGAACCCTTAGAGTTAATGATGATGTCTGACCAGCTTGAATACCCGTTTGCCGTTGCTCCCGAGCCAGGGGAACTGCTGGAGGTGAGTCCGGGTATCCATTGGTTGCGTATGCCGTTGCCTTTCATGTTGGATCATATCAACCTGTGGTTGCTCGAAGATGGCGAGGGTTGGACGCTGGTTGATACCGGTATCGGATCCGATTCGGTTAAACAGATTTGGGAAGCGTTGTTGGCCGGGCCGCTGCAAGGGCGGCCGATCAAGCGCATCATTGTGACCCATTTTCATCCCGATCATTTGGGTTTGGCGGGTTGGCTAAGCCGCCGGTTTGACGCGCCTGTATTGATGACTCAACTAGAATTTGAACTGGCAACATTGTTACACGGTGCTTCGGGCGACGACCGTTCGCAGCGGCAGCGGGATTTCTTTACCGAACACGGTCTAACTCAACAAGCTGCTGAGCAGTTGGATTCTGGCGATAATGTATACCGTACTCGGGTTCCTGAACTTCCCAGTCGCTACCAGCGAGTGCGTCATCACGAGGTGTTATCGATTGGTGAGCAGCGCTGGCAAGTGGTGGTGGGAGCAGGACATTCACCCGAGCATCTTAGTTTGTATTGTGAGGCGTTGGATCTGTTGATCGCGGGTGATCAGATGCTGCCGCGGATATCTCCCCATATCGGTGTCAGCTTTCTCAATCCGCAGGCCGACCCGCTGACCGATTACCTCAGCTCGTTAGAGCTGCTGCAGACGTTGCCTTCGTCGGTGCGGGTGTTGCCTGCTCACGGGTTGGTCTTTGATGGGTTGCACCAGCGAGTGGCTGAACTGCAACGGCATCATCAACAGCGATTGTCGCTGCTGTTGGCCGAGTGTCAGCAACCGCAATGCGGGGCTGATGTGTTAAAGGTGTTATTTGATCGTAAATTTGGACCGCATGAGCTGTTTTTTGCAATGGGAGAAGCTATCGCTCATCTGCATCATTTGTTGGCAAATGGGTTGGTGCAGCAGCAGAAGGATTCACAGGGGGTGATGCGCTTTTTGCGCGTAAACAGCTGATATTCGCTTTGTCTGAGCGCCGTGATGTCGGCGTGGGAGGCTTTGATGTTCGGCAAATGTGGTAGAAACCTGTGGTGTCGACAGCGCTTATCGGCGTGTCTATGTGGTTGGATATTGGCAACGAATGTGATGGCGCAGCAACAGCCGGCAGCGGATTCTATGACGCTGATTGCGGCTGAGCTACCCCCCTACGCGTATCGATCCGAAGAGCAGATAACCGGCTTGGGGGTAGAGCTCATGCTGGAGCTGGGTCTCAGGTTGGGCCATTCGGGCGCCATCAGCCTGATGCCGTTTAAGCGAGCCTTGCAGAATGCGCGCAGCCGTAATGCGGTGTTGATGACACCGGTGGCGAGGGTGGCGTCGCGCGAAGGGACGCTGAAGTGGGTGATCCACTATATCGATGATAGTTTTTTCTATGTCAGCCGTGCGGGCGCCCCCGCGCTGACTCACCAGTTGGCACGTCAGAGTGGTGTGATTGGTGTGCTGGCAGGCTCTGCTCCGCTAGCGCAGTTAAAGCACGGAGGGGTAGAGCGGTATTTAGAGCAAACGTTGGATACGGCCAATATCAATATGCTCAAAGTGGGGCGTATCGACGGTTGGTTTACCTCGGCGATCTTGTTGAGTGCCGCCTTTAAAGCCAATCCGGAGCTAGATCCGAACGAGTTTGTTATCGGCCCGGTACAGAGTCAGCATTGTGTCTATATGGTGGCCTCGGTTGAGACTTCTGATGAAGTGTTGCGACCCTGGCGGGAGGCCTTTATCGCCATGCAGCGTGATGGCACCGTGGCTGAGGTTTTAAGCCGCTACATAGACCCTTATTTACAGGGATTGCTGGGCGCGGAGGAAGGGCTATCAACCAGTTGTGAGTATGCTCAAAGTGGAGCGGCGATAACCTCGCAGAAACAGATTTATCAATAACTTAACTCTTAAGGAGACGGCATGATTTTTAACCCCTGTACTGGAAAATGCACCGATGAAGGCAGTCACTGCGAAGGTTGCGGCCGCACCCATGAAGATGTCGCGGTAACACGCAAGTTCGTCAAAGAGATCGTGGGTTATGTTCAGAAAAAAGAGTATGAAAACCCGCAGGAGTTGATGGAGGCATTGTCGCGTAGTGTGCAGTTCAAGCTGCAACAGGCCGCTGAAAGCGGGTCATAGGGGAAGCTGCGCGAGAGGCGCCCCTCCTTAGGTAGAGGAGGGGCGAAGATATTATTTCAATACGCCGGCAATCGCCTGGCAAAGTCGATCCATGTTGCTGCTGGTCATGCCTGCAACATTGATGCGGCCCGATCCAACGATATAGATCGCACTATCCTGCTGTAGCTGTTTGACCTGTTCCGGGTTCAATCCGGAGAAGGAAAACATGCCGCGCTGCTTGGAGATAAAGCTGAAGTCCTGCTCTATCCCTAGCTGGTCCAGCGTTTCGACAAATTGCAGTCGCATTGCCAGGATGCGGCTGCGCATCTCGGTTAACTCCTGCTGCCATTGCTGGCGTAGTTCTGGGTTGTTGATAATGGTGCTGACGATAGCGGCACCGTGGTTGGGTGGCATGGAGTAGTTACCACGCACGCAGTAGTTGATCTGACTGAAGGACGCCTGAGCATCGCGTTCGGTCGCAGCCACTACGGTCAGCGCGCCGATGCGCTCGTTGTAAAGGCCAAAATTCTTCGAGCAGGAGCAGGCGATCAGCATATCTTGGCAGTAGTCAGCCAGAATATTGATCCCTTCGGCGTCTTCTTCTAAGCCATCAGCGAAACCGAGGTAGGCGCTGTCGACGAAGGGCAGTAGCTTGCGCTCTTTCAGCAAGGCACCAACCTGGTGCCACTGCTCGGCATTCAGGTCCAGTCCGGTCGGGTTGTGACAGCAGGCGTGAAATAAAACTACGTCGCCAGCGGGGATCGTCTGTAAGGCGCTCATCATGCCTTCAAAATCCAGGCTCTGAGTCGGCTGGTCGTAATAGCGGTATTCGTTGACCTCGAGCCCGGCCGATTCAAACACGTTGAAATGGTTGGCCCAGGTCGGATTGCTGACCCAGATCTTGGCGTTGGGCAGGGTGCGGTGGATAAAGACCGCCGCGACCCGCAGTGCACCGGTGCCACCCGGAGTCTGGACGGTGGCAACGCGTCCGCTGGCCAGTAGCTCTTGGCGTCCGGCATAGCTGCTGGGGAAGATCAGTTGCTCGATCGCTTTGCCTAGCTCCGGTGCACCCGCAGAACCGATATAGGTTTTGGTGTCTTGAGTTTCAAGCAGGTAGGCTTCGGCTTTTTTTACCGTTGCCAGGATCGGTGTTTGGCCTTGGTCGTTCTTGTACACACCGACGCCGAGATCGATCTTTTCGGGACGTGAATCGGCTTTATAAGCGGTCATCAGTGCCAGTAACGGGTCGCCAGCTGTGGGCTGAACTGTTTCAAACATGCGCAGAGTCTCTCGTTTTTGGTCGATGGATAGAGGCGGCGTCCATTGCCGCCGCTAAAGGCGTATTATTTTACGGATATTGTCGCCTGTCGACGTTTTTCGTTAATTGTTGTCACAAAACGGTTCAATGTTGGCGAAAGCTGGTCGGGTTCGATGCGAATATCGATCAACTGGAACCGCCCGCGGGTGTTAGTCGCTTTCTCTAATGCATGGTGCAGTTGGCGACGGCTGTCGACCTGATAGCCATCACCGCCCATTCCTGCCGCCATCGAGGCGAAGTCCCAGCGGCCCAAGTCACTGAAGGCCGACTCGGGCTGGAAGATATTGAGCATTTTCCAGCTGGCGTTGTTGAACACTAGTACGATTGGGTCCCAGCCATAGCGGCTGCAGTTGCCCAGCTCCATTCCGGTCATCTGAAAGGCGCCGTCGCCAACCAGAATTAGCGGTCGCCTACCGTCGGTAGCCTGCATGCCAAGCCCTGCCGGGACGCCGAAGCCCATGGTGGCGTAATAGCCGGGTGCGGTTAGGGCAGTTTGCTCCATATCCATCGCGGTAAACAGGCAGTCACCCATGTCGGATGCGATCGGCATCTTGCCGTGCTGGCGCATCATATCGTTGACCGCACCGGCGATATCCATCGGCGTAATAGCTTGGTCGTCAATGGTTAAGCTGGGAGTGTCCGGTTTGGGAAAGTGCAGCGGCTCGCTCGGTGCGGGCAGGTCTTTACTCAGGTTTAGCAGTGCATCGAGTAATGCTGACAGGGGAATGTCGTGGTAGAAGTGGAAGCCGACCTTGACGTCTTGATCGGAGGCCAGCATGGCGTGTTGTTCCTCTACCCGTTTGGCGGAGATGCCGAAGTTGGTATCGGACACGATGACCCCCAGCATCAGTAAGCCGTCAGACTCCTCGACCCGCTCTTGCACCTGGCTGTCGCCGGCCATGCCGATATAGGTACCGACCAAGGGTGCGTCAGAATCGACCAGCAGCCCGCGACCCATGAAGGTGGTCGCCACCGGGATGTTGAGCTGACGAGCTAATTTGGCCACTTTGTCTTCCAGTTGAAAGCGACGGATCTCCGCTCCTACCAATAGCATTGGCGCGCTGGCTTGTTGCAGTCGTTGCAGAATGCTGCTGGCGCAGTTTTGTACTGCTTCATTGGAATAGGGGGTGGGAGGCAGCGTGATCGGCTCGCCGCTATCGGTAAAGACCTGATCGCGAGGCAGTTCGATCAACACCGGCAGGGATTTTTCCTTGCACTCGCGCAGCACTCGGGCGATCTCCATTGGAGCGGTGGCAGGGTCATCGAGACGAGTTTGAGCGCAGGTGATTTCGCGATAGATGTTGAACTGAGAGTCGACCGTTTTGACTTGGTGGTGCAGCAATAGGTCGTTGAGGCATTCGTCACGTCCCGGTGCGCCGGAGACGATAACCAGCGGTGAACGTTCGGCATAGGCACAAGCCACCGAGTTGATCATGTTGAGCGCGCCAGCACCGTAGGTGACTGCCGCCACGCCGATGCCGCCATCGTAGCGTGCTGCGGCGTCGGCAGCAAAGCCGACTCCGGGTTCGTGGCTGAGGGTATGCAGCGGCAGGATCTCGCTCTCCTCCATCACCTTGAAAAACGGCAGCGCAAAATCACCCGGGATGCCGAATACCTGTTTGGCACCGTGTGATTTGAGTGATTGCAGTAACAGTTCGCCGATTAACATCGATGTTCTCCTTGGAGGTTGGTTATGTGTGCTCATCCTAAACAACACTGCGGGTGTGAATAAGGGGGCAGACAAGGGAGAGGTGGCTGGAGAGTGCGGCGAGATGCGATATCTGTATTATTATGATTGTTATTTTTAATTTAATATTAAATTTCAATAGGTTAATCTGTAGCTAAATAGCTACGCTGTAGTTATAGCTATACACAGGTGGAGTGCCTATGCGTTTGGAAGTGGCTTGTGAAAACCGACCGGGTGTGGCACGGCAGATTCTAGATGTGCTCTCGGCGGCCAAGATCAACGTCTTGTCGGGCGAGTTTGCCAGCGAGCGCTACATCTACCTGCATACCCCGGATATGAGTTTCAATCAGTTGCAGAGCGTGCTGCCGCAGATTCGTGCTATCGACGGCGTTGATGATGCGCACCCGATTCCGCTGATGCCGAGTGAGAAGCGCCAAGTGGAGCAGCAAACTTTGCTCGACTCGCTGACCGATAGCGTGTTGTCGGTTGATCTCGAAGGGCGGGTGTTGGCTGGCAATCAGGCTGCGGCGGAGCTGTTGCAGATTGATAGGGCTGAGCTGCCAGGGTATTCGTTGGAGCGGGTGATCGACAATTTGTCGCTGGTGGAGTTGATTCACCAGACCGACGGGCTGGCATCTGAGGTCGTGATTCAACTATCGGGTCGTGCATTTCAGGCGCGGATGACACCGATTCGGGTGCCGGTTCGGAGTCTGGGGTATTCGTTGACCGGTGCGGTGCTGGCGCTCAAACGTCCTGGTCCTGTCAGTACCGAGGGGCTTCAGGCCGTGGCAAGCTTTGATCAGTTGTTTCATCCGCCGGGGCAGATGCCGTCCTGGCTTCGCCGGGCTCGCCGCTTTGCTCGTCTGGACCAGTCGCTGCTGATTGAGGGCGAGACGGGGAGTGGCAAAACCCTGCTAGCTCAGGCGTGTCATCGGGCGAGCCGGGTAGCTGATGGGCCGTTGGTGGTGCTGGATTGTTCGTCGATGAGTGACCAGCAGCTTGAGGCAGAGCTGTTTGGGGTGCTGTTGTCCGATCTAGAGGTTGAGCGCCCCGGTCTGTTGGAACAGGCTGCCGGAGGTACCTTGTTGTTGGAGCAGGTGGCAGAGATGTCTGCGTTGTTGCAACAGCGGTTGCTACGTTTTATCGAAACCGGAAGGTTTCACCGGCGCGGCGGTCACCGGGAGTTGATGGTCGAGGTGCGGGTGATCGCCACCAGTCAGCAAAACTTGTTGTCGCTTTGTGGTCAGGGTGTGTTTCGGTTTGATCTCTACTACCGCTTAAGCGAGCTAGTGCTGAATATCCCTCCGCTACGCCAGCAACGCCAAGAGATCGCGGCCCTGGCCGAACATCTGCTGCAGCAACTGGCTAGTCAAAACCAGCTACAGCCCGCGACTCTGGCGGTTGAGACAGTTCAGCAACTGCAGCGTTATTCTTGGCCGGGTAATGTGCGCGAACTGCAGAGTCAGCTGCTGGCTGCTCTGGTTGGGTTGGATAGGGGGGGCGTGTTGTTGCCTCAGCACCTGCGGCTGCCGTCTCAAAGTTTGGTGCTCGATAGTGACTTTATCGATTGTGACGGCTCGCTCGATCAAGCCGCTCGCCGTTTTGAGGCGCGTTTGCTGGCGCAGTTGTATCCTGACTACCCCAGCAGTCGCTTGTTGGGCAAACGATTGGGGCTGTCGCATACCGCCGTGGCAAAGAAGCTGCGAGCCTATGGCATTGGTAAGGCCCGAGGCTCGGCTTCTCCCTAGCAAGTTGTTGAAAATCTACCTACGTTGCCAATTCGTCGTTAAAAACGGCCTCAAAATGCTCATTTATTACGCATAAACTGCGCTTTTTCGGTCGTTTTTACCTAGCCTCGCCCGCCTCGCCAGCGTTTTTCAACAACCTGCTAGTGCTGATTGTTGCCCCAGAAACCTATACTTTGGCGATGTTGATCACCTGTGGGTGGGTGTACTCAAGTAATCCTTCGAGCCCGAATTCAACGCCAAAGCCCGACATCTTGCAGCCGCCGAAAGGCGCGTGTGGCAGGATCTCGGCATGGTTGTTGATCCACACGGTGCCGCACTCCAGTTGTGCGGCAATCGCTTGCGCCTGGTCGAGGTCGCTTGACCAGACCGAGCCGCCCAAGCCGTTGCTGTTAGCGTTGGCGCGTGTCACGGCATCGTCCACGTCGCTGTAGCGAATCACCGGCAGTACCGGGCCGAACTGCTCCTCATCGACCAGGCGGCAACCGTCGCTGATGTTGCTGACGATGGTCGGAGGGTAGAAGTAACCCGGGCCGTCAAGGGGTGCGCCGCCGCAGAGGATGTTGGCCCCGTTGGCCTTGGCGTCGTCGACCAGTTCTGTGACGCGCTGTAGCTGGTTGGGGTTCTGTATCGGGCCGAAATTAACCCCCTTCTGCTCGCCGTTGCCGATGCTTTGTTGTTCGGCGATGGCGGCCAGTTTTTGGCATAGCTCATCGTACTGCGAATCGTGTACGTAGAGCCGTTTTAGCGCTGCGCAGGTTTGGCCCATATTGAGGAAGGCGGTCTGGAATACCGGCATGGCGATAGTGTCGAGATCGGCGTCGGGCAAAATGATCGCTGCGTCGTTGCCGCCGAGTTCCAGGGTCAATCGCTTCAGTGTACCGGCGGCGTTGCGCATGATCGCTTGGCCAGTGGGGGTGGAGCCGGTGAAGACAATCTTGGCAATATCTGGATGGCCGGTCATGGCGTTACCGATATCGGCTTTTCCGGTAACGATGGTGACTAGGCCGACAGGTGCGACCTGATTGATGATTTGGCCCAGCATCAAGGTGTTAAGCGGGGTTAGATCCGACGGCTTGCAGATCACGCTGTTGCCCGCCCGTAGCGCCGGCATGATGTGCCAGACGGCGATCATCAGTGGCCAGTTCCAGGGGGTGATCGAGCCCACTACGCCCAGCGGCTTGCGGTGCATCTCGATCCGCTTGTTGTCGCTATCTTCGATCACCTCTACCGCTATCTCTAGCGCTGCAGTGGCGCGAGTCCAGGCGATGGCGCCGCCGACCTCGGCCTTGGCCAGAAACAGCGGCTTGCCCTGCTCCTGAGTGATCACCCGTGCCAGTTCGTCTGCCCGTTGCTCCATCTGGTCGGCGATGGCGTTAAGCAGCTGTTGGCGCTCGTCGTCGCTGCTGCGTTTCCATTGTTCGAAAGCGCGCTGCGCGACTTCGACGGCTTGGTCTAGCTGTTCGGTCGAGGCTTGCGGGCATTCGGCGATCACTTCCTCGGTGGCCGGGTTGAGCACGTCGAAGCCGCCCAAGGCGCCGGCGACGGTTTGTTGGCCGATGGTAAGGTGATGCTGCTGGCTCATGGGTGTCTCCTTGATTAGGGGGTAACGGGCGTCCCTTAAGATAGTCGTTAAAGGCGCCGGGTGTGGTCGGTCTTGATTGCGTTGATGCGATCAAAGCGAATTATCCTATCAGTCAGCAAGGGTGAGATATAGTGCCTGCTTTCTTGGTGGTGTGATTTATAGTGCGTGACCGATGTTGTCGGTGGGTAGGGCTAGCCGCTTGCTTTGCTGGTAGAATTGCAGACTTGTCGATCATCGATATGGAGTGCTTGGGTTGAGGGAGGAGGTGTGTCGGCTATGACAGGATGGCTCAAATTGAACCGGTGGGGCGCGAGAATCGTGTTGCTGGGATTGTTGGCTGTGCTCGCACTGCTGGCGCAGCAGTGGTGGATAAAGGTGGGTTCGTCTCCGTTGGAGTCGGTGATGGTAGCGCCGGTTGTTCCTGCAGGCGTGGTTGATACGGTTCGGCTCGATGCGATTTTACGCTCATCGCTGCTGGGAAAAGCGACGCCGGTGGGGAGCGTTAAAACTGTTGCGAAGCCTCAGCCAATCTTGGCTAAGACGCGGCTTAAGTTGCGCTTATTGGGGGTCGTGCAGGGAGAGGGGGCGTCGGTGGCGATTATTGCTCATGATCAGCGCCAGCAGGCGTACCTTCAAGGTGAATATTTGAACCTCGATCAACAGGTGTTGGTCGAGCAGGTATTGGTAGATCGAGTTGTGCTGCAGCGTGATGGTCGGCTGGAGTATCTGCAACTTGAGGCGGAGTCCCGATCGAGTCAGGGTGTGACGCAGGTTGTTGTGTCGTCAGCTCGCCCTCGCGCCGAAGTGAGTGATAGCAGGCGCAGTAAGGGTAAGTCGCGTCGAGGGTTGCGTGAGCAGCTGCTTGACGATGTACGGCAGGGTAAGCGGCAGTTGAATACGCGTCCTTATCAGGGGCAGGGGGTGCAGATCGTGCAGGGCTCCGATGCCGAACTGTTGAGCCTGCTGCAGTTGCAGTCCGGGGATGTGGTGATGGCGGTAAACGGCCGGCCACAGTCTCAAGGTTCTAATCGGCAGTTGGCTCAGTCGATGCTCGGACGCGACCGGCTGCGGCTGGATGTGATCAGGGGTGGGCAGCCGACCCAGCTGAGTTTGAATCTGTAGGCCAGTAGGCTTTGGCCATCTGCTAGCGTTTGTTCTTTTCTTGTTCTAATTATCGGTGTGGTTGGATCGTCGCTCGGTTGTGGCGTTGCGGCCTGTGCAGGCAGCGCATACACTGAGCGTTTTTAGCTGTGTTCAGCGGGTTGTTGAAAATCTACCTGCGTTGCCGAACGTCGTTAAAAACAACCTCAAGATGCTCATTTATTACTCATAAACTGCGCTTTTTCGGTCGTTTTTGTCTAGTCTCGGCGGCCTCGCTAACACTTTTCAACAGCCTGCTAGGGGGTTACATGCAACTGGCTTTGATCGTCGCTCAGTCTCAGAATCGGGTTATCGGGCGCAATAATGCGCTGCCTTGGCATCTGCCAGAAGACCTTAAGTATTTCAAGGCGGTCACCATGGGTAAGGCGATTATCATGGGGCGCAAAACCTATGAATCGATTGGTCGGCCGCTACCTGGGAGAACCAATCTGGTGGTGACTCGGGACAAGAGCTATCAGGCAGCAGGTGTAACGATTGTTCATTCATTAGAGCAGGCGGTCGAGCAGGCGCAAGCGATCTCCGAGATCAATGGTGTTGACGAGGCGTTGGTGATCGGTGGGGCCGAGCTGTACGCTCAGGCGTTGCCGATGACGCAGCGGCTCTATCTGACCCAGGTACACCATCGGGTCAACGGCGATGCTTTTTTTCCTGAGCTGGATGAAGCGCAATGGCGGCAGAAATCGCGTCAGGATTTTGATGCGATCGAGCCTAATCCGCACAGTTATAGTTTTATCGTCTTTGATCGCAGCGAGGCCTGATCGTGGGTTTGCAGGCGTTGCTGGAGGTGTTGGCGGATGGCGAGTTTCATTCGGGAGAGTCGTTGGGTGAGGCTCAGGGTGTCAGTCGTGCGGCTATCTGGAAGCAGCTCAAGAAGCTGGAAGAGCTTGGGCTCGATTGTCACTCGGTAAAAGGACGCGGCTACCGGATTCCTGGTGGTATCAACTTGCTTAAACTGGCTGAATTTGAATCTCAACTGAATGCTTCGGCGGCATCCTGCTTAACCGATATAACGTTGGCGCTGACGCTTGGTTCGACCAATAAGCTGGCGGTGGAGCAGGCTCAGCAGGGTGATTGCCACGGCCGCCTTTATATCGCCGAACAACAGACGGCGGGTCGTGGTCGTCGTGGCCGGCAGTGGGCCAGTCCTTTTGCTCGTAATCTCTACTTTTCGCTGACCTGGTCGTTTAGCGGCGGCGCTGCGGCGTTGGAAGGGTTGAGCCTTGTTGTCGGTTTGGCCTTGCTCAATGGTCTGGCTGAGGAGGGCATTGATGGAGTGCAGCTCAAATGGCCCAACGATCTGCTGCATAATGGCCGCAAGCTGGCCGGGGTGCTGCTGGAGATGAGCGGCGATGCATCGGGTCAGTGTCAGGTGGTAATTGGGGTGGGGGTCAATGTGGCGATGCCCGAAACGGCGGCGGCCGATGTTGATCAGCCGTGGACCGATCTGCAGCAGATAGTGGCCAGGCCGGTTGATCGAAACCGAGTGCTGGCACGGTTGGTCAATGCGCTGGTGGACGCGCTGCAGTTGTTCGAGCGACAAGGTTTTGCGCCGTTTCGGGAGGCCTGGCAACAGCACAATGCTCACCAAGGTGCGCGAGTCAGGCTGTCTACAGAGCGCTTTTCTGAGCAGGGTGAGTGTGTCGGGGTTGATGCGACAGGCGCGCTGCTATTGAAAACAGAGCAGGGTGTTAAAGCGTTTCATGGAGGGGAACTCAGCCTCCGTCCGCTTGATGATTCTTGATATTGATGTCGGCAATACGCGCTTGAAGTGGCGCCACGGTTCGCAGCAAGGTTTTGTGAATACAGCTGGGCTGGAAAGCTCGGTATTGCAGCACGCATGGTCGGGCTTGATGCGGCCTCAACGGGTCAGGCTAGTGTCGGTTGCGGGAGCGGATATTGATCGGGTTGTGTCCGATTTTTGTCAGCAGCAGTGGCGAGTGGCTGCCGAGCAGGCCTTGACGCAGGCGGCTCAGGCAGGAATCACGAATAGTTATTCGACCTATCAGACGATGGGGGCCGATCGTTGGTTGGCGATGCTGGCTGGATTTAATCGTACCGAGGGTGGTTGTTGTGTTGTCGATTGCGGTAGTGCGGTGACGGTCGATTATGTTGATGCGCAGGGGCGCCATCTGGGGGGGTACATCGCTCCGGGGGTTCGGTTGATGCGTAAAGGGTTGCTGAGTAATACTCGCCAGATCGATCTGCCTGAAGAGGTGCGTAGCCGCTTTGATACCCGTCCGGGGACCAGTACTGCAGAAGCGGTCGGGCACGGGATCGAGTTGATGATGGCGGCGTTGGCGCAACGTGTAGTGCGCGACTGTCGCACCATGCTGGGTGAGGCGAGTTCTTTGTTGGTGACTGGGGGTGATGGCGAGCGTTTTCTGGACTCGGCCGGTGCTGGTGAATGGTGCGCGGACCTAGTGTTGGACGGTTTAGCTTGGGCGCTGCCCGATGCTTCGATTTCGCAGGGAGAGTAGTTCGATGTTGCGTTGGTTGTTGCTGATTTTGTTGCTGCTAAATGGGCTGTTATATGGCTGGTTTTATCAGGAGCAGCAGCATAGGAAAAAATTATCAGATCGGGTTGAACGTCGAGTGCATGGGGTGCCAGAGCTTGATCTGATCTCCGAGGTGCCGGAGTCGGCGTTGCGCTTGCGGAAGCAGGAAGTTGTCGAAGTGGCGGAGGTCGGTGTTAAGCGGGAGCTGTATTGCTACCGTTTTGGCGTCTTCAAAGAGGCTCGGGGGTTGGAGGCTTGGCTGGGGGATGATGGTCCTGGTCAATTAGAGTTAGAGCAGCGCAAAGCGGGCCCGTTGCCATCGTTTTATCAGGTTTATGTGACCCCTTCAAAACAGCTTGAGGCGCGTCGGGAGCTGGTTCAGGCGATGCAAAATGTAGGGCTGGAAGGTGAGTGGGTTAAACAGGGTGAGTTGCGTAATAAGTTGTCGCTGGGGGTGTATCAGGAGCGGGCGTCGGCTCAGGCGTTGGAGCGTGCACTACAAGAGCAGGGTTATGCTGCTGCTGTTTGGGAGCAGCAGCGTTTCAGCTATGACTATTACCTATTGTTGCGCACCAATTCAAACGTCGTCTCCGATAGTGCCTGGGTGCGATCGCTGCTGCAAAAATATCCAACGGTAAAAAGTGAAAAAAAACTTTGCCAAGGGCTTGCAACCTCTCAGGGGCGTGAGTAATATCTGCGCCTCTTGACGCGAGGCTTATGCCGGCATAGCTCAGTTGGTAGAGCAACTGACTTGTAATCAGTAGGTCCCGAGTTCGACT
>JBALWS010000029.1:0-37438 GCA_036960405.1 Halopseudomonas sp. | reverse complement strand
CAACATACCAACATACCAACATACCAACATACCAACATACCAACATACCAACATACCAACATACCAACATACCAACATACCAACATACCAACATAGCTTGCTATTAATTCGTCGTGTCGCCGGCCAGAAATCATCCCTGGTAGATCGGCAATAGGATCTGTTGTTTCGCCCGCTTCAGTAATAGCACTTAGTAACTTAGTAAGTTGCCAGATAGACGGATGGCCTAGTGACATACAATTAATGAGTGATCGGTAGGTTGCTCAGTGCCCCCCCATGGCATGAATAACATCGCAAGTTGTTATGTCTTAACTCGCAGAACTCACTTACAGGTGGACCGTTACAAGAATCCCGCTGAGCTTGGCAGGTCCTGATTGCTTACCATGCCATCAACCAAAAAACATCTGTCGCTTTACTTGGTCGAGTTCTGTTATCGCGATTTTGTTTCATTGCTGTCAGAACACAGCCTATGCCGATGAGGTTGTTGAGACGGGCTGAGAATTATGGGTAATCAGGAGGTAGGTTGTTATATATCCCTTGTGGGGGGGGGAGGAGTTGTTGGTAACATGTTAACATAATAAGTTGTTATTCTTTGCGTGGGTAATGACTCTCTACGAACAGGATATTACAAGGCAGGGCGCGACTTAAGGGCTATAGGCAGCTGTTGATTTATAATATCATAACAACATGTTACGTTTTTAATTAACAACATATCATGTTGTTAACATGGTAAGCCCGTGTGATAATCACCTCCAACAAGAACCTATGAAGGCTGAATCGATGTCGAAGCTTATAAAGCCAGTATCACCAATATCTGTCGAGCGCCCTAAAACTCTGTCCAAGCCGTCACGGCCAACTGAAGTGTCTTCTAAAGAACCCGTAGTAGAAGCAGTGGCTAAGGGGAGGGTAAAAGATAAGGCTATCGGTAAAAGCTACTCACTACGCGAGAGTCAGCATCAATGGGTCACTGATGAAGCAATTCGACAGTCAGCTGAATTAGGTAAGCGAGTGACAGCAAGCAACCTGTTGTCAGAGATCTTGGCCAAACATATCGAATCGCAGAAATAAACGAGGGGTCATTATGAAATCTGCAGCGTTTATTACAAAGAAGGGTGGGGCGGGTAAAACGACGTTAGCGCATCTGCTATGCCTGGGTGCGGCTTGGCGTGGTGTCAGTGCCCACATGCTTCACACCGATGACAGAGAGCCGATCGAAGCCAATGGCCGCCCCTACGATCTATACGATGCCCGTGGCGAGGATGATCTGATCTACGTCTACAACAAGTTACAAGAGGCCGATAGCGGAATCCTTGCCGTTGACGGTGGTGGTAACAGACCTGAGTTTGATAAGTGGATTGCTGAAACGGTCGATCTAGTTGTTATTCCAACCGGCCTGGATCCAGAGGATATAAAAGTTGCTCTTGATCACTATGAGAATCTTTCCCACTATAACGATAACGTCCGTTTCATCATTAACCGGTATCCCGGCACAGTTGGGCGATACGATTTAGAACTGCTTTCTCAGTTGCCAGAAGAACTGGTTATTGGTCGGTTGGGGGCGGTTAAGGCCACACGTTCACTTCGTGATGATGACCCTGAGCATGGTTTTCAAACGCCTCCTACCAACGTCAATAACCTCGCTCGTAAGCTGTATACGATCACAGAATCCGCATTCCGATAATACGGATACTGCTGCATCGAACAGGAAGGGCCGTAAGGCCTTTTTTTAAGGCTATGTCTGAGTTAGGGGAAATGGTGGGCTCGTTTGATTGGTACAAAGCCAATCTGGCACATAGGTGCCGTTAAAGGGGAGTCCATGCCATTTTTCTAGAAACCTTGTATGCATTCAACGGACGGAGAAATAGGTTATGGCTGGAAAAGTCATCGGAGTTCAGAGCGAGAAGGGTGGTGTTGGCAAGACTATGGCAGTCTGCCAGATTGCATTTGAGCTGACAGAGCAAGGCAGCAAGGTTTGCGTTGTGGATAACGATCCCCAGGGTAATGCAACGTCTTCGTTCTTCGGTGACAAAGAGGATGGTGGATGGCCCACTGCTATTACGGGGGAGGGCGGTGATAACCCTGTTGCTTTAACAGAGCACCTGTACCGCCGTGAGAGCTTTGCGCCGCTTCAGGTGCTTGAGGGTAACGATTCTCTATGGCTGCTTGGACCCTCTGATGATTTGGCTGTGCTTGAGAGTGAAAGTGGTGATGCGGGTAATAGCGAAGAGCATGAAGGCGAACTGATCCAAGGTTTTTGTGATTCTATAGACCTGCTGTGCGAAGCGTTCGATTACATCATTATCGACAACGGACCTTCATTTAATCGTAAGTTCACGGCCTCATTAGCAGCAAGTGAATCTGGAGGTGTATTACTCCCTATGACTCCAGATTTTGATCCTCTACGCGGTGTGAAGAGAGCAATTTCACGCATTGAACGAATGAGAGAGATTTTCGACATCGACATTCCTGTGATTGGTATTTTATTGAATTTGTGGGAAACAAATCCGGTGACTCAGGTGGCTAAATCGGTCAAGGCTGACCTTGAAACTGAATACGGCGAGTTGGTCTTTAAATCCGTCTTGCACAAGGCAGCTGATTTGCAGAAGGCGAGGGGGCTTCAGGAATGGATAGGGCATTTGGCACCTAAATCTAAGGCTGCTGCTCAGATAACGGAAATCACAAATGAATTGGAGAGGAGAGTTCGTTAATGTCTAGTTTTCAGGCCAAAAAAGATGCCAAAACAAAGGCTTCTGCTCAAAAGAAGTCGATCAATGTAAGTGCTGTGGCCGACAAGTCTCCTAAACTAAAGGTCACTCAGGCGGCGATCCCAGAAGATCAGCGCATTTTGATCATGCCTTCTTCTCGGTTTTACGTTGATGAGCAGGTACGCCGGTATATAAATCCTACAGAGATTCAAGACCGTGCAGCGTCTATGGAGAGGCAGGGGCAAATTCAACCAATAGTTGTTTATCCCGCTGATGCCGATGGTAGACACAAAATTGATAAAGGTGAGTGCCGATGGCGAGCGGCCCAACTTCTTAACGGCTTTAAACTGAAGGCTATCATTGATCTTGAAGCGCCAAAGCGTAACAAGGCAAAACGTATTATTGGGCAGATTTCAGAAAATGATCAGCGTAGCGACTTGGTAGCGATAGATAAAGCTGCAGCAATTCATGATCTGGTCAGTGAAGGTATGACCCTAGAGACAATTGCTACAGAGTTGGGGTGGTTGGGAGGCTCCGGTAAACCAAACGTAACCAAGGTTGGTCGTCATCTGAGTATTCTCAAGCTACCCAATGAAGGGCAGCGGTTGGTGTCAGAACGAGTTGTAATCGATCTTCTCACGCTAGAGTACCTGCGAAAAATTAACGACATCAACCCCAGTAAGTTCAGCGCCCTTTGTGATTTGGCTAAAGGGGATGGTTTGACCCGAAAAAGGGCTGAACAGGAATTTAAGCAGTGCAAGGAAAATGTTGCTATAGAGGGTGGATCTGGCAGTCAGATAGGAAAGGCCGCCTCTGCATCGCCTGCAGAAATCGATAACGCGCTAGACCCGCTTGATAGCGAGACAGGAACATCCGTTGAAGCTAACCAGGGAGCAGGGGAGAGCGTTATTATCCCCAGCGCTAAACCAACCAACCCTAAGCCAATTTCTAGGAAGGTTTTGGTAGCAAAGACCAGCGTTCATGTTGAAGTGGATGGGCATGGAGCGGGGGAGATTTGGTTTGGAGATAGCCCGGAGGAGGAAGGATTTTCTTGGGTCAAACTTGATTCCGGTGAGCGCAAGTATTTTGGTGTTGATGAGCTTCGGATTACGAAAGTCGTTTGTTAGTCCGGGGCTCCCGGCCTCTTTTTCCTATTGCGAGTTGTGTTTGTTATGGTTGGGTTGAGTGCTAAACAGAAGTTCTCGATTTGTCGCTGCGATTGCCAATCATAACGCACCTTCGCTGGCTGTGATCTGTGAATCCACTAGTATCCCAGCATCGACATTGAAGAGGCAGCTTGCCCAGCTACGAAGTGATTACGGTATGTATATTTGATTTGTGGCGGAAGGCGGAACTAAGGGAAGAGTAGGGCATTACCATATTTATGATTGGGGCGTACGGGACCGATCAGAGGTCATGATGCGATACCAAGACTTCGATGGGTTAGATCCTTAGCCTAGCTTGGATAGAGGTATTGAATCTTCATTTTCATTCGCTACAAGAAACCCTATTGCGGCGGTATAGAGTGCTCTTGTTGTCGCGCAATCCCAATGTGCTCCCAACTGTAACAGAAGCCCATTAGTTTCATTTATGTAGTAAGAGCGATAGCCACCTGCTTTCTTGTATGCCATCGGCTGAAGGCTAGATTTGTTTTCCGCCGCCCATGTCACCGCTGAATCGAAAAAATCATATTGGAACTTAAAGTTGGTGTTTTTGGCACAGACTACTTTGATCCGTGTTAATACATCATCGCAAATTTTCAGAGAGTACCCTGTCAATTTGGGCTTTTCTTGACTCATATCTGTCAAATTCCGTTGGTGAATCCAAACCCCAGCACTGGTTCGTTTTATCTCTTTGATTATGCCAGCGATGGCGCAACGTGTGGGTGGTTGCATTAAGCCGCAAATGCGGGAATTTATCACGCGGCTTTAGGTCAATTCGTTATGACCTGTTTTAGTTTCATATTCTTTTAGGCGTGTGGCATTGTTCCAGCACTGTTAATTAGCGTGTAACTACATAATGCTCCGGCTCTTTAAATCGAGAAAAAACACCACCCCTGTGGCCTCAGATGCCAAGCAGTACCAGGTCGCTAAGTCCGGCGCTGATCTGTTGCGTGAGACAGAGTGGCGAGTGTCTCAAGTCAGGCAGATAAAGCGGCTGTACAGCGTTACAGATAAGGTCTGGGAAGAACATTACCTATCCGTTATCGAACGCTTCTCTGACTACGCTCAAGGGTTGCCTGCATCGGAGATTCATCACCATTCTCGGCCCGGTGGGCTGCTCGACCATACCCTTGAGTGTCTTTTAGCGGGCTCTCAAATTGCGCAGGGTTACATGCTGCCTCCTAATGCCGAACCAGAGCAAATAGCAGCCAGTTCAGACAAATGGCGATTCGCAGCATTAGTGGCGATCCTTACCCATGATCTTGGTAAGATCGTGACTGACATCGAGGTTGTTTACCGGAAGGATGGCGGTACGTTCCAGCCTTGGCATCCATGGCTCGGTGTTTTGCCTTTAGGCTGTGAGTACGCCTATCGATTCAAGCTCCGTGCTGAAAATGCAGGAGTCGCTAAATCCCTCCATGAAAAGGCTTCAGTATCCCTGTTGCCACAGTTGCTCACTGACCAAGCTGTGCATTGGTTGTTCAGCGATCCAGAGTTGTTGGCGCAGTTGATATCTACTATCAATCACGCTCCATTTGGAGGCGGTGCTATATCTGAAGTCGTGCGTTTGGCGGATAGGTCAAGTGTTGGGAATGACCTTGGTGCTGGCACAGGCGTAGGTACAAGGCA
This sequence comes from Halopseudomonas sp., assembly GCA_036960405.1. GTDB lineage: Bacteria > Pseudomonadota > Gammaproteobacteria > Pseudomonadales > Balneatricaceae > Motiliproteus. The sequence goes on along the minus strand of JBALWS010000029.1, from coordinate 31,944 downwards.
CTCCATGTCCACCCCGTTGCATGAAAAATTAGTCCTGTCTCTTCGTAAGCTCATTGCTGACGGCGATCTGAAGCAGAACAGGCCAGGTGCTGCGATATGGATAACCCAGGACCACACATGGGCAGTTTCTAAGAAAGTGGCAGAGGCGATGCGTGATCAGCTCATCAGCGAAGGGCATAAAGGAATACCACAGAGCGCATTAAGGATATTTTCAGTCCTGCAGGACCACGGGATGATCGTTCCAAATCCCGGCGATGATCCTGTTTGGCAAGCAGAGATTCAAGACCATGAGCGTAGCTGGAATCAAAAGCTCACGTTCCTGCGTTTTGAAAACAAGATTTTATGGTCAACGGGGTATCCCAAGTTGTTTGATGGGGATGTCGTGCCGGTTGATGCTAAAGGAAGCCCTCTCAAAGAGAAGCTGGCTAACAACAATGTTGCCACGATAGATCCGAAGTACGACACGGTGCCTGAATCATCTCTTGTTGTACAAGCGGTGGATGGCTTGGCTACAGGGGAGGGGATCCCTGAGTTAGAACAGGTTTCTTTGGCAGATCCCGCGGAGTCTATCAGCAAGCTTGAACACGACCATGATAAATCTGTGTCCACCACGGGCGCTGTTAGCACGAAAGAAAAGTTGGTTGCGAAAGCTAAAACAGTCAAAAAGGCACCCCCGATTGCGGCTTCAGAGTTAGAGGTTGAGCCGCGTAAAAGGTCTGGTCAGGTTGGAGCCGTAATGTTCAAAATACCAGAACCAGTTAAAGATGCGGCGGCGGATAATGACTTTCTGGCTTGGCTAGTTGATGCAACTACCAAGCGCAAGATTCGTGTTAACGAGCCTAAAGCGCTGGTACATGTAACTGATCAATATATCGCTTTGGTTTCACCTGGAGTGTTCGTGCATTACTTGCGGTGCAATCCAATGCGAAAAAAATCTTACGAAATCCGCTCGCCGGAAGGAACCCACCCCTATAAATTGCTGCAGCGTGAGCTTGAGGCGCTAGGGATTCATAAGAGCACCAACGGTCAGAACATTTGTAAGGTGAAAGTCACCGGTGCAAAGAAACAGAGTGAGTTGAGTTGTTACTTGATCCATAAGCGGCATCTGCCGTCCTACAAGACATTTTCGGCTAACAAGGCTATCTCGATACCGTAGAGAAGGCTTCCTCGGTTCTTTTTGCCGCAACTTCGGTTGCGTTTTTTTTTGCTAATATGAGTTAACAGTTGCGGCCAGCGCAGCCCTACCCTGGAGTGTTCTGACCCACAAAGCAGATGCTTGGTCAACGCCGTTTATGACAAGTGTTGTGTTGCTACAGCAGCTATCAGCTAGGTCTATGGCCAGCTCTCCTTGGGCCTCATCGCATGAACCAAATTCAATCTGATGATGGACGTGGCAGCGACCACTGTCCGAGGGTGGAAGCTTATTGATAGGTCATCCGACTTCAGCTCCTGCGCCCAATGGAGACATTTGAGCGTGGATTAAGCTAGCAGTATCATCCAAGATTATTTACAGATAGCGGACGTCAGACCGCTTCAATACACCTCAGACAGAGGGTTGACCTCATAATAAAATGTCAGGGGATCTTCATCACTGCCGACGGGTACTAATGCAATCGCGTCGAGGAATAGTGAAAACAACTCTGCTTGCGAGGCAATCTGAAGTTTGGCGTGTAGCCGTTTTCGGTGGACTTTTACGGTATCCGGGCTGATATCCAATACTCGGGCTATCGCTTTGCTAGAGTGACCTTTAAGAATTAGTCTAATGACTTCGCATTCTCTAACACTTAGGTGGTCACGACCGAAGTTTACAGACGCTTGATTGAGGTGTTTGCCAAACTCTTTGGAATGATCGATCTCGGTCTGGTTAAACAGCGAGTTAAGTCGGTCGGTATGCCAGTGTTGTTTACACAGGGCGATGATCATCGGTTCGATGGTTCTGAGTCGTTCAATGTCTTCGTCGATCAACTCCGAATTGTCCTGATATAAACCAAAGGAGAGGGCTACATTAAATTCATCGTTGACTTTGATGAACAGGCCAATCTCTTCGTGTAACCCGGTTCCTGCGTAATAGGTCTTATAGTATTCGCTGTTCACAAAATCGTCGGGCACTACATCGCGCATTCTATAAATACCGGATGCCTGGCTGGTGGAGCAGAAATCATAGAAAGGGTCGATCAGGTAAGCGCCTTCTAGATAGGAGTCTAGGTTGTCTGCTACACGTTGATCGGGCAGGTTATTAAAGATATGCAGCGGCCGGCCTTGGTTGGGAAAGGCCAATACAATACCGTGGTCGAGCGCAGAGACTTGCGATACTGCATCGACTAGCAACTCTGGAAATTGATCGTCGTGGATATGTCTGCATAGACCTTCAATCGTGGTATACCAAGCTTTTGAAGCAAGTACAGAGCTGTCCATTGTTTCAAGTCTCCAGCACATTTCTTGTTAGGCATTATCATCATGCTCGTGAAGGGCTTAGCGATGATAGTTAACCTTGAAGGGTGAGTTCAACTAATACCTTACAAATAAGGGCCTTGCGCATAAGGCACCTGCGCATAAGTATAGTGAACTGAAACTTGCTGGTTCTATTAATGTTAATAGGCCTGGATGAGGGGGTGCTCGGCAAAGTAAAGGGTCAAAGGGTCATCGTTACTATCGATCGGGGTTAGGGTGATGGCATCTAGAAACAGTGAGAACAGCTCCGCTTGCGAGTTGATCTGCAGTTTTGCGTGCAGCCGTTTGCGGTGCACCTTGACCGTATCGGGGCTTATCTCCAGCACCCGTGCAATCGATTTACTCGAATGGCCTTTGAGTATCAGTCTTACCACTTCGCACTCCCGTGCGCTTAAGAACGCCTTGCCAAAATTCAAAAAAGTTCGGTCCAGAGAGGCGCCGTAATTGGGCTGATGACTCTTACCGCTAATCATTTCGTTGCCATCGGCACCTTCGCTCCATAGCTGCTGGCACAGAGCCACCAGGGTGGGAGTGATGGCTTGCAGCTGCCTTAAAGGCTTATTTGCTGCACCCATGGGATTGGCGAAGGCAGTGCCGGGCGTCAGGTCTTGATCACGTAATCCCAGTGATACCAACACGAAAAGGTCGGCATTAATACCGATCAAAATGGCCGCCTCGTCGCACAACTGGGTGTCGGCATAATAGTTTTTGAAGTATTCGCCGTCATAAAAACCGTCCGGGGCGATGTCGCTCAAGTGGTAGATGCCACTGGGAGCCTGGTTCTGACACAGCGCATAAAACGGATCTAGCAGATAGGCCCCCGTGAAGTAGGGCGTCAGTGTTCGACCGATCTGCTCTGGCGGTGTGTTGTTGTACAGGTGAACGGGACGCATCTGCCGTGGGTAGGCGGTGATCAGGGTGCTGTCGTAATGCGAAATTCGCTCGCAGGAGCGTGACAGCAGATGAAGAAACCGCTTGTCCTGAGAGTAACGAATCAACTCAGCGAGTTCGTGGTACCACGCCTTGGTACTCAGAATGGCATCGCTCATATCTCCTTCCCCCCTTTGTACGGCCTAGTACGTTAACTTCGAGAACGCCTATCTAGATTGATGCCATCAAAATTATCACAAGAGTGTTGCCGTGAAGTTACCCACTAAGGGTAATTACGGCCCGGTCATCGGCCGTGATTAGATGAATATAAGCGGGCAACAAGCCTTTATGAGTTGCCATGAGTTTTTGTCATCTAAGGAGACGTCAATGTCTACACCGATCGATTCAAAGCAGATTTGGAAGATGGATAAGGATCATTTTATCCACCCCTACACCGACTTCTCCTCCTTTAACAAAGAGGGTAGCCAGATCATCACTCAGGCCGAAGGTGCCTACGTATCCGACTCCGAAGGCAACCGTTACCTTGATGGTATAGCCGGACTTTGGTGCGTCAATATCGGCCATGGTCGCCGCGAAATGGCCGATGCGATGTCCGAGCAAGTGATGCAGATGGGCTATTACAACCCATTCGGTCACTGTACCAATGAGCCTGCCAGTCGACTGGCCGCCAAGTTAGCCGAACTGGCTCCGGGCAATCTCAACCATGTGTTTTATGGCTGTGGTGGATCGGTCGCCAACGATACCGCGATCCGCCTGGTGCACTTCTACAACAATCTGCGCGGCAAACCACAGAAAAAGAAGATTATCTCTCGGGTTGATGGTTACCACGGCAGCACTTATCTGGCTGCAAGTTTGACCGGTATCCATGCCACCAAGAACAGTTTTGATTGTATGGATACGCTGATCGACTTCGTGTCGGCGGCCAATATGTATCGTCGCCCGGCCGGCGCTGAAGAGCTAAGCGAAGAGGCTTACTGCGATTTTCTGGTTGATGAGTTTGAAAACCGTATTTTGCAGCTGGGCGCTGATAACGTTGCCGCCTTTATCGCCGAGCCGATTATGGGGGCCGGTGGTGTATTGGTAGCGCCTGAGGGATACCACCAGCGCATGCATGCGATCTGCAAGAAGTACGACATGCTGTTTATCTCAGACGAGGTTGTCACCGCGTTTGGTCGCTTGGGCCGGATGTTCGCCAGCGAGGATCTCTACGGCTTTACCCCCGATATCATCTGTATCGCCAAGGGGCTGACCTCGGGGTATATCCCGCTCGGTGCGACCTTACTATCCGACGACATTTATCAAGTGATCAGTCAGCCTCAATGTGAAGGTGGCGTGCTATCGCACGGATTCACTTATTCAGGCCATCCCGTTGCTTGTGCGGCCGCCCTGAAGAATATCGAGATCATGGAGCGCGAACGTGTCTGCGAGCAAGTTCAGGAACTCGGTCCTTATTTCCAGAAGCGTCTGGCCGAACTGATGGATCTGCCTATTGTCGGCGATGTCCGAGGTAGCCACTTTATGGCCGGTATCGAATTGGTACGCAACAAAACAACCAAAGAGGGATTTTCTGCGACCGACGGATCGGCGATGCGGGTCTTCAAGCGTTGCCTCAACAGGGGACTGGTGATTCGCCCTATCGGTAACCTTATCGTGGTGTCTCCACCGTTGATTCTGAGCAAAGAGCAGTGCGATCAGATCGTCGACACCCTTCAGGCCAGTATCGAAGAAACCGCCGCAGAATTGAAAGTAGCAGGCCTGGTTTGACCTATCACAGGTGACTTATCGGAAGTTTGACCTGAGATTGGTCTGACGTACCCGCGGCTTGCCGCTATTGGAGTTCAACAATGACAATAAAAAACGCTTCTCACTTCCCCGCTCAAGGCCGATCGGCCGAGCAGGTCCTGGCCGAGTTGGATCAGATTAAACTGACGATGACGCCGGACAAGGCGGGCAAACTCAGTAGCAATTCACTCAAAGGTGGCGATCACATTCAACGGTTGATCGAACAGGCGCATCACAAGTTTTTCTCCCACAATGCGCTGTTTAGTTTTCAGCAGGCGGGGGCGGCAAAGCTAGAGAATGACGTGATGGCTATGTGCGTGGATATCATGCACGGTGACGACGATTCACGCTGCAACATCACCTCGGGTGGTACCGAGAGTATCTTTTGCGCCCTTCACGCTATGCGCGAGTGGGCCAGGGAGAACCGTCCCGAGGTGACCGAACCCGAAGTGGTGGTGCCGTATTCGATCCACTCCACCTTCTCCAAGGGTGCTCACTTTATCGGTATCAAGGTAGTACGGATACCGGTAGGTGACGATTTTCTGGCAGACATTGACGCGATGAAAGCGGCCATCGGCCCCAACTGCATCGGCATAGCGGCCTCGGCACCGAGCTGGCCTTACGGTCTGGTCGATCCTATTGAAGAGCTGGGTCAACTGGCACTGGAGCGGGACCTATGGTTCCACGTCGATGCCTGTGTCGGTGGCTATATCCTTCCCTTCATGCGCGAAGCGGGGGCTGAAATTCCTCTGTACGATTTCAGGGTTCCCGGTGTGACCACCATCTCTGCCGATCTGCACAAATATGGTTATGCAGCTAAACCCTGTTCCACCGTGTTATGGCGTAGTAAGGAATACCAACAATACCACTACGTACCGGTCACCGACTGGCCGTGCGGTCTTTACGTTTCCCAGTCATTTGTCGGTAGTCGTCCGTTAGCTGCGACAGCAGCGGCTTGGGCGGTGCTCAACTATATGGGCGAGAGTGGCTACGTTGAAAATGCCTACCGAATCTTGGCGGTGAAACAGGCCATTATCGACCTAGTTGCCACTATCGACGGTCTGAGCTGTTGGCCCACCCACGGCCCCTTACTGATGATCCAGGCCGACCAATCACTGGGAATAGAAAAGGTGGTCGGTGGCATGAGCGAGCGTGGTTGGGTGTTGTTAGGAGTCAATGAACCACCGGCGATACACCTCACTATCGACCCGATGGAGCACGATCACCTGGAAAGTCTTCTCAACGATCTCACCGAGGTAGTTGCGGCCATTCGTGCTGGTGAGATGGATCGTGAAGGGCTGCTCAGCTATGGCGGCGTGGGCGCTGCCGATACCGCCCCCAACTGGTTACTCGATTGCGTCGAATATATGGAAAAGCGGCCGCAGGGCACTAAGTAATAGGGATGGGTAATCGCGCACATCGCATCATCATTTTGAAGGCTGAAACATGAACACTCTCAACAACCAAGTCGCCATTGTCACCGGAGCTGGGCATCCTAAGGGGATCGGTTATGCCATTGCCACCAAGCTCGCAGAGCAGGGTGCGCATGTGGTACTGACCGATCTGGAAAATACTAAAACTGATCTGGAAGCGGGTGCCGCCGAGATTGCCAAAACGGGCGTAGAGACGCTGGCGTTATGCGTCGATATCTGCGATCGAAGTCAGATTGAAAAGGCGCTAGAGCAGATTCAGGCTCGCTTCGGGCGAATCGATATTCTGGTCAATAATGCCGGCGTTGCCCTGGGCTCGGCCGAGTTCACCGAGTTAACCGATAAAGACTGGGATCTGAGCTATCAGGTCAACCTCAAAGGCACCGCCAACTTCTGCCAAGCGATCATCCCTGCGCTGAAAACTCAGGGAGGTGGTTCCATTATTAACGTTGCCTCGCTGGCGGGCCTGGGTGCCATTGCCTCGATTCCGGCCAATTACACCGCCACCAAGTTTGCGGTGGTGGGGCTGACCAAACAGTTGTCGATCAATTACGCTGCCGACAATATCCGGGTTAATGCCGTCTGCCCAGGGTCGATCGTGACCCAGATGCATCAAACCGCGTTGGAACTGATCGCCAGTGAGCAGGGTATTAGCCTAGACGCGGCGCAGCGTCTTGAAGATGCGCATATTCCTCTCGGATATTCGGCGCAGCCTTCTGCTATCGGAGATACGGTCGCTTATCTTGCTGGCCCCCAAGCGAGTTATCTTACCGGCGTTGCGCTGCCCATTGCTGGCGGTATGGCGCCAGGGCTTTAACCGCCCTAAATCGAACGATGGGAATACGATGATGAATGAGTTTTTTTCGTTAGAGGGCAAGGTGGCCGTGGTCACCGGCGGTGGTTCTGGAATCGGCAAAGCGGTGGTGCAACGTTTGGCCCAAGCTGGAGCCAAGGTCGTGATCGGTGATCTTCGTGACTGCCCCGAATTAGCAGCGGAAGTCGACGGTATTTCGATGCCGACCGATGTTTCCGATGAATCGCAGGTACGTGATTTGTTGCAGAGCACAGTGGACCGGTTTGGCCGACTCGATATCTTGGTCAACAACGCCGGCGTCTTTGCCAGCTATAAGCGTTTGGAAGAGACCAGCTCTGAAGACTTTCAACGCTGCTTCAACGTTAATTTGATGGGCGCATTTTACGGTATTAAGCATGCAGCCAAGTTAATGAACGACGGTGGCCGGATCATCAATACCGCATCGTTAGCGGGCAAAACGGGCTTTATCGATCTGGGTTCCTACGGTGCTTCCAAGTTCTCTGTGGTCGGACTAACCCAGACTGCGGCACTCGAGTTGAGCGACCGCAAGATACGGGTCAACTGTATTTGTCCCACCTCGGTGAACACGCCGATGGCGCAAGAGGAAGGCGGCGAGGCGTTGTTAGCGATGGAGAAAACACTGGTGCCGCTGGATCGAATCTGTGAACCGGAAGAGGCGGCTGCGGCGATCCATTTTTTGGCGGCCGATGATTGCGGCTTCATCAACGGCCAGGCGATCAACCTGTGTGGCGGTTGGTCCTCAGGGCTAAATCCACGGGTATGGGAAAAGCTGGCAAGCTCTTTACCTGCGGCTTGAGACCCTTCCTCCTGAATACTCTTAACCCACGCATTGGCCGGCATAGTCCTTAGTAACGCTCCGTCCAATGCTTCGCTCTCGCCAGGGGGCATCAAAGGTCCCAAGCCTACTGAGGCTTCAGTTATCACAATAGGAACAGAGACAATGGCAAAAATTAGCGATCAACGTCTGGCCCAATATCGTGAGCTGGATAAAGCCGCGTTTAGTTTCAGCAACGATAAAGTGACTCAGTTTTTCGAACGGGCCGCGCCTGAGGGTTACAACCTGGATACCACCGGCTTTCTGGCGCATCCGGGTTTCTTTCAGGCACCCCATCGCCAGGACCGGTTGGATGCGGTTGATATCGCCATGGTGGGGTCACCGCTGGATCTGGGGGCCATCGGTCTAGCTGGCACCCGCCACGGTCCAAAGGCGGTGCGCGAGTGGAGCCGTAACTATGGTCCGCTCAACGATATCACCGGCAATATCCCGTTTGATCAGTGTTCGGTGATCGATTACGGCGATGTGCAGTGGTCGGCCACTGATTTGGCGACCCGTCTGGAGGATATCTATCGGGTGTTTAAACAGCTGGGAGAGGCAGGCTGTTACACCCTCAATTGTGGCGGTGAACATACCACTAGCTTTGGCGCGCTCAAGGGGTTATCCGAGGCGCATGACGACAGCTTCGGGGTGATCCATATCGATGCCCACGCCGATACCATGGCGACCTGGGGTGGTGATGCGGTCAACGACGGTTCCATCTTCCGTCAGGCGGTACTGCACGGCTTTATCGACCCCGAGCGTACAGTGCAGATCGGCATCCGTGGCCGTGCCAACTTCCTGTGGGAGTTTTCCCATGACACCGGCATGACGGTGATCACTGCCGATGAGGTGTTCGAAAAGGGCACTCAGTACGTGATCGACAAAGCACGCGAGATCGTTGGCATGGAGAAGACCTACTTCTCTTTCGACGTCGACGGACTCGATAGTAATTACATGATGGGAACTACCGGCCCCGAGCCGTTCGGTCTCAACCCTCGTCAGGTGCGCGATATCATTCACGGCGCCCGAGGACTCAATATCATCGGTGCCGATATGGTCGAGTACAACCCTAACCGGGACCCCGACGGAAAGTCTGGTCATATTGCGGCGGCACTTTACTTCGAGCTGCTTTGCCTGCTGGCCGATAGCCGTGAGCGGGCAACAGGACGTACCAATCCAACCCGCTGGACATAGAGTTAGCTAGCAAAAAATAATAACAATGAGGCTTTAGCCATGACGAACAATCCCGGCCAGACCGATGTTAATCGCGTCACGGCGATTACCGCTGCGTCGCTTATCTCTGCGGCGGGATCGGCGGTGTTCCTGCTGCTACCACTGCTGTTGGGTGGTGCCGCCGAAGCTCTGGTTCTTGACGATGAACGCACCGGACTGATCGCCTCGAGTTATTTTTTGGGGTTCCTGCTGGTGTGTTTGAGCGCCCCTTTATGGATCAGGCGTCTTAACTGGCGGCGGGTTGGTTGGGGCGGTTTCGGATTGCTCAGCGGTGGCCTGCTGGCTGGGGCGTATAGCGATAACTACAACCTGCTGCTGACAGCTATGGCGCTGTCGGGCATCGGTGCCGGGACCGTATTCGGATTGGCTATCTGTGTGATATCCGATACCCGCGAGCCCGATCGCAATTTCGGTTTCAAATTGGTGGCCGAACAGGTTATCGGTGCAGCGTTACTGTTTCTGCTACCCGTCTTTGTTACCCCGGTTTGGGGCTTTAAAGGGTTAATGGTTAGCCTGGCGGTCGTACTGGGATTGTTAGCGCTGGCAATCCCCTGGTTGCCAGAACGGAGCGCACGTGACTCCAATCAGGCAGGAACCTCTACAGGGTCGGCTGGCAACTTTCCAGTATGGATTGCGCTGACGGCGCTGATGGTCTATTTCGCCGGCCTATCGGGTTTGTGGGCTTTCGTGGAGCGGCTGGCCGCAGACCATCTGATCAGCGCCGAGGCGATCGGCCAAGCGTTGTCGATCGGGGTGATTGGCGGTGGCTTCGGTGCCTTGGCTGCAGGCCTGTTGGCCGACCGCTTCGGCCGGGTTTGGCCATTGCTGGGTTCGACGCTGGTGCTCGGTGGCGTACTGGCGATCTACGCCGGTCCACTGACTGCGTTCAGTTTTACTCTGGGCACGGTGCTGTTCTCCGGGGTGTGGAATTTTGGGCTCGCCTACCAGATGGGGATGGTGGTCAGCCTCGATCGTAAAGGTAACCTGTCGGTGCTGATCTCATCTTTCTTGTCACTGGGGGCGATTATTGGCCCGGCGCTGGCGGGTATGCTGATCCGTGGTGATGACTACGGTGGAGTATTTGTCTTTACCGGTGTGGCGATGGTGGTTGGGTTGGCCGCTTTCCTGGTACTGCTGACCCGGACTTCACTAGCCCCGACTGTTGCCGTTGCTCAGCCCTGAATGCTATTGAACTGGCTTTTTTATTAAAGGAATAGACGATGTTTTCAGTTAAGGGTAAGACGATTTTCATCACCGGTGCCGCCAGCGGTATTGGCTTGGCGCTAACGCGTCATTTTATCGGTGAGGGTGCTCGGGTTGTGGGGGCGGACCTCCGATCGAGTCCGGAGTTGACCGACTCCGGAGCATTGTTTGTCTCGGTAGATGTTTCTGATGAGCACCAAGTAGAAAGAGCATTTGCTGCAGCACATGAATCCGTGGGGCTGCTCGATGTGTTGATCAACAATGCGGGTATCGCGCTGGATGAAGGGCCGATTAGGGATGCCGATCCCACACTGCTGGAGAAGGTGTTTGCCGTTAATGTGAAGGGCGTTTACCTGGGCATCAAGCACGGTCAGCGCCATATGAACGATGGTGGCAGCATCATCAATACCGCCTCCGCCGCCGCGTTAATCACGATGCCTGAGTACACCGCTTACGGACTGTCTAAGGCGTCGGTGCTGAGTATGACTCGTAATGCCGCACTGCAACTGGGCGAACGGAATATCCGGGTCAATTCGGTCTGTCCCGGAACCATCACAACACCGATGGAACCGGCCGACAGCACCGAATCTAAGCTGACGGCGCGTACCACCGCATTGGGTCGCCCCGGAACTACTGATGAGTTGCTAGGTGCCTATCAATACCTTGCCAGCAACGCCAGTGGCTATGTGTCGGGTACTGAAATCCGGGTGGATGGAGGTTGGATCGCAGGATTGACTTACGCCGCTATGGAAAGGTTGAGCAGTTAATTGTCAACGCGTTACTGGCTGCGACGCTGGCCAGCGTATTGTCTGTGTGGTCGTGTATTCGTTTAGAAAGCTTCGAACATCAACACAGCTATGAAGTAGCACTCGGGGCTTCGTTGTATCAATTCTCGCCTGGTATCGTTGCCGCCTCTTGATTGCGGTACTGACCCGGTGCCATTTTACAGTAACCCTTAAAGGCGATCTGGAAAGCCGAAGGCTGGGAATAACCCAGCAGGTAAGCGATCTCTTTGATCGATAATAGCGTTGCCTTGAGGTATCGCTGTGCCAGGGTCATGCGCAAATCCAGGGAAATAGCCCTGAAACTTGTTCCTTCACGGTAGAGCTGGTCTCTAAGCGTACGCGGTGGCCGGTGCAGCTGTATGGCGATGTCGTTGAGCCCGGTCTTGGCACTACCTGCATATAGGATGGCCATTCTGACCTGTGCCGTGACTGATTCGTTACTGTCGTTATCGAGTATCTCCAGGCACTGCTGGGCGCAGAGATCGGCAACGTCTTCGGCCGCAGTTTCCAGCGGTTTTGCCAACCAACTCTCTGGAAAACTGACCTGACACGATGCGCTGTTGAAGATGACCTTACATGGAAATCGTTGGTCGGCTTTGGGCCAATAGTCGGGTTTGGGATAGTTTAGAGTCAAGGTTATCTTCCCAGGCTCCAGCGTGTCCCCCAGCAACAGTTCTAAGGTGCGCCAATAACCTGCGATAAACTCCTCGCAGATATCCTGCGCCTGATGTTGATACGCCAGATTTACCTGGGGGCTGAGTACAATTTGGTCCACTTCTTTACGGCGAAGGATCGAGAAACGGTTTCCCGTTAGCTGATGAAACCGTATCGAATGGTCTATGGCTTCTCCTAGGTAACGGCTATTGGCGACCGCGTATCCCAGCAATCCAAAATCTGACAGCTGAAACTGACGGTAGCAGGTCAGGGTGATTTCGGGCATGCCCAGGTCTCGAATTGCCAACAAGAGACGATCGATGGCAGAGAAATCTAACTTCTCAAGGGCCTGTTGTGCGTCCAGCTTCGCTCGACTGATTGCGATCCGAAAAATATTGGTGGGCGTGATGCCCTGTATTCTGTTTAGCAGATGATGGGAAACTTTACGACGCTCAGCCTCAATACTGTGGGTGACTGACAAGAGAACCTCTATCTAAGATTATATATCCAGTGTCTAAAATATAACTATTAATGTCTTAAATATAATTTATTTAGGTTCGCCTGTCGAATATCTTAGAAGTCATCATCCATAGCACAATGAAAGGAGCATTAGATGACAGATAAGAATCGAGTACTCAAAATTGATCAGGGCAAGGCGGAGGTAATAGAACTGCCTATGCCGCACCCCAAGGCAGGTTTCGTGGTAGTTAAGCAGCATCTGGCGCCTAACTGCATCGAGCACCGGATCCATAAAACCGGCTTTTGTGAATTCCACGAATCCCCACTGCACGCAGGCCATGAAGGTGTTGGAGAGATACATCAGCTAGGAGACGGCGTTACCGATTGGCAAATAGGCGATCGAGTGGTTGTATTCCAAGGCTGGGCCTGCGGTAAATGCTGGGTGTGTGAAAACGGTCTGGGCTCCACCCACTGCATCAACCTGAAGCTGCCCATGGATGTGGAGGCGCATAATGAGGCAGACTCTGGAGGTAACGGTTTTTGCGAGTACCGACTGGTACCAGTAAATATGTTGTCACGGATTCCGGACCAACTGTCCTACAAGCATGCCTCAGCAGCTAACTGCCTGATCGGTTGTACCTATTCGGGTATTCGGGATCTTAACATCACCCGAGAGCATATCTGTCTGGTGGGCGGTGTTGGTTTTATCGGCCTGGCTACGATTGTTAATCTTAAGTATCGGGGAGCAAAGGTCATTGCTCTGGGGCGGGATCCGAAGCGGCTTGATGCCGCGATGAAAATCGCAGAGGCCGATCATTATGTGAATCCGGAAGATGACGACTGGCTGGAGCAGATTCGGGCGTTAACACCTGAAGGGCGGGGTGTGGACTTCTCGTTTGAGTGCTCGGGTTACCCCTACTATCAGCAGAAGTGTCTCGATGCACTGCGTCACTATGGAACACTGACCTTGTTGGGTTATGCCGCCCACGAGGGGGCTAATCTGAAGTGGGATTTACACACCGAAAGCGGGCTGTGCTGGGGCCACAAGCAGATCACGGCTCATTTTGACGTTAACTTCAATCATCGCGAGGATATCCTCCGCAGCCTCTGTGATCCTTGGATGCAGGCCAAGGTAGATCAGTTGATCACGCATACCTTCCCTATGTCTCGCGCACAGGAGGCTTTTGAACTATTGAATGGTCGTTCCGACAGTGATGAATTTGTCGGTAAAGTACATCTGATACCAGGGGAATAAATTAACCATTGATGGCAAGGCGGCGGCAAAGCGCGCCGCCTTTTGTATCAGTCGATCGCCTGAACCAGAGGTAATGGAAATATCCGATCGTAGGCCCAGTTGTATGCCAGGGCATAAAACAGGAAAAACCCCATAAACCCGACATCCAAGATAAAGGCTTGCCACAGTGACAATTGCAGCCAATAGGCGATGATAAAGATGCCGACCAGTAGCAGTGCCGCTTCGAATCCGATCGCATGCAGTATCCGTGTCGCCAGTTTGCGGGGGAGCGGCCAGTTTTGACGATGTTCCCAGTGGTCGAAACCCCAGTTGTAGAGGTAGTTCCAGGCCATCGCCAGTAGGCTAAGGATGACCGTTAGGCTACCCACCGTGCTCATCGGTTTGCCTGTCAGCCAGTGGGCGGCGGGAGCGGCGATCAGGATTGCGAACAGCTCGAACAGCAGGGTGTGGCGCAGGCGGTCTAGTGGCGTTCTCATTTTCTGCTTACGTGTTTTCTCGATTTAAATTGAACGGCGCAGCATACCAATGTAAACAACGCCGTTGAAGGCTTAGAACAAACTTAGACCTTGATCCAAACGCCTTTGGTTTCCAGGAAGTGCTCCAACTGTTCGGGCCCCAGATCATTACCGATCCCTGATTGTTTGAAGCCTCCAAAGGGCATCGCCGGGTCGCCGGGATCGTGAATATTGACCCAAACACTACCCGCATCCATCTTCGGAATCAGCCGGTGAGCGCGCGACAGGTCCTGGGTCCAGATACTGGCGGCCAGTCCAAAGATGCTGTCGTTAGCCAGCTGCATCGCCTCTTCTTCATCGTCGAAGGGCGCCATCACCAACACCGGACCGAAGATCTCTTCCTGCACGATACGCATATCGTTGCGGCAATCGGCGAACAGGGTGGGTTGGATAAAGTGGCCGGGGCCTTCGATGGCTTGTCCGCCGGTCACCAGGGTGGCGCCTTCGGTGATGCCCTGGTCGATATAACCCAGGATGCTGTTACGCTGGCCGGCGGAGATCACCGGACCCATTGAGCCGGTCGGATCGAGACTCGGTGCCAGTTTGATGCCTTCGGCAATCTGTTTCACCTTGTCGACGGCTTCCTGGTAACGGGAGCGGTGCACATAGAGCCGCGACCCCGCCGAGCAGACCTGACCGGCGTTGAAATAGACACTGTTGAGGGTGGCGTTGGCGACCGCGCCGATATCGGCATCAGCGAAGGCGACCATCGGCGACTTGCCACCGAGTTCCAGGGTCATATGGGTCAGGTTGTTGACCGCCGCCATCCCGACCTGCTTGCCCACAGGGGTCGAGCCGGTAAAGGAGATCTTAGCAACATCGGGATGGCTGACCAGGTGGTTGCCGATTGTGGAGCCTTTGCCGGTGACGATGTTGATGGCTCCGCGCGGCAGACCGGCTTGTTGGCACAGCTCCATCAGGTAGAGCATCGACAGTGAGGTCATCTCGGCAGGTTTGAGAACCACCGCGCAGCCCACCGCCAGCGGGGCCGCCAGTTTCCACACCGCCATCGCAAAAGGCCAGTTCCACGGCACGATGGCACCGACCACACCGACCGGTTCTTTGCGGGTATAGGTCATGCATTCGATCGGGAATGAGGTTTGGCGGGTCGCGCCCTGGATTTTGGTGGCCCAACCGGCAAAATACTCGAAGGTGTTGGCACCAACGTTGATATCGACCGCCTTACAGCCGCTGATCGCCTTGCCGGCATCGAGTGATTCGATCTCGGCTAGGGTCTGGGCATGTTCGCGGATCAGCTCGGCAATTCGGCGCAGTACTTGCTCGCGCCCTCTGGGACTGGTTTTTGACCATTCGCCCTGGGTCATCGCATGCTTGGCGGCCGCGACTGCGCTATCGACGTCTTCAGTGGTGGCCAATGGGATCTCAGTGATTTGGCCGCCGGTTGAAGGGTCTTCGACGGCGGCCATTGTGTGCTGAGCGATAACGAACTCGCCGTCGATGAACATACGTTTGGGTTGCTGAAGAAATTTCAGCGTTTCGGGGGTTACACCGAACTTTTCAATCAAACTGTGTACTGTTGAGTCCATCGTCTCTACCTCGTTTTTAAACGTCTGTCCCTGCGGACTCCTGATCGAAAGGGCCGCTTTATCGATTCATTGAACCACGGCCTTAACGCGATTGAATTACCCCCAACAGGGTAATGGTGGGCCGTGGTGAGCGTTGGAGACGGCCTGTATTTCAGAGCAACCGCTCGGGAACTTGGTGGCGGGCAAACACGTCGTCCAAGGTTTCAGCGCGCTTGATCAGGTCAGCTTGATCTCCGCTGACCAGCACCATTCCTGGCCGGGGCAGGGCGTTGAAATTGGCGGCCATCGGCTCGATATAAGCACCGGTGTTGAGCATGGCGATCAAGTCACCGGCTGCCAGAGGAGGAACCGCAACCTGCTGGTACAGCCATTCGGCGTTACAGGTGATGCCGACGATATCACTGGATTCGGTCGCGACAGCATCCGCCTTGTTGGCCACCACATAATCAAACGGTGGGGTGGGATTGACCCCGTGGATACCCAGGAACACCTCTGAGGTGTCGACTTCGGCCCAGCGGTGTTCGATCGTCCCGGATTCCTTTTTGGTGTTGTGGACACGGGTTAGATGAATCCCAGTCTCGTTGTGCAGCGCCCGGCCGGGTTCGGCCTCAAGTGTGATTCCCGCAATGGCTAGATCATGACCTTGCATCGCTGTACGAAAGCTTTGGCACAGGGTTTGAGCATACTCATCTAGCGTGGGGGTCGGGTAATCGGTGATAGCGACCCGGGTCTCACGATCTTGCGGGGCGGCGAAGCCACCGCCAAAGTCGACCACCGATGGCAGCCAACCGTCCATGCGTTGGCTCAGCTGATCGATCAATGACACATAGCCTTCGACTAATTGCTGCCAGACGCTAAGTTTTTTGCTGTGGCGGCCCATGTGCATGTGGACACCGATCGGTTCCACAAAGGGCAATGTTAATGCGCGCGGTCCCATCGGCAGCAGTTCGTGGGTGGGGATGCCGTATTTGATCGTTTGCGTCAGACGTTGGATCGGTTGGTCGGGCAGAAAATCCGAGGGCTCATTCAGGTTGGGCATATCCGGTTTGAGCCGGAACATCACTCTGGCGGTCTTACCCAGACGTTGCCCTTGTTGGTTGCACAGTTCCAACTCTCTCGGGCTGTCGAGAACGATACGGGCGCCGATCTCGATTGCACGGCTAATAATCTCAGCATCTTTGATCGAGCCGTTGACCGAAATCATCTCGGCAGGAACACCACCTCGCAGTGCGCATTCGAGTTCTCCGGCACCGAACACATCGCAGCCAGCGCCCTCCTGGGTTAAGACCCGACGCACCGCCACGGTGGGGTTAGCTTTTATCGCTGGCATCATCCGTACAGTCCCTTCGGGCCAGTGTGTTTCAAAGGCACGCTGGAAGGCGCGAATGTTATTGCGCAGTAGCGTTTCACTGACTACAAACAGCGGCGTACCAAAGCGCTGAGCCAACTCGACGGTGTCACATTGCTCGATAAATAGATGACCGTTTTGAATCGTTAAACAGGGATTAGCGTTCACTGAAGTGTTCATGGCGTTTCTCGAATGAGACTTTGTTTAATGGGGATTTGTTTAATGCGCAGCAGGTGTCTTACGTGTGAAATGGGCGTCTTACGTCTGAAATGGGAGTGTTTCGGGTTGATAGGTAGCCAGTGTTGCCTCGGCTCAAGCGTATCGATAGCTCCGGCGCATCGATGGACCAGCGGCATAGCTTAACTCCGGTATAAAAAAGGCTGCCCGAGGGCAGCCAAAAAGGAACTCAACTCAAAAGAAACTCTGGACCTCAAAATCGACGCCGCCGATTAAGGGTGTCAGCTTTTCAATGCTGGCCTTATTGATGGGGGGCAGCATTACCGGCAATATTTTCTGGAAGTGTTCTCCCTCGATCTGATCGCAGTAGATTTTCCAGCGCATCTCACCTTCGCCGGGTGCGGTCTCAACCACCTCGATCAGCGCGATATAGTCTTTGATCGGGAAATTATCGCCTTTAGCCAGGTAGACATAGCGGTGTGGCGGATCCCAGTGCAGCACCTGTTCGTAGACGTCACCGAAGAAGGTAAATACCACATTGAAACTGGCTTCTCCGTCCTCACCCGGTGGGTGCATGCGGACCTCTTTGGCTAACAGATACCAGTCGGGGATCTGTTGTGGATCACCCAAAATATCGAAGACCTGCTCTGGCGTCTTATTGCGAAAGCGAATACGCGCATCCATCCGCAAGGGTGCTTGGGTATGGCGGGCTATATCGAAAGGAAGGGCTGGAGCAGTCGGTGGTGCAGTCATGATAAGCAACTCTCAGTAATGGCACTCAATCCAACCGGTCGGGGTTACAGGTCGTTCCGCTTGCACATCGACCCGCAGATGAAGGGGGAGGGTGCTGAGTCGGCGGTGGTCGGAATAACCTGACCTGTATGGACTGCTGCTCGTTATTATTTTAAATATGACTAAAACTCGGAATGATATTTTTACCTGATATGAGGGCAATATTTAATACCCTTAAATGGGTAGTGGTGCTCCTGTATGTAATTTAATACGGTAGCTTTACTGTTTAAATATAAATAACTGGAGTTAATGTTTGTTTATATGATTACGAGAGAAAGTGACAGGTACAGCCCAAGCCAGGGCTGTGTAGCTGAAACAGCTATAGCAGGTCTTTAGGTTGTGTGTCGTTTATAAATTGTTGTTTAAAAATGATTATGTTGTTTCGTATGTATGCATCTTGTCTATATCTATGCTGGCAAGTTTGTTTTCAGTCTTATTGTTATGAACTATTTAATTACGATAACTGCAACCTGTTTCATTGCCCAACAGGTTGTGACTAACCCTTAGTGGGTATTGTGTTTTTATCTACATTTAAAATAGATCTTCGAGGTAAATGTAGTTGTTAGGTCATTAACTCTTTGTGGGTATTTAATCTCTCTTTCATTGTTGGTTAATTACTAGGGAAGGATTTTATAGTTTTGCGATGAGTTAAAACCATCGCTGATTCAACTGACTCAAACCCTTCGTAAGCCTGCTACAGGCGACGCAAATAACAACAATAAAGAGGTACGATATGCAGACCACCCCTCCTTCTAGACGTACACCCTTGGGCGCTGCCGTATTGGCGGCCATGGTTGCTATGACGGCGGCTTCCACTGTTCAGGCATTTAGTTTTGATCTCAATGATGAGGTATCAGGAAGTCTCGATATTACACTGGGCTATGCCAACCTGTTTCGTACCGAAGACTCTCAGCAGAGCGATCTGGTTCCCGGCTTTGCCAGCGGTGGTTTGAATTACGCGTCAGAAGCACGGGTGCCGGACTCGGGTGATCTGATCTCTCAGGTATTGAGTGGAACCGCTGAGTTGAGCCTGGATTGGCGCAATTTCGGTTTGGTCACCTCGACGGCCTACAAGTACGACACCGAGATCATGAACGGTGATTCGATCGACCCTTACGACGGTTCCACGCGGGCCTGGAGCAAAGCCACCGAGGATTATGCGGGCAGTAATCTGGAACTGCTCGACGCCTATGCCTTTGGCTACTTCGAATTGGGTGAAAATGCCGCGCCGCTAGAAATTCGCGTGGGTAAGCAGGTGATTAACTGGGGAGAGGGGCTGTTTTTCCTCGATGGCGTAGCGACTCAGGTACCGCTTAATATCAACAAATTTGTCACCCCAGGTGCCGAACTCAAAGAGGGCTACATCGGTAATACCGCGATCTACGCCAATATGGGCATCGGCGATGAATCCTCGATCGAGGCTTATGTTCAGACCGAATGGAATCGTACCGAATTCCCGCCAGCCGGAACCTTCTATGGTAGCGATGCGTTCTTTCGTGGCGGCACCGAAGCCTGGGCCGGCGGTGGAGGTGTTCCAGCGTCCAATTTCCCGGCTCGAAACCCCGATATCGAGGCCAAAGACAGTGGCCAGTGGGGTGTAGCAGGTCATACGACCCTGGGTGATACCGAGTTTGGTGTTTATTACAGCCGTTATCATGAGACCTTCCCGTTCCTGAGTGCCAATGTGGTGCCTGGTCTATCAGCCTTTGAACTGGCGCAAATCTGGCCCGAAGAGGTCGATATGTTCGGTGCCAGCTGGTCGAGTACGCTGGGAACCTGGTCATTCGCCGGTGAAATCGCCTATCGTCCCGACCGGCCACTGTTCGGAGATATCGTCGGCAAAGGCTATGTCAGCATGGATGCCGGCCCCGATTTCCTGACCAACGTCCATCGCAATGACACCATCACCGCATCGGCCAATGGCATCTGGTTGGGCGGCCCAACCCTGATGGGCATCGATGCTCAGTATGCGCTTTACCAGGTCGGAGTTGATCACATCTCTGGTGACCGCTCTCAACTGGCCATGAATAGCAGTATCACCCGAGAAAGCGAAGGCGTGCCTTTGGACAGTAGCCGCACCCCCGACAAAACCGCCTATGGCGCTGCCGTTAACTGGGGGGGGACTTGGCAGGGTATTACCCCGGGAACCGACCTGACGCTGGACCTGTATCTGCAGCATGACATCAAGGGTAACTCTCACTTCTGGGGTAATTATGCCGAGGGGCGGACGTTGGGTGCCGTGAGTTTGATCGCCAATATTGGTAATGCCTGGGAGGCCAGCGCTACCTACTCCTTTACCGATCAGAGCAACTCTGACTACGAAGATCAGGACACCATTGGCCTGGCCGTCAATTACAAATTCTAAATTGCCTGCTTCCGATATAGATTAAGAGGAAAATAATAATGATTAAGCACACACTCTTGTACGCCGCCGTTACTGCATTCAGTGTTGGTGCGGCCTCGTCTTACGCCTCGATCAGTGCCAGCGAAGTTGAGCGCCTAGGGGCCGACCTGACACCGCTCGGTGCCGAGAAAGCGGGAAATTCTGAAGGTACAATTCCAGCATGGACCGGAGGTCTGACCGAGGCACTGCCGGGTTGGCCCAACAAAGACAATTATCGCCCCAATCCCTATGCCGATGACCAGCCGTTGTTCACCATCACGGCCGATAACATCGAGCTGTATGCTGACCGGTTAACCGAAGGCACCCAGGCGATGCTCAAGGCCTATCCGGATGCATTCAAGATGAATGTCTACCCCAGTCGCCGAACTGCCGCCTATCCGCAGTTTTATTATGATGCTATCGCCCAGAATGCCCTGACCGCCGAGTTGGTCGATGGGGGGAACCGGGTGACCAATGTTTGGGGTTCGATTCCATTTCCGGTCCCGAGCAATGGCCATGAGGTGATCTGGAACCATCTGCTGCGTTATCAGGGCCACTACCGTGAAGGTAATTTGGTCGAAGATATCATGTACAGCAATGGCAATCGGTTGGGGTATACCTTCCAGGCCGAGATTCATCACCCGTTCTATGACACCAATGCCTCCGCAAAGGATAAAGAGCGCGGCATTATCTTCAAGTACACCTCGACTACCATCGAGCCGGCCCGTGATGCCGGTGAAGGTACGATGGCGATCGATTCGCTTGATATGGCAGGCTCGCCGCGCAAGGCCTGGACCTATGATCCGGGTGAACGGCGGGTGCGCAGAGCGCCCAATTTGGCCTTCGACACCCCGGATCGCCCGCTTAACGTGATCGATGATTACGAACTGTTCAGTGGCTCGCCCGAACGTTATGACTTCAATCTCGTTGGTAAGCAGGAGATGTACATCCCCTACAACAACAATGAGGTCAACTCGCCACGGCAGGAACTCGAAGCGCTGAATCAGACCGGCTACATGCGCGCCGATGCGATCCGCTACGAACTGCACCGGGTCTGGGTGGTTGAGGCGACCCTTAAGGATGGGCAGCGTCATATCTACGCCAAGCGTCGTTTTTATGTCGACGAGGACAGCTGGACCATCATGGCATCGGATAAATATGACGGTAACGGTAACCTGTGGCGTGTCGGCTTCTTCTATCCGGTAGTCGCGCCGGAAGTGCCGCTGACTGGTGCCGGCGCCTGGGTCAATGTTGATCTGAAGAAGAACGGTTACTACTACTCGTTCGGCTCGATCGGTAAGGGTAGCAAGGGATGGGCGTTTAACGGTAAACCGCGTCCCGCGTCTTACTACACCCCCGCCGCTTTGCGTCGTCGTGGTCGCTAGTTAATAGGTCACCAGGGGGGCGTGGCCCCTCTGGAACTTAACGAGACAGAACCTGGCTGGCCATACCTTGATGGCCTTCCTGACTGACGAAGCTGTCGGCGGTCATCCTGTCACGACTATTTGTTTCGCTTCATTTAATGACAAGGAGGATCTCTCATGCAGATTCATCATGTTTCAGGTGATTACCGTAAACAGCGATTACCGATATTTTTAAATGGATTTGTCTTGGTAATCGGCTTGGCCTTCTCAACGCTGTCTGTGGCTGAGTACCAAGATCCTATCGACCTGGTCGCACAAAAAACGGATGCGGCAAAACACTCGTTACTACTGGATATTGCGCAGGCAGGAGAGCGCTTGGTCGCAGTCGGTGAGCGCGGCCATATCCTGTTCTCCGATGATGCGGGTCACAACTGGCAACAAGCCGATGTACCGACTCGGGCACACTTGAATGCGTTGACCTTTATCGATGCCAATAGGGGCTGGGCGGTTGGTGAGGATGCGGTGATTCTGCATACAGGTGATGGCGGCCTGCATTGGCAGCGCCAGTTTGATGATCGAGATGCTGAACAAAAAGGGCCGCTGTTAGACGTTATGTTTATCAACCCTGATGAAGGGGTAGCGGTGGGCGTATTCAATAAGATCTATCGCACCCAGGACGGTGGTAACAGCTGGCAACCCGCGCCGGATTCGATCGATAACCTGGATGAATGGCATCTGATGGCTATGGCGTCCTCTCGACCCGATCAATCTCAAAAACCGAGTACCAAGACAGCGTCAAAACAACAAGATGGCGCCATCTATATTGGTTCTGAGATGGGGCTGATGTTCCGCTCGATCGACGGTGGCCAGAGCTTTCAGCCACTGCAAACCGACCACGACGGATCTTTCCACGGCATTTTGGCTAGACAGGATAGCTCCTCAGGTAGTGAAGGGGTTGACCAGCTGGTTTTGGTTGGCGTAGGTGGGGTGGTTTACACCTCGCTTGATAGTGGTCAGAACTGGAACTTGTTGGCGGCCGATACCGATGCCGGCCTTGCTGGGGGAGCCTGGCTGCCCGACGGTCGTGCACTGATCGTGGGCGCCGATGGCGTGATCTTGATCTTAAGTCAGGATCTTCAGTCGGTAACCAAGCACCAAACCGATAACGGTATGCCGCTGAGCAGTGTGCTGGCAGCCTCACAAGAAGAGATCGTAGTGGTGGGTTTAGGCGGGGTTCAGACGATGCCGTTGCCGAGATAGCTCTGTATGCGCGAATCCAACTGCTACCAACCAGCGAATAACCAGTGCACGGTTGGTGCGGTTTAGCTGCAAATTTTGCTTAGAAAATCAGTAACAAACGGGTGCTAGACCATGACAATAATAAATAGATATCAATTCTCCGCGTTTGAAAATGGCATCTTCCGCCTGCGCGCTGTGATCGTGGTACTAAGCATTTTGACCACGTTGTTTTTGGCTTACCGGGCAAGCTTTGTTCAGCCCGATACTCGCTTGGAACGCTTGGTTCCGGCAAGCCACGAGTTTGTTCAAACTTCAAACCAGTTTTTAAGCGATGAGAGCGGTGGCGGTAGTTATATCCGAGTCGCCGTTGCTCGCAGCAACGGCACCATCTTCGATTATACGTTTCTGTCGACCCTGCAACAGATCAGCGATGAGCTGTCACTGCTGGAAGGCGTCGATACCGGCGGTCTTAATTCGTTGTGGGCGCCCGGCATGTTGTGGTTCGCCATTACCCCCGAGGGCTTTGATAGTGGTCCGGTGATCCGTAACGATCGGTTTTCCGATACCCCCGAATCGATGAATGGCATCCGCACCAATGTGTTGCGCGCGGGCATTCTTGGTAGCTATGTGGCCAATGACTTTAGCGCCACCATGATCGACTTTCAGGTGTTGCCGATCAACCCAACCACCCGTGAACCGCTCGATTACAACGCCTTCTCCGAGCAACTGGAGCAGATCAGAGCTAAATACCAAAATGAAGAGCTGTCGATCCATATCATCGGTGATGTGAAGAAACTCTCTGACTTGGTCGATGGTTTTGAACAGATCCTGCTGTTCTTCGCACTCGCGCTGATCATTACCGCCGCGCTGCTTTATCACTACTCTCGCTGTCTGCGCTCCACGCTGGTGCCGATAGCTTGCTCGTTGATAGCGGTTATCGCTCAGCTCGGTATCTTGAATCTGCTCGGATTCGACCTGGGCGTCTTTTCCGTCCTGGTGCCGTTCCTGGTGTTCGCCATCGCCGTCAGCCATGGCGTACAGGTGATCAATTCGATCGCCCACGAAACCGCCGAAGGGCACAGTCGACTCGATGCAGCACGGGTCACCTTTCATCTATTGCATAAACCCGGACTGCTGGCGCTGATCAGCGATGGCATCGGTTTCGCGATGTTGTGGGTGATCGATATCGGTGCCATTCAGGATCTGGCGATGGTCGCCAGTATCGGCGTGGCGTTGGTGATCTTCACCAACCTGGTACTGCTACCGGTACTGATGTCCTACGTCGGTGTTAGCCAGGGCTGTATCGAGCATGCCCAGTACAAGTTGGAGGAGAAGACCGCGCTGTGGGATGCCATCGCCCGTTTTGCCGAGCCACGTTTCGCCAAAGTTTCGCTAGCCACGGCGCTGGTATTGGCGCTAGCGGGCTTCTGGTACGGGCTTGATCTAAAGATCGGCGATCTGGATCGAGGGGCTCCGGAGCTGCGAGCTGACTCGCGCTACAACCAGGATAATTATTTCATTACCGGGAACTTCACCACCAGTACCGATCTGATGACCCTGTTTGTGGGCACCCCAGAAGGCCAGTGTAATCGTTATAAAACCATCGACCTGATCGATCGCCTAGGTTGGCAGTTACAAAATACCGCCGGGGTGCAGTCGGTTAGCTCGCCAGCCTCTAATGCCAAAATGAATCGTTATCTGGGTAACGAAGGCAACCTACGGTTGATGGCACTACCCAGGGACGAACGGGTGTTGGCGCGCGCTGTGGCGTTGACCGGGTTTAGCGTTACCGGTACCTCAGGCGCGTGTGATAAACAGCTGATCGAACTTGAGTTAAGTGACCACAAGCAAACGACGCTGCAAAATGTCGTCCAAGTCGTGCGTGATTTTGCGGCGGACAATGACGATAGCGATGTTTGGTTCCGCCTGGGGGCGGGTAATGCAGCATTCGAGGCCGCCACCAATGAGGTGATCGAGACCAGTCAGTACCAGATACTGGCCTATATCTATGCAGTCGTGGCATTGATGTGTTGGCTGATGTTTCGCTCGTGGCGAGCAGTGGCCTGTATTCTGGTGCCGCTGGTACTGACCTCGATCTTGTGCCAGGCGCTGATGACGCTGCTGGGTATTGGTGTCAAGGTCGCGACCTTACCAGTGATCGCGTTGGGGGTGGGGATCGGCGTTGACTATGGGATCTATATCTTCGATCGGTTGCAATCGTTCCTCAAGCAGGGGCATCCGCTGAGCACCGCGTATCTGGAAACGCTGAAAACCACCGGTAAGGCCGTTTCCTTCACCGGCGTGACGCTGGCAGTTGGCGTTGCGACCTGGATCTTTTCACCGATTAAATTTCAAGCCGATATGGGTGTCCTGCTGACGTTCATGTTCCTGTGGAACATGGTGGGTGCGCTGTGCTTGATACCGGCGCTTGCGCTGGTATTGCTACCTCGACAGCAAACTGAAGCACTTTCCACGGAAGCAATTTCCTCAGAATCAAGAGCCACTGAACCGTTGGTTTCATCTAAATTTTTAACAACATCGAACAATAGATTGCCCAAAACAAAAGGACCTAAAACCGAACCTACAACAAGCAGTTGATGATGTTGATACAGCGACAGTGAAGGCTTCAATAATGCCATTTTGAAACTGTTGATAATAGTTCTAAGCCGTTGACGCCTAAGGATTCGCTCTGGGGCGCTAGGGGCTTGAGCTAGTCAGGTTTTTGTAGGCATGCTGCTCGGGTATCAATGCAGCATGGAATTGCAGAGAACAATAATTCATAAATAACACACAGGGTGTGAGTGATGCTGAACACTAAAATTATTGAACCGGCTCAAGGAGCCTATGACTTCCCACTTCTGATCAAAAGCCTGCTGCTGTCAGGTGCTCGCTACGAGCCCGACCAGGAGATCGTCTACGCGGATAAGCTGCGCTATAGCTACCTGACCCTGAACGAGCGCATTCGGCGGCTGGCTAATACTCTGATCGCAGCAGGGGTAAAAGCCGGCGATACCGTGGCGGTATTGGATTGGGACAGTCATCGTTATCTAGAGTGTTTCTTCGCCGTGCCGATGATCGGCGCGGTGCTGCATACGGTGAATATCCGGCTGTCACCGGAGCAGGTGATCTACACCATGAACCATGCCGAAGACGATCTGGTGTTGGTGCACGACGATTTTCTGCCGTTGATGGAGCAGGTCCACTCTGAGCTGACAACGGTTAAGGGCTATATCCAACTTAGCGATGACAGCGCACCAACCACCGAGCTACCGGTGCTGGGCGAGTACGAAGCTCTACTGGAGCGGGCTGACGATCATTACGAATTCCCCGATTTTGATGAGAACTCGGTAGCGACAACCTTCTACACTACCGGCACCACCGGCGCCCCAAAAGGGGTCTATTTTACCCATCGCCAACTGGTGCTGCATACCCTCAATATGGTCGGAACGCTGGGGGTCTATGAAGGTCAGCCGTTGCTACGCTCCGGCGATGTCTATATGCCGATCACGCCGATGTTCCATGTGCACGCCTGGGGGGTACCTTACGCGGCAACGTTGATGGGGGTTAAACAAGTTTATCCGGGGCGTTATGAGCCCAATGCGCTGGCTCGACTCTATCGTGAAGAGAAGGTGACTTTTTCGCATTGCGTGCCTACGATCCTGCAGATGGTGCTCAGCTGCGAGGAAGCGGCGAACACCGACTTCAACGGCTGGAAGATGATGCTGGGCGGCAGCGCTCTGACCCAGGGACTGGCGAGCGAAGCCACAGAACAGGGTATCGAGGTCTACACCGCCTACGGCATGTCGGAAACCTGCCCCCTGTTGACTGTTTCTTATCTGCGCAGCGAAGATCGTACGCTGCCCATGGCCGAGCAACTCGTTGAGCGAACCAAGACCGGAACCCCGGTGCCGATGGTTGATCTCGATATCGTTGATCCCAACGGCCAGCCTGTACCGCATGACGGTGAGTCGATGGGTGAGGTGGTAGCACGCTCGCCCTGGCTGACCCAGGGCTACTTCAAGGAGCCCGAAAAGGGTGCCGAACTCTGGCTTAACGGTTGGCTGCACACAGGTGATGTGGCCTCGATCGATAGCCGTGGTGTGGTCGAGATCAAGGATCGGATCAAGGATGTGATCAAGACCGGGGGGGAGTGGATCAGCTCGCTCGATCTAGAAAACCTGATCAGTCGGCACCCGGCTATCGCCTCTGTTGCGGTGGTAGGTATACCCGACGATCAATGGGGCGAACGACCGATGGCGCTGGTGGTGCCGGTAACCGGTGCAGCGCTGGATCAACCGGCTGTAGAACAACACCTGCAGCAGTTTATCGACAACGGTAAGATCAATAAATGGGCGGTTCCGAAGCAGATTCAGATCGTCGACGATATCCCCAAAACCAGCGTCGGCAAGATCAACAAGAAGCTGATTCGAGAAATGCAAAGCCGCTGATTCGGATTAACTCAGTCTGTCCAAGACTGCCCCCCTATAGCCGGTAATAGGGGGCGTCACCGCGCAGCGCTCTGATAACCAAACCTTTGATGATCTCATCAATTTATAACAACAGCTTACAGGTAATATCCAAATGATCTACTCGGGCAAATGTGTAACGTTGAGCTGCGATAGCGAGGGCATCGCCGAACTGCGTTTCGATCGTCAAGACGGCTCGGTTAACAAACTGGACCGGTTGACGCTGGCCGAATTGCACGAGGCGCTCGAAAACCTACAACTCGACCCCGACGTGCGCGGGCTGCTGCTAACCAGCGGCAAATCTGCTTTTATTGTCGGAGCCGACATCACCGAGTTCGCCAACAACTTTAAACTCGACAATTTCGCCTTCAAGGCCTGGTTGCGTCAGACCCACAAGCTGTTCGGTATGCTGGAGAATCTGCCGTATCCGACAGTCGCCGCGATCAACGGCATGGCGTTAGGCGGCGGTTTTGAGCTATCTCTGTGCTGCGACTACCGAATTCTGGCCGATGACGGCCGGGTTGGACTACCCGAGGTCAGCCTCGGCATCTACCCGGGGTGGGGCGGCTCGGTTCGACTGCCACGGCTAGTAGGCGCCCAAACCGGTCTGGACTGGCTGCTGAGCGGACGACCACAGCACGCGGCTATAGCGGAGTCCGTCGGGGCGGTTGATCGACTGGCAGCAGCAGATCAGTTGCTGCTGCAGGCACGCGCGCTGTTACTCGAGCAGCTAGAAAACGGCAATGACTACCTGTCTCGTCGCAATCGCAAGTGGGCGCCGATCGATCTTGACCCGGCACTGGTCGATCAGATTTCGGCCCAGATAGATCGACGTCCGGGCAAGCATTATCCCGCCTCTCGAGTCATTCTTGAACTGGTGCAACAGCACTGTACGTTGGCATTTGACGAGGCGATCGAGTGTGAAGTGGATACCTTTCCGGTACTGGCCAAAGGCACCGAAGCGCGGAGCCTGATCGGCCTGTTCCTTAGCGATCAGTTGCTAAAGCGAAAGGCCAAGCAAACGGCGGCCCACGCTCGCCGAATCGACAAGGCCGCGGTCGTAGGCGCGGGTATCATGGGTGGCGGTATCGCGTATCAATCAGCGGCCACGGGCACACCGATCTTGATGAAAGATATCAACGGCGATGCGCTCGAACTGGGACTCACAGAGGCCGATGCGATCCTTTCCAAACAGCTAGCACGCGGCAAACTCAATACCGCAAAGAAGCAGGCGATCTTTGATCAGATCGAGGCGACTCTCGACTATGACCGTTTCCAGAGCGTCGATATCGTCGTCGAAGCGGTGGTAGAAAACCGCAAGATCAAGGCTGCAGTGCTGTCTGAACTCGAGCAGCAGGTAGGCGAGGGCACGGTGCTGACCTCTAACACCTCGTCGATATCGATCAACCGGCTGGCCGAATCGTTGCTGGCGCCTGAGAATTTTTGCGGCATGCACTTCTTCAACCCGGTCCATGCGATGCCGCTGGTCGAGGTAATCCGTGGCGATAAGAGTTCCGATCAAGCGGTTGCGACGACGGTGGCTTACGCCGCCTCGATGGGCAAGACCGCGATTGTAGTCAACGACTGCCCCGGCTTTCTGGTCAACCGGATCCTGTTTCCCTACTACAACGCCTTCAACCGACTGCTTATGGACGGGGTCGACTTCCAACGCATCGACCGGGTGATGGAAGCATTCGGCTGGCCGATGGGGCCAGCCTATCTAGCCGATGTGATCGGCTTGGATACGTTGGTTCACGCCGACGCGGTGATGGTCGAGGGGTTTCCGCAGCGGATGCTTCACGACGGTGGAACACTGATGCAATCGATGGTTCGAGGCGAGCGTCTAGGACAGAAGAATGGCCGAGGTTTCTACCGATACGGGGTCGATGAAAACGGCAAGCGTACCAAGGAGGCCGAAGACGCGACCTATGATTTAGTCGAGCTGATGGCCACCGCGATGCCCGAGGTCAGCGACGCCGAGATCGTCGAGCGGATGATGATCCCCATGTGCCTCGAAGCGGTGCGCTGCCTGGATGATGGCATCGTCGAGACCGCCGCCGAGGTCGACATGGGGGTAATCCTGGGGTTGGGCTTCCCGCGCTTTCGTGGCGGACCATTACGTTATATCGATCACCTGGGATTAAACGCGTTTGTTGCGCAGGTCGAGAAGCACAGTATTCAGGGGCCGCTCTATCAAGTCACCACCGGACTGAGGCAACGATGCGTCGACAATCAGTGCTTCTTCGATCAATAAAATCATTTAAGTGGTAGCTTTAATGGATTGAAAAGAAATAAATACAGACTCAGCCTAACGGCTACAGCGGAGACGTTGAAGTCGATTTACGAGGACGAGTTTCAGTTCTTAATCGCACTAAGAACGTTGGAGGGATGGCAGCGACAGCCATCTCTTCAACAATTATTGGCAATGGTTCGCAGGCGACCAAGCAGAGTTACCTTTCTACGTAAAAGCCATATTTTTGCATGATCCGGTGCAGCTGGCCGCTTCTTTTTAAATCATCTAGCCCCTGATCTATCGCGTTAGAAAGCCGCTCCTTGGTTGGATAATGTGGTGATATGCCGACATAAAGTGGAATCATAGGCGGCAAACAACCGGCCAAGTGCAGTTTGTGGGTCAGCTGCAGCTGCTTCAGACGGTAGTCGATCACATTAATATCTTCGATCGTGGCGTCAAGACGACCAATTTCGACCATGTATAACAATCGGTCAAAGGTTTCCTCTCCACTCATCATCAATTTGTTTGGGTTGCTACGCTCGATGAATGCTTTTAACGGGCCGTATTTATAGCCCAGCGTACCGCCAAATCGAATCTGTTCCAGGCTGGAGATCCCCCGATATTGCCATGCATTATCGCTACGCGTGACGAAGCAGCCTTTTGCCAAGGCTATCGGAGTTTGATGGTAGTAAAGCGAAGGCGCGTCATCCTTGAGCGTCACCAACATGGCATCGTGCTCCCCCAGCTGAACCGACCTGAGGCTGCGAGAATAGGGTAGGAATTCAACCCTGATTTGGATACCAGCAGGACCTAAGATCGCATCCAAGATTTCAAAGATAATGCCGGGTTGCTGAGCCAGTGTTGTCGGGGTCTGGGGATCGGGGCAGACATAAGGACAGGATGGATCGGCCGTCACTCGCAGTACTTCAGCATGGACTGGTTCAGCACGGAGCAGAGTAGGGACTGTTATTAATAGCGCTAGGGCCAAATTGCGGACCAACATGGTAAAGCCCTGAATAGAAGAACTTTACTTAGCTTAGCCGGTTTTATCTTGACCGGGGAACGCTCCCCGGCCGGGTATGTATGTCTGAGGGGAGAGTCTTATCCTGCGCAGGCTATCGTCAGCATCGCTTGCAACAGCACGTTAGCCCCCGCAGTGATATCCGCAGGCACGGCATTCTCGGCCTCGTTATGTGAGATCCCATTTTCACAAGGCACGAATATCATGCTGGTGGGGGCTACTTGAGAAAGATAAACCGCATCGTGACCGGCACCGCTGAACATATGCTTGTGGCTCAACCCAAGAGATTCGGTGGCTGCCTGCACGGCAGCCACACAACCCGAATCAAAATTGACAGCAGCAGAATTCCACTCATCGTTAACCGTGCACGTGACGCCAGTCTGGCGTGCGACCTCTTCGACCAAACTGCGTAATCGCTGATCCATCTGATCCAATTGCGCTTGTTCTGGGTGGCGCAGATCGACCGCCAAGGTTAAGCGTTCGGGTACGGTATTGCGTGCCCCCGGTTCAGCCTTGATGTCACCGAAGGTGGCGCGTGCCCAAGGGCCTTTATCCTCGGCCAGCTGATATAAATCTTTCAGTATCGGCTGCAACGCCATAAAGGGATCGCGGCGGACGTCCATCGGAGTCGGACCGGCGTGGCGAGGTTCACCTTCAAGAATCAGGTCGTACCAGCGCATTCCCTGCACCCCGGAAACAATACCGATCTGTTTTTGTTCTTGTTCTAAAATGGGGCCTTGCTCGATATGAAGCTCAAAAGCGGCTTTAATCGGCCGAGCTGAGGCAGGCTTAGTGCCGAGATAACCGATACGTTCGAGTTCTTGCTGAATGCTGCGACCTTGTTTGTCGGTACGACTGTGGCCGTACTCCAGGTCAAACACGCCGGACCAGACTCCTGAACCGATCATTGCTGGCGAGAAACGGGCGCCTTCCTCGTTGGTCCAGACCACAACTTCAAGTGGAGCATCGGTGGTTATTCCCTGTTCTTCAAGGGTGGTCATTACTTCGACCCCGGCAAGTACACCGTAGATGCCATCGAACTTCCCCCCGGTAGGCTGGGTATC
>JBALWS010000028.1:0-37786 GCA_036960405.1 Halopseudomonas sp. | reverse complement strand
GCGGTAACGCTAGATTACATCGCCAAACATAAACTTAGCCACGGCGACCTGACACCTTGGAATGTCATCATCACCCGGGAAGTGGGCGTCAAACTGGTCAACGTGGCGTTCCGCCAACCGCTCTTGCGTGCGATACAACAAGGCGGACACCGAGTCCTCAACAGCGAGTACCACGCCCATGAGGCGTTCAGTGCAGAGCCGCTCGCGGCAAGCGCCGACATCTATTCATTGGCCTGCTTGATCTACTTACTGTTTGGCGGTCGGGCGCCGTTTTCACCCGATACACCCCAACAAGACCGAGACCCCAGCCAACTTCCTGCCCCGGCCCAGTTTAACTCCGAGCAGTGGCAGTTACTGCAAAGCGCGATGGATCAAGTCCCCGCAGTCCGCCCTACCTCGGCTCTAGACCTGCTACGCAAACTGTTCACCCCCGAGCAGCAACAAGCGTTTAAAAACGATGCGCCGCTGTCTGAAGCAACACAGCCGCAAAAACCCGAACCCAAGCTCGAACCCGCCTCAACAGTCGACACCCAGGCACCATCAGCCAAACGCGGTGCCTGGGTGGTCGGGTCACTACTGGCGGCTTGTATTACCTTTGGCGCAGGTCTCACACTGGGTTACTTGCTGGCATCTAATGAGTACAAGACCCAACAGCAGCAACTCCTCCGCCAGGTCGTTAAGGTCCAGCAGCTATTGCAACGTTCACCCTCTATTCAGACCAAGATCAGCCTAAGCAAAGAGTTCGCTACGTTACGAGAACTGTCACCCAGTAGCGCACTGCTACAGCAGCTAGGTTCGCAGGTTGACCAATACAACGTCAGACTGACGCGCGATTCGGTTGCTCAAACCGCCGCAACCAACGACTCCGATCGACCGTCCTCTGCCGTCAAACCGACTCAGCGTACCGGCGAAGTGTTCAAAGATGAGATCATCCCCGGTGTATTTGGTCCCAACATGATGACCATTCCAACCGGCAAGTTCCAAATGGGTGATCTGAACCGAAATGGCGATGATAACGAACAGCCGGTGCATGAGGTGGCGCTCAAGCATCGCTTCGCCTTGTCAGAAAAAGAGATCACTTTCGCTGAATACGACCTGTTCGCACTATCCACCGGTCGGCCTCTTCCTACCGATGGAGGCTGGGGCCGTGGCGAGCGCCCGGTGATCAACATCAGCTGGAACGATGCCAATTCATACGCCCACTGGATTCAGCAGCAAACAGGCCAACCTTATCGACTCCCTTCCGAAGCAGAGTGGGAGTACGCAGCCCGTGCTGGCAGCCAGACGCTGTACTGGTGGGGCAGCGAAGTGGGCACCGACAACGCCGCCTGCGACGATTGCGGCAGTGCGTTTGACGGCAAAAAAACCGCTCCTACGGGGAGTTTCAGCCCCAACCTATTCGGTTTGCACGACATGAATGGCAACGTTTATGAGTGGGTATCGGACTGCTATAACGAAAATTACGATCAGGCACCTAAAGACGGTTCCAGCTGGGATGTCGGCCTGTGTAACTATCGGGTCATGCGCGGCGGTTCCTGGTACGACATTCCTCGACTGATCCGCTCGGCCAGTCGCTATCGCCACCCACCCAACGCCAGCCGCAATACTTGGGGGTTCCGATTGGCCTTAGACCTGAATAACGACGACTAAGGGGTTATCACCGCCCCCTCCATTGGTTGTAATTATTCCCGAGTTGATAGCCTCACTATCGGTATTACCTTATAATCTCGCCACCGATTTTAGCTCCTAGCATAGCGCTGGGTTTGATCTATCGATTAAAGGGGATTTTCCATGAAACAACCTGTACGCGTCGCAGTCACTGGTGCTGCTGGTCAGATTAGCTACTCTCTACTGATCCGCATCGCTTCCGGCCAGATGCTGGGCAACGATCAGCCTATCATCCTGCAACTGCTCGAAATCACTCCAGCACTGGATGCCCTCAAGGGCGTTGCGATGGAGCTTGAAGACTGTGCATTCCCTCTGCTGCAAGGCATCGTTCAGAGCGACGACGCTAACGTTGCGTTTAAAGATGTTGACTACGCCTTGCTAGTCGGTGCCCGTCCTCGTGGACCAGGCATGGAGCGTAAAGACCTGCTGGAAGCCAACGCAGCGATCTTCTCGGTACAAGGCAAGGCGTTGAACGATCACGCTAGCCGTGACGTTAAGGTTCTGGTTGTCGGCAACCCAGCCAACACCAACGCTCTGATCGCCCAGCAGAACGCTCCGGACCTGGATCCCAAGAGCTTCACAGCGATGACCCGCTTGGACCACAACCGTGCTGCGGCGCAGCTGGCCAACCAGACTGGCAAGCACGTCACAGACGTGAAGAAAGTCACCATCTGGGGCAACCACTCAGCCACTCAGTACCCAGACATCAGTAACACTACTGTTGCCGGTGCAGCTGCAACTGGTCTGGTTGAAGATAGCTGGTACAAAGAGACTTTCATCCCTGACGTTCAACAGCGTGGCGCTGCGATCATCAAGGCCCGTGGTCTGTCTTCTGCAGCATCTGCCGCTAACGCAGCAGTCGAGCACATGCGCGACTGGGCACTGGGCACTCAAGACGGTGACTGGGTCAGCATGGCGATTCCAAGCACTGGCAACAGCTACGGCGTTGCCGAAGGTCTGATCTACTCCTTCCCTGTTACCTGTAAAGACGGTCAGTACACCATCGTCGACGGCCTTGAGATCAGCGATTTCAGCCGCGAGAAGATGACTGCTACCGAGCAGGAACTGAGCGAAGAGCGCGACGGCGTCAAGCACCTGTTCAGCTAAGCACCCTTCGACCGAAAAAA
This sequence comes from Halopseudomonas sp., assembly GCA_036960405.1. Lineage (GTDB taxonomy): Bacteria > Pseudomonadota > Gammaproteobacteria > Pseudomonadales > Balneatricaceae > Motiliproteus. The sequence continues at coordinate 34,991 of JBALWS010000028.1, read as the reverse complement.
ACCGCAGCCTAAGCTGCGGTTTTTTTTTGCCTAATACTCGGCCACCCTATCTCATTGATATAGGTCACACAGGGCGTTCATTGGCGGTTTTAGTGATTCCCATGACCGGTTCGAATACGTACCCTGTCAGCTAATAAATCTTAGTGAATCAGTAACTGATCCCCTTAACCAGCATAACCTGAGTCTCACATACCTCGATGAATCGCCTGCTCTGCCTCCTCATTAGCCTGCTAATCGGTGCGTTATCATCTCCGAGCGTACTGGCTATATCGGCTTGTAAAAAAGACGGCGCGATCGTCTACACCAAAGCCTGTCTAAAAGAGTTGCAGCAACAAAACAGCCAGCAAAGCCCGATACAGTCCCAAGCCAAGCCTAACCCTGCTTCCGAGGCCGCAGCCATAGCAGCCGTCAAACCCCAGTTCAACAACGCATTATTGACCCAGAGTCAGCAACCGCCAACAGCTGCCAAACCCATAATTAACAGCCCCGCCACAGCAGCCAAGTGTAGCTTTCAGCAGTTGGCTGAACTGGTTAAAAGTGCTGACAAGCAAACATTTTTGGACTGCGAGGTATTACCTAGACAACTCAACCAGCAGGATGATCGCAAAGCTTCTAGCGGCCGCTCGCTACTTCATTGGGCCATCGCCAGCCAGCAACCCGAGATGGCTAAACTGTTATTATCCATGAAAGTAGATCCCAGCCAAGCATCCCGCTCGGACAAAGGCGGGCACCCTATTCATTTAGCCGCTCAAAGCAACCAAACCGAACTCATCAGCTTGCTCTTGGATCGGGGCGCAGACCTCGACGCCCGTGACTACTTCAAACGGACACCCCTGCACTGGGCCGCAGAAGCAAACCGGACTGACACCTGCCAGCAACTATTGAACGCGGGGGCCAACCCCAACGCTAGCGATCGAATCGGCAAAACTCCGCTGATGCTCAGTATCGGTCACTCAACGGCGGGGGTAATCGAGATATTAATCAGTGCAAGAGCCGACCCAAAGCGAGTCAATTTGAAAGGGATGACCGCTCTACACCTAGCAACCACCCATTCCTCTCAAGCGGTTAAATTACTACTGCGACAAGGATTGGATATCGACCCGATGAACAACGCCGGCCAAACGCCATTATTGTTTGCCGCCAGCCAAAACCCGCAACGCTATTGGCCAAACATTAAGCTGCTGATTGAACAGGGGGCAGACCTGAATGTCGTCGACAACAGCGCAAAAAGCCTGCTTGACTACAGCCTAAATCACGACCATATGCCTCTGTTTGAACTGTTACTCGATCAAGGCTACGACAGCGATAAGATCTTTCTAGGGCAACTCAGAGGCAAACGTGCATTTATCGAACTGCTTATGAACAAAGGGTTGCTGTAGAGCCGTCGTTTAATACTTCAATTCTAGGCCTACCTTCGCCCCTTCAACCGAATTGCGGTAATCGGGTTCATCCTCTTTAGTCAGCACAGAACCACTAAATGATAGTGTTTTGTCATCCTTTGGAGCATCACCAAATCGACCATTTAGCGTCGATGATGATGATGACGCGGCAGACGGTTCTTCCCCGCTAGTAGCAGGATTACTAAAGCCCCCTTTCGCAGCGCCATCGCCCAACAGCAACTGTCGATCGACGCTCAAATCGAGCGCTTGTGTTGACGATTTCGACACCTTCAATGCGGGCTCTGACGGAACCGGAACCGGAACCGGAACCGGCACAGCAGGCTCAAGTGTTACTGAAGTTACTGGAGCAACTGCCGCTTGGCCTTGACCCTGCTCGGGTTCAGCGCAGCCCCCCGTCAATAGCGCTGCCGCCACCAACCCAACGGTTACAGCAGAGCCTAACCTTAGTTGAACCATAGTGCCTCCTTAATAATCTGCCACGGGATAAAGCACCGCATCACGGTAGCCGGTGACAACCCGAATCAACCCTGCCCACTCTCGGTCCAGCGCAGGGTCTCCCGAATCGACAACCAACGGTCGGCTATCGAGCTGCTTAAGTTTGGTTTTAGTCGCGACCACCAACAGGTTATTTCTGCCTGCCCGTCGCAACAGCTCGACCGAGAGCTGCTGATTGCCGCGGCCGATAATATGCCCTTGGCCACCAATCACGGTGACGACAACACGAAACGGCTGGTCACCGATCTGATCGAGCAGTTGTGCCGCACTCAGATCCGAACCCACGAGCTCACCATCACGCACCAGATCTACACCAAGCAGCGTATTAGGCAACCCCATCTCGTCCATTACGGCCTGCACCGTGGTCCCCGATCCGATCACGTAATAGATACCCTCCTCCATAGTCTCAACCACTTCGGCGGCAATATCGCCCAACACCAGTTCCTCAACCTCTTTACCGCCACTCTTGGTTCGCTGTACGAAGCGGCCCTCTTCGGGCACCAATAACTCACCGTAATAGCGTGCTTTGACCTTGCCTTCACGAAAGGCTTGCTCGTCGATATCGCGAACCTCCTGCTCGCGCAGGCTGACCAGTTCACCACGAATCAGCATCGCCACCACTTCCCCGGCAGCACGTGGAGTGATGGCATAAACACCAGAATGAATCTTCACCCCGGCAGGGATGCCTAGTACCGGTATTTGTTCATCAGCCGCCGCGTACAGGTCACGCGCCGTCCCATCGCCTCCGGCAAATAGCACCAGATCGACACCTGCTGCAGCAAGATCACGAACTGCCCGCTGAGTATCTGCTGCGGTGGTTTTTCCCGACTCGATACAACCCAACACCTTAGGCACAAGACCGGCAGCCAGCGCGATCTGCTCGCCCATCTCGGCCGGATAGGTGTAGCATTCGAATTCGAGCCCAGACAAGGCTCCAAGCGCCTGAGCGGCACGCTCTCCCGCTCTAGGGATCGCCCCCAGAGACAGTGCCTGTTGAGCGGTCTCGGCCCCATCACTGCCCTTAAGCGCGACACTGCCGCCCACTCCCGCCAACGGATTAACGATCAAACCCAATCTAAACATCGTTTACTCCGGCTACAGCCCGACCTGTTCACGCAACATCTGTTGATAAACAAAGCCAGTAAGAATCAATTGGGTCTCTTCATCGAGCCCGACAAACTCGAGCCCATGAACCATCCTGAAACCATCGTTAAAGCTATCCTCCACCTCTTCCAAGTTGCGGATTTTCCCCTCCAGCATCAATACCTGATCCACTTCGCCGACGCTGACTCGAGCTGTAATAAACAAGCCATCACCCAGCTCCCCGAGCTGATCGCTGGCCTCAATCCGGGCGCCGTGCAAACTGATATCACAGCACAATGCCTGCCGTGGCCAACCGCTACCGAAATGCCCTGATTCCACCTCATCGACCGATACGATTAACTGACTGTTAACTCGAGCGGCTTTGCGAACCAACACCGCTTCAACACTATCAGGGTAATCAAGAAACAGCATCGGTACCGGCGAAGTTTGGGCTTTAATCATCCGGGTTTTAAACGCGCAGGCACGATTCAGCGCAATCAAACGCAGGGTCATAGACGTACCCTCCTTGACCGGTTTCACCACACCATTGACCAGCGGCATCGTCACCATCAAACAACGCCCAACATGAGCGCCCAAATAACGAACCGAAAAGCGCCCACGCGGTGAGACAGTTTCCAACCGGACACGCTCTCCTACGATCAATTTCAAGTCATCGAACTGCAGCTGCTCTTTGACGCCCTGTAACTGCTGATCAGACGACTGGTGCTGTAATCGTTTTACCGCCATCGTTATCCTGTTCGCTGCCCTAATAAAACCTTACCACTGTTATCCGGCAAGACTAAAGCCATAGCCCGCCAACTGTTTAGCCAATGTAGAATCCGGCCCAATGCCGGAAATCATCAAGCTACTAAACTCCCTGCGTTGCGGGTAGTGACGCCGCAACAGATCAAATTCACCGGCTATGGTGGCAGGGTGCTGCTGTACACAACGCATCAATGCATCATGATCCCGACGCAGATCGTATACCAGTTTTACCAACCTCGGAATCAGATCGGCCTCTGTCGAAGCCGCTGCGGAAAGATCGAGCTGTGCTATCGCGGGTGAAGGCAGCAACTGAGCCAATTCGCAGCTCGGCGTTATACCCAAAGACTGACAAGCACTTTGATAGATCATCTCTGTGCCACGAGACCGTCCCTCCAGGCTATAGCCGGCAATATGTGGTGTCGCAAATGCCAGATAAGGGGCCAATTTGATATCGATATCGGGTTCGGGCTCCCAAACATCCAGTACCACCCGTAGATCTTTACGCTGCCGCAAGCAGCTCGCCAAAGCCTGGTTATCAACTACCGCGCCGCGCCCAGCATTGATCAACCAACTACCTCTCGGCAACGCATTCAAGACTTCGGCGTTAAACAGATGGTAGCTCGGATGCGATCCCTCTTTAGTCAACGGCGTATGCAGGCAAAATACATCGCATTGCTGAAGCAGTTCTGTCAGCTCAACAAAGCACTCGGTTTCGGCGGCATGCTCAGCTCGGGGCGGATCACACAACAGGCACTCAATGCCGAGACCCTGCAGACGCTGCTGCAATCGCTTCCCTACATTGCCAACCCCAACTATACCCACCTTTCGATCCGCTAATGTACAGCGCTGTTGCTGCGCCAGATTGGTGAGCGCGGATAGCACATAATCCACCACCGACTCGGCATTGCAACCCGGCGCATTACTGAAACCAATACCCAGCTGTTTTAACTGCTCAAGCGCGACATGGTCGGTACCGATCGTGGCACTGGCAACAAACTTTACCGGTGTTTCAGCCAGCAACTCTGCATTAACCTGGGTCACCGAGCGAACCAATAACAGCTCGGCCTGCTGTAAATGCTCGGGGCGAAGCGACCGCCCTGGCAGTCGTACGACCTCACCCAATGGGCCAAAAAAAGCCTCGACTAACGGAATATTTTCATCGGCAACAATGCGCATTACAGCCCCTTAAAGACTGAAAAAAAGAAACGCAGAGTAGCACGAAATTGGCATCAGTAGGCGCGAGGAAGACAATCTTCAGTCGCCACAATAGCTTACTGTTTGCAGGGCATCGACAGCGCGGTATGATGATCCAACCGTACGTAACAGTACGTCCGATACCGTGCTTGAACCTAGGAGACGCTATGAGCCAATTCGATTTTGCCCCGATGCCTAATAAGGAAGGTTTTTTCGGTAATTACGGTGGCCAGATCATCCCGCCAGAACTCAAAGCGGTGATGGACGATATCGATCGCGCTTATCGTGAAATCAAAGATACCGAGGCTTATCGCAGCGAGCTGATGGAGCTCTACAAATACTATGTCGGCCGTCCAAGCCCACTCTACTTTGCCAAGCGTTTAACCGATCTGTGCGGCGGTGCTCAAATCTTTCTTAAACGCGAAGACCTGAACCACACCGGCGCGCATAAAATCAACCACTGCCTGGGTGAAGCGCTGTTAGCCAAACACATGGGCAAAACCAAGATATTGGCTGAGACAGGAGCGGGACAACACGGGGTAGCACTGGCTACCGCTTGCGCACTGGTCGGCATCGACTGTGAAATCCACATGGGCCAAATCGATATCGAAAAAGAGCACCCCAATGTCACCAAGATGAAAATTTTGGGCTGTACCGTGATCCCGGTCTCGCGCGGTACCGCCACCCTCAAGGATGCGGTCGATAGTGCCTTTGAAGAGTACCTGAAAGATCCACAAAACTTTTTCTACGCTATCGGTTCGGTTGTTGGTCCGCACCCATTCCCGATGATGGTGCGGGATTTCCAGAGCATTATCGGCGATGAAGCTCGTATCCAATGCCTGGAGCAGACCGGCAAACTGCCCGATCATATTATGGCCTGCGTCGGTGGCGGCTCCAACGCAGTGGGTTTGTTTACCGCATTCCTGAACGATGAGAGCGTCAACATGTACGGGGTTGAACCCGCAGGTAAAGGCTTGGATACCAACCAACACTCCGCCACCCTGACCCTAGGCACGCCGGGGTCACTGCATGGTTTTAAGTGTTACGTATTGCAAGACGAACAAGGCGAACCGCTTCCGGTTCACTCGATTGCGTCGGGGCTGGACTACCCAGGTGTGGGTCCACAGCATTGCTATCTGAAAGATATCGAGCGGGTCACCTATACCAGCATTACCGACCAAGAGTGCCTCGATGCATTTATGACCCTGTCGCGTCGTGAAGGCATTGTTCCAGCCTTAGAAAGTGCCCACGCGGTAGCATACGCCATGAAACTCGCAGCCGAGCTACCGGCGGATCAGACCATCCTGGTCAACCTATCCGGTCGCGGCGATAAAGACGCAGACTACGTAGCCGAAAAGCTCGGGCTGTAAGCGCCTAGGGCTATCGCCAAGCTACCCGCTACAAAGCGGGTAGCCATACCCGATCAAGGTGATGGTAACGACAGCGGTACTGATCAAGATCCTGAGTCTGTTCCAGACTATCAATACATTTGTGCAACTGCTGAATATCAACACCCTCGGTACTGAGCTGCGTTTCAATATTCATCAGTCGTTGTTTTTGTGCCTGCGCATTACCAAACAGGCTAAGAATCAACTCGGCATCATGCTGCAATATATCGGTCTGCTGGCTCATCATCGCCTCTCCTAGGAGGAATTGTGACAGTGATTTAAAAAGTACAGGGAGTATAGCCAATTCTCAGAAAAGTCCAGCCTACTTGACGCCCCTCTTACGACGGAATAGATTCGATTAACTCGGCCCTCTAGGAACAACCCAATGATGACCAAAGCACGCACTATTCTGACCCTAACGGGCTGCCTGATATCCGGGCTCAGCCATGCTCATTTCTTTTCTGAAGCGCACGACTGCAAAGCGCCGGTCAAGCCATTGGAATTTATTACCGAGTTGGATAAAAAAGAGTTCGAACAAGATGTAGAAGACTACCGCAGTTGCCTGCAGGCTTTTGTCGATAAACAAAATGCGGCTATGGCCAAACACCAAACGGCAGCTCAGAAGGCCGCTGACACCTGGAAAGATTACGCCGAACGAGAACTCGGTCTGGAGCCACAAAAAACCAACTAAAACCCGACCGCTATAACGCAGCGGTCTGCTCTATCACAGCCTGATATTGGGGCCGTAGCGCGGACCACATGAAGCGTTCAACGCAAGGCGCATCAGGTTTGTCTGTAGTAATCTTTTCTATCAAATCAGCCGCTGCTTTCACTTCACGAGCCAGATCTGCCGGATGGCTATCATAAAGAAAACCCGGTGGTACCAGCTCCGGGTATGCCAGCCGCCGTGGCAACACTGGGGCACAACCTGCGGCGATACCCTCAAGCACAGCGATGCCTTGAAATTCATGGATCGATGTCGAGAGCATAATATCTGCAGACGCTAACCATTGGAGGTACTCAACCTTTGATGGTACAAATCCAAACTGCACGATCCGCGGTCCAAATCGCTGCTTGATTAACTCAAACTCGGGAGGGGAGTGGCGAAACTGTTCCCCCAATATGCAGATTTGATGGTCGGTTCCCCTGCACTCCAGCTCCTCCAATATCGCTAACAATCGATCGGGGCCTTTATCGTACTCCCACCTAGAAGCCCAAATAATCTTAACGGGTGTTCGATCGGAATCAGTCGGCCGATGTTGCCACAACGGCGCCAGCCGTACACGGGATAGATCGTCCGTATCACTGAGTGGTACTGGCAGGACCGAACAGCGGTGCTCCAGCAGCGGCGTAATTGATGAGGGCCGATGATCCGGGAGCTTACGCAGCAAACGGTTAACGCCAGCGAAAAAACTGTCTCGATTAAATTCAGAGTTAAACAACACCCTGTCTGCGGCTAGCGCGGAATAGAGATTAACCATCTGCGCATCGACACTGGAATGCTGCTGCCTGCTCTTGGGATACTCGAATTGATTTTCGTGGAAATAACACAAGCTCGGCGTCCGAGCCAAGCTGGGTACCAGTCCTTTCAACGTGGCAAGATCCACCATCGACGTAACAATCAGCAGGTCATACTGGTCATTTAACATGACCGCCTGCTCGCTCAGCCATGTCAGCGGCGCACCGCGTATTCGCCAATTGAAATGGCGCGCAGGCAGCGTTAAGCAATGCCAATTGTACTCGGGCAATGCCGCCATCAGCCCCTCGCTCCAATACCGATGGCTAACCGCGTGATAGCCGCTAAGTAGAAGAATTTTCAATAATTATTTCCTTATTCTAAATAATTAACATTGATCAAAATGTTGTATTCAATCAATTTTAATCCCGCCATCACAAATCAGCGCTAAACTTTCCTATGCAGGCAGCCCGTCACCGGGAGCATCTGTAGCAAAAAAAGAGGACCTGCCTATGGGACAGTTACCCAAATTTGAAGAACTCGTGGCGCTGGCCGACAGAGATCCAGAAGCATTCGAAAGTTTCCGTCAAACCGCCTGCCAACAATTCATTGCCACCACTCCTAATACTCATCGCCGCCGCCTAGCAGCGATACAGAACCGCGTAGAGATGGAGCTAAAACGGGCTAAAACACCTATGGCAGGGCTGCTCAGGGTATCGGGCATGATGCATGATTGTCTGTATCAGCTATCCAACAAACTGATTGAGTTTAATCACCCCGGTAGCATCGCTCGCTCCCCCACTCCCCGAGCAGAAGTGATCAACCTGCTTGAGTGGAAAGAACTGCGCCAAACACCGCAAGATCAACTTCACTAACCTCCCTCTCAATAGCAACTGCCGCAGCTTACCCTGTGGCTTGCTTTGCTGTCGTCCAATCATCCTAGCTTCAACTAAGATGGCCAATACTGTTATCTGGAATTAACATTGATCAACACACCGTATCCGTGCTTTATAATGCGGCGTTAAAAAACCTCTTTCCACCATCGATATAGCATTTCAGGATACCGCCATGGATGCGTTTTACCGAAGCCTGATCCGTCAGCGTTACTTAGTAGCAGTGATACTGATGACTCTCGTCGTACTGGCCACCTACGGTGCCCAGCGGTTGGTGTTTAAAAGCGATTATCGGGTCTTTTTCGGTAAAGAGAATCCACAGTTGCAAACCTTCGAGCGGATGCAAAAAACCTTCGCTAAGAGTGACAACGCCCTGTTTATCGTCGTACCTAAAGACGGCAATGTGTTCACCGCAGAGACGCTGCAAGCGCTAGATTGGTTAACCCAGCAAAGTTGGCAACTGCCCTACTCGACCCGAGTCGATTCCATCACCAACTTCCAGCACACCTTCGCCGAAGAAGACGACCTGATCGTTGAGGACCTGGTGTTCGATGCAGCAACGCTCGATGCGCAGGATATCGAACGAATCAAACAGGTAGCACTCAATGAACCGCTGCTGGTTCATCGATTGATATCATCCGATGGGGCAGTGGCAGCCGTCAACGCCAGCATCCATTTCCCTGGTAAAAACCTGGTCGAAGAGACACCGGAAGTCGTCGTGGCAGTCCGCCAGATACGAGACCAACTGCTCGAGCGATACCCCAACGTGGAGGTGTATCTGACCGGCATGGTGATCATGAACAACACCTTTTCAGAATCATCTCTCAACGACAGCAAGACGCTGGTGCCGATCATGTTCTTAGCGGTAATGGTGCTGATCGGGGTGCTGGTACGTACCATCGGCGGCCTGCTGGCGACACTGATTATCATCATCACCAGCATCGCCGGTGCGATGGGTCTGGCAGGCTGGGGGGGAATGTATCTGACCGCGCCTTCCGCCTCGGCCCCTATCATCATCCTGACGCTGGCCGTCGCCGACTGCGTCCATATCCTTAGCACCTTCTATCACGAGATGCGCTCTGGTGTGGAACGAACCCCGGCATTGATCCGCAGTTTAAAAATCAACACCCAACCGGTCGTTTTGACCAGTGTCACCACCGCTATCGGTTTTTTGAGTATGAATTTCAGCGACTCGCCGCCGTTCGCTGACCTGGGCAATATCGTCGCGATGGGGGTGATGATAGCCTGCGTGCTGTCGTTAACGTTGCTCCCAGCCATCCTGGCGATCATGCCACTGCGCGTCACGCCTCGAGAGCAGAATAAGCTGAGCGTGATGGAGCAGATAGGCCAGTGGGTGATAAACAATCGTCGCTGGTTGCTTTGGGCATCTTTAATCGTGGTAGTAGCTACCGTTAGCCAGGTACCACGTAACGAACTGAACGATAACTTTGTCGAGTATTTCGACCGTACAGTACCGTTTCGAATCGCCACCGACTTCAGTAACGAGCACTTGACCGGTATGGCGATGATGGAGTTTGAGCTCAGTTCCGGAGAAAGCGGCGGCATCAACAACCCGCAGTTTTTGCAATCCGCCGATCGACTGGTTCAATGGCTCCGCCTGCAACCTGAAACCGTCCACGTCGATACCCTAACCGATACCATGAAGCGACTGAACCGCAACATGCATGGCGATGATCCCAGCTATTACAAACTACCCGAATCGCGCGAGCTGGCAGCCCAGTACTTGCTGCTATACGAAATGTCACTGCCTTACGGGTTGGATCTAAACAATCAGATCAACGTCGATAAATCTGCCATCCGCATGGTTGCCAGCTATCACAATCTCAGCAGCAATCAGATGCTGGATCTAGAGCAGCGCGCCAACGAATGGATACAGCTCAATACTCCCGATATCACGGCAGAAATTGCCAGCCCACCGCTGATGTTTGCCCATATAGGCAAGCGCAACATCAACAGCATGCTAACCGGAACGTTGGTCGCGCTAGTGCTGATCTCGGCGCTGCTCGGAGTCGCCTTGCGATCACTCAAATTTGGCATCATCAGCCTGGCACCAAACCTGATACCCGCAGGCATCGCGTTTGGGGTATGGGGAATGTGGGTATCAGAGGTAGGCCTTGCCTTGTCGGTAGTGACTGCTATGACTCTGGGCATTATCGTCGACGACACCGTTCACTTCCTCAGCAAGTACCTCTACGCTCGCCGGCAGCGCGGCGACAATACCCAGCGGGCAATTATCTACGCCTTTCAAAGTGTCGGTATGGCGCTCTGGATCACCACCGTAGTGCTATCGGTAGGCTTCCTGATTCTGGCACTCTCAAGCTTCAAGATTAACTCCGATATGGGGCTTTTGACCGCCATCACCATCATCATCGCTCTGTTGGTCGACTTTATCCTGCTGCCGGTTCTGATTATGCTGTTTGATTCAAGCAAAGAGCCATCCGCCGTGAACTCGGCAATCTCGACTGCGCCCGCTACAACCAAGGAGACTTAACATGACGCCTCGATTTCTGAGCTTACTCGGCTTTGCAACCCTACTCGCTGGCCTAATACCAATAGCTAGCCAGGCGGCTACTGCAGAGGATATGGTCGCCCGCGGGCTGAAGATCGTCACCGAGGCAGATAGGCGCAACCAAGGCTGGGGAGATTCTCAGTCTCAAATGAAGATGGTGTTACGCAATGCTCACGGCGATGCCAGCGAGCGCAAACTCCGGAGTAAGATCCTCGAAGTAATCGGCGATGGTGACAAAAGCCTGTCGATCTTCGATCAGCCCCGTGATGTCAAAGGCACCGCCTTTTTGACCTTCTCCCACGCTGTTGAGCCGGACGACCAATGGATCTACCTACCCGCGTTGAAACGGGTTAAACGAATCTCGTCACGCAACAAATCGGGGCCTTTCATGGGCAGCGAGTTCGCCTACGAAGATATGTCCTCGTTTGAGGTCGAGAAATACCGCTACCGCTACCTGCGTGATGAACAGCTAGACGGCATCGACTGTTTTGTCGTCGAGAGCTACCCCAACGATAAGTATTCTGGTTATACCCGCCTAATCAGCTGGTTCGACAAAAAAGAGTACCAAGTCCAGAAAATTGACTACTTCGATCGCAAAGACTCACCACTCAAGACCTTACGTTTTAGCGACTACCGGCTTTTTCTGGATCAATACTGGCGCGCTCACCAGTTAGCAATGACCAACCACCAAACGGGTAAAAGTACCTTGCTAACCCTCAGCGATATCCAGTTCCAGTCAGGCTTGCAAGACTCTGACTTCAACAAGAATAGCCTCAAGCGAGCCAAGTGATCATGACCCTGTTTCCTCAATGGCCGGCTATCAAACCGAGCTACCGACTGCTGATATTGGCAGCAGCGATGGCGACTACCCCAGCTATCGCCAGCGACATCACCGAGGTCAGCGGTTCGATCGACCTGGAGCTGCGTAGTTTCTTCAGCGACCCACTCGACCCCAGACAACACAACAACTACGGCTCCATCGCCGTCACCCCAGAGTTTTACCATAGCTGGAACGATCAGAACGACGCCATCACCATTACCCCTTTTGCCCGTTACGACAAGCACGATGACGAGCGCACCCATGCGGACCTACGCGAGCTAAACTGGCTGCACGTCGGTGATGGCTGGCAGTTACGCGCCGGTGTCGGCAAAGTGTTTTGGGGCAGCACCGAATCCCAGCATCTGGTCGATATCATCAATCAAACCGATACCTTGGAAGGCATCGATGGGGAAGAAAAACTGGGCCAGCCGATGCTCAATTACAGCTTTCTTTTGGACCAGGGTGAGCTGAGTCTATTCTGGTTACCCTACTTCAGGGAGCGAACCTTTGCCGGCATCGAGGGACGCCCTCGTACCGCCCCGCCGGTTGATACCGACAACCCCAGCTATGCATCAGGCGATGAGGAAAACCATCAAGACTTCGCCATCAGGTTCAATTATTCACTCGATAGCCTCGATATTGCCCTGTCCCACTTTAGCGGCACCAGCCGTGAACCTACCCTGACTCCAAACAATGCCAACCCGATGCTGGCGACAGCTATGTTGCCGCATTATGAACTGATTGATCAGACCGGTCTGGAACTGACCAGCGCCCTGGGTGATTGGCTTTGGAAGCTCGAAGCGATCTATAACAGCGGCCTGGATGCCGGTAGCTACAGCGCAGCAGTGGGCGGATTTGAATATACCTTTGTAGGCGTCTTCGACAGCAGTCTTGATCTGGGGACCTTGATGGAATATCACTATGACGATCGAGGCGATCAAGCCACCAGCCCGTTTCAGGACGATCTGTTCGTCGGGCTGCGGCTAACATTGAACGACTTTCAATCAACCGAACTGTTAACCGGGCTGATCTACGACAACGATACCAACGCCCAACTCGGCTTTATCGAAGCCAGTCGGCGCCTAGGTAGCCAATTTAAAGCATCGCTTGAAGCCAGACTGTTCGACCAACTCGACTCCAGCGACCCGCTATACAGTTTGCGCGAAGATGATTTCATCCAGCTCAATTTGGAATACTTCTTTTAAATCACAAGTTTTAAATCCACCGGCCGCACTCTGAACAGGGGCTAATCCAGCCCCTGAATAAACTGACGCGCTTGTTCGATCGAACGATCCATCTCCTGCACCAGCCCTTTGACGTCAGAGTTAAACCGCCCAACCTCACCCTTCAGAGCACTGACCTTCTCCGCATTAAGGTTGTGTTTGAGGTAGAGAACCTGGTCCTTAAACACCGCCAGGACTGGCTCAACCTTGGCTTCGGCCCGCTTCAGTGACTTCAGATACTGATTGTAACGACTCTGGGTTTCACGCAATTTGCGCGCACTCGAATCGCGCAGCGACTTGCTGCTGTATTGGTTCAGCTCATCACGCCATTCATCGAACAACGCATCGGCCACCGATTCGATCGCTTCGACGCGATCCGACAGCTCTTCGGCCTTGTCACGGCTATCTTCGTAAGCATCATTAAGTGTTTCGTAACGTGCTTCGAGCTCACTACCCTCCAGCTTGAGCAGCGCGTTGAACGCTTGATACGCCGATTGGAACTGCTCCTTCACCTCAGCCTGGGTCTCGGTCGCATCCTCAACCCGATCGACCAGAATATCCCGCTTGGCATAACCCACCTTTTCCATCGCATTGTAATAGGTGCTTTGACACCCCGACAGAAACAGAACACAGGCCAACAATGACCACCAACGAGTTACTACCGACAGCGCAGACATAACAAAAATCCTTGGTTAACAATGACAACACCGGCAAGACTAACCGATCCACTGATGCAGCTCCACCATGAACCGCATTTGTGCCGAAACACTACATAGAGATAATTTTTCAGCATTGATAGCTCGTTCCTCGATCTAGAATAAATATAAGAATGTACTAATTTAAAACTATCGGAGACGATCATGCCATCACGTCAAATACTGGCCTACCTAGACGATGCACAAGCCGAGTATCGACGGCTCGAACACACCTTGGCATACACCGCTCTAGAGGTTGCCGAATCAGCTCATATCCGCGGCCTTGAGCTAGCTAAGGTTGTGATTCTGGATATCGATGCTGAACTGGCGATGATGGTGATTCCTGCCAGTTTTCGGATCGACCTCGACCAGATCAATCAATCGATCCGGGCATTTAGTATCGAATTAGCCGATGCCAGTCAATTCCGGCATCGATTGAAAGGGTGCGAAGCGGGAGCCATCCCTCCGTTTGGAAACCTTTACGATATGGAAGTCTACATCGCCGAGCCCTTGACCCACGCCAGCACTATTACTTTCTGTGCAGGAAGCCATACCGAACTGATTCAAATGCCTTATCAGCAGTTTTCCGAGCTGGTCAAACCTATCGTGGTTCGCTACGGTTCATCCCCAATAGGGGCGACACCAGCAAGAGTTCGCGAACATACCGGCCATAATTTCTAAGCAGTATCTTTCTGGCTGTAGCGGGCTGACCGTTGACCTAGTACAGGTCCCGGTTATCCGTTATTCAGCGCTTTTCTTTATCGGCTGACTGCGCCAAAATAGCTCCCTACAAACTTCTACACTCCACCTCTTTCGGGCAACGTTTGCTATGAAATCGTATCAATTTTTTACCGCCGACGGACGCGGTGGCACCATGCTCTGCGATGACGAAACACTCGAGGACGCGGTATCCGAGCTAGGCCTGCGTTTTAGCAACGTGGTTAAGGTACAGATTGGTAAGGAGGTCTGGCAGGCAGACGTACCCTCTGATACAGAAACGCCTACCGCCGCTCCCAACCCGTTACACTCTGGCTGAGCGGCTAGACCGGCTTCACTCAAAGCGTAGTAAACACCGTTTTCAATTGATTATCTTCAAGCTGACTGGCCGGGGTGACTGTACGGCGCTGCCAAGGAATAAAACCGAAATACCACACCCGCCAAAAACCGACACTAGCTTGGGGGTTCTCATCCAACAACTGTCGCAATGTCTGTAGTTTCCCCAGCTTGACCCCCAGCGCATCGCGAAACACCTGGTGGACAAATTTGGAGCAGAATTGGCGTGGTGAATCGTAGTTGAACCCGAGGTGATACCAACGCCCGGCTCGCTGATTGGCGGCCTGTTTGAGCTGTTCGATATCATCACGGCTGAGCGATTGCGGCAACCGACGAATCGCGACCTCTGCATTGCAGGTGCGAGATAAAAAGTCACGCAGTGGGGTTTTAGCCACTTTCGGAACCTTACTCTCCATCACCCACCACTGACCCGCCTCGCGCACGGCAAAGCCAACGTGCGAACACCAACTACCGGTTCCTCGTGCCACCTGCTTGTACAAAAAGGCATTGATCGAGATAAACAAAATATCGCCTTCACAAAGCTGGCTGGACACCTGTTGCTCTAGCGTATCAAGTTGCTGGGTCTTCATGATGTGTTGCTCCTTAAGCGCAGTAGTGTTGCCAAGGAGTATTACCAGGCGTGACGTATTGAGATAGGCATTGTCAAAAAGTATCGCTATGCGATCCCTCAGGTCCTGATATTCAGATATATATACGCTTAACTCGCCTATAGCGCAGCCACGATCTCAGCATGCTTCGATTCAGGACAATTGCTGTTGTAGTTTGGCTATCCGAGCGGTCAAACGTCGATTGAGCTTAAATTGTGCAACCAGCGTCACCAGCAGTGCCATGCCCGCCAAACAAACCAGAAACATCAAACCCAGTGAGGTATTCAATGCACCCAACCAGTTTTCCTGGGCCACGTTGCATTGATTGGAAAACGAGATTAACAGGCTGCGCAAGCCACTGACGCTATCGAGGATAGCGGCTACCGAATTAATTTCAGACGATGTTTTGCTCAATACAGTCAAGCTACTGTGGACATACATAGCGCTAAATAAAGCGACCACGATGACAACTCCCGCGATCCAGCACAACATCATCGTTCCATTGGTTTTTTTTGCGCGCATCTAGCCCTACTGTTTTATCTGAATTTTCTCTGTCTATGCCTCAACGTATCGCCCATCCACTCAGCAACTTAAGGTTTAAACTCAAAAACCTCCGTTTGTGGATGAAAACCGTACCATGCAAACCAGAAACTATTGATTAGTGGCAGCTCATCGCCGGCCTCATCGAACACCCGACCCGATCGACTCGGCAGATCATACTCAATTCGGAGCGACTTTCCAGCCAGACTATCGTAAATCGGGTCTTGATCGGTCCGTTTGGCTAGCTCTGCAAACGGGTATGCTTTAAACACTCCGTCGACCTCGACCCCCAGCACGCGCTCTTTTGGATGGTAGCGACGACTTAAAAACTCGACCGGAAAGTACAACCGCTCACTATTGTCATAATCGCCGTAAGGGCTGCGGTGATAGTCGCGCACAAAGCCGGTCTCGGTTGACAACAACAACGTCTGCGGGTGTTCGGTTCGCCAACGCTGCCAGCTCGTCAGCATCGAGGATAACAGCTCCAACCGCTGTCCCTTTAACGGCCCACTAATCGCCTCGCCTGTAATCTGCGACCACAGCGACTGGTTGTTCCGGTCATAGAGCAGCAGGTCACTGTTATAGAGCAGTCCGGACACCCCAAACTCGAGTGTTTGCCCCTCTACCTCGGCATTAAACACCAGTGCAGTGCCACATAACGGACAGTACGAGATGACCAGCGATTGTGAGCCGATACGATCGTTAACCAATTCGTGCCAGTTGAGAATGGCAATCGGGTAGGCTCGGCTTTCCCCGCCAACATTAATCCCGACTACCAGGCTATCGGGCTTGAGCAAGTGATTCTGATCGGCTTGAATAAACTTTGGCCGGTCGATCGACGGAATGCCGTCGCGGGGCGGTCCTCCCTGTAAGATTTTTTCGGGCGGTAGCAAGCTGCCCTCGAGATCAAAACCGTTGTAGCTCTGAGCTAATGCCAGGTTGCTGATCAGCAACAAGCCCAGCCAGGCAGCCCGACCTAGCAAACCAAAAAAACTAGCTCTGTTCTGGGTTTTAGTTGGCATCATTGCCCCCTGTTATTTACTAACGTATGGGTTTAGACGCACACTCCGACATCCTGTTACAGTAGCGGGATTGACAGCTTATCGACAGTCTATGACTAGCGGATTCTCATTATGACCATTTCCCGCAAAGGGGCACTGATTCTTAACTTGCTTGCCGGATTAGTCCTGTTTGGTGTGGTGTATACCCTCACCAAACCTGAGATCCAGCAAACCACGACCGACCCCTTCTTATTCCAACTCGGCGGCCAGTCATACCGCTCTGCAGAGCTACCAAACTCACTCAAACAGTCGCTGTACGAAGCAGATCTACAAGCCTTTACGGTTCGTCAACAGATCTTGCAGACCGCTGTGGTTGAGCTTTATATCGATCAGCAAGCGCAAAAAAACGGCGAGTCGACCAAACAGGTGCAGCAACGACTGCTGCCCCAACAGCCGATTCCAGAAGCGGCGTTGCAGGAGTTTTACCAGCGCAACAAAGCCAGAATCAGAGTCAGTTTTGAGCGGGCACGCGGCGATATCGAACGCTTGTTACAACAGCAACAACGCCAACAGCAGCAACAACAGCTCATCACCAAGCTGACCCAATTGAATGAGCTGCAGCTATTTATCAACCCGCCAACATCAGATGCGGTCAGTATCGATATTCGAGGCTACCCCAGCAAAGGCAAGCCCGACGCCGAGGTGGTGCTGGTCGAATTTGCCGACTATCAATGTCCTCACTGTAAACGTGCCCACGAGACTCTCAAGTCGGTATTAACCCCCTACCTGGACCGAGTACGCTACAGCTATCTGGACTTACCGATCAATCGTTCGGGTATTTCTCGCCAAGTAGCCGAAGGGGCGGTCTGCGCCGACCAGCAGCAGCGGTTCTGGGATTATCAGGATTCAGCGTTTGAACAGCAGGCCCAGTTGAATCAAGACTCGGTGCGGGAATTAGCACAACAATTAAACTTAGATATAACCGCCTTCAATCAGTGCCTGCAAGACAGCGCCACAGCGGTCAAGGTCAAGGCGGCAGAGCAACAGGCGATCGCAGCAGGCGTCACCGGCACTCCCACCTTCTTTATCAACGGTCATAAAGTCAGGTTGAAGCAATCACTCGAGCATGAACTGCCTCAATTACTGGAGCAGGCGCTTAATCGTTAGAAAACCAGTTAGCCAAAGATAGCGACCTCTACTGCCCCGGCTTCATATCGGGAACACGGATTGCTGAGGTTTCTTTAACCTCCTCCATCACGATATAACTGCGCGACTTATCAACGTTGGGTAGCGTGATTAACAACTCACCCAACAATTCACGGTACGCCGACATCTCACTGATTCGGGCTTTGATCAGATAATCAAACTCCCCTGAAACCAGGTGACACTCCATCACCTGAGGGATTTTCAGCACTTCGCGCTTAAAGTCTTCGAAAATAGTCGGCGAGCGATATGTCAGGCTGATCTCGACAAACACCAACAGCCCGGCTTCAAGATAATGCGGATCGAGCGTGGCGGTATAGCCTTTGATGACGCCGTCTTTCTCCAGCCTCCTGACCCGCTCCAGACAGGGGGTCGTACTCAACCCCACTTCAGCGGCCAGATCTACGTACGATATTCGACCGTTTTGCTGTAGCTGACGCAGGATATTTCGATCGATACGATCCAGTTTTCTGACTTTTCTCATCATGGCAACCTACTAGTTCCGAAACCTAACAAACAACACCCAACAAAAAAATAACCTAATTTATCACCCATAGGCAGTTAGTCTATTAAGCAATCTTAAAAAAAACCAGAGAAAAGCCAGAGGATTTACTTTTTATTGTTTCACGCCAGTAGCGCCTGGGGTGGAGATCAGCAAGCGGCGCAAACTGAGCAGTAACTCTCTACGCTGCGCTTGGTGAGCGCTCTTCGGTACCCCAGCAGAGGCAGGCCGAGCGACCTGCTCGACCAACAACCGAACCTGCTGCAAACGAACTTGCTCTTGTACCCGCCACAACTCGATACCATCAAGTACAGAGTGGTCGCTTGTTTCTGCTGATGGCAGAGAGCGCAAATTCAGCAAACCAATCCGCTCCAAACGCAGCCGAAAAGCCAGGATCACCTTATCGATATACCCTGCCCAGAGTGCGTGAGCGGCGAATAGCGCCAAGGTGTTGGTGGTCGACATCACCAGCACAACCCAACCCATCTGTTTTAGAAACTCGGGCAACAGTGACGTTTGTGTACTGCGATGGATGGTAAACAGGTTGGTATCGATGATGGTGCTAAAACTCGAGTAGAGATAGATCATCGCAATCAGCAACATCGTTACTTCAAGCAGCACCAGTACCACCAACATACGCCCTTGCAGTCGGCTATCGACAAATACCCGCTTACGCTGTTGTAGCCCGGATGACGACGGCTTTTGCATTACAGGTCGTGGCATTGAAAACATAGCTTAGACCCTTGCTGTGAAACGACTACCTCACCATGCTGAGCGCTATAAGCGTCATGACAACTGATGCAGCTTAGCTGCCCACCGGGCAACACGATCTCAGCAGGCAGTTGGGTAATCGGTCGATAACCACCAAACCTGGCGGCTTTGAGATAATCGACGCCGACCGGGTGATTAATCGAACTACTACGGTGCCGAACGACATTGAACGCATCCACACTCACCTGGCTCCGCGCTGCATCGGACTGATCCCCATGACAGGTCATGCACTGGATCGAATAGGTATCCCTGAGTTGACCAGCCGGCGCAACATTGGCATCCAGATGCCCCGATAGCATAAGCGAATTCCCTCCATCCGCCATCCGTTCAAAAAAACCGGATGCGTGGCACTGAGTACAAAACGCCTCGCCTCTGAGAGCGGTGCGTAACTGACCGTGGATCGATCCATGTACGTTGTGGCAACTACTGCAGGTCAGATCACCTTTCCAATCAAGGGGAAACCTCTCTGGGGTAGCCATTGTGGGTCGCACCCCGCTGGGATGGCTGGCTTCGGCCGCACCACCATGACAAGTCACGCACAGCTGTTCCAAAGACCCCTGTAGCATCGTGGCGTTGCTAGACGTCGTTTCTACTCCCGCTAGGTGACAACTCTCACAGGGGCTATCTTCAAAGAGTTGGCCGCGCTCTAGTGCTGACAACCGAATCATCAAAGCGATAATCAGCAGCAACCCCATCGCCGCTACAATGGTAAGCAGCCCTGACTTGGTTAGCTGACTAGTCACAACGAGCCCGCTGCTCAATATCACGCAACCGACCGATCGACGCCTCTAGTTCAGCATCGTTAAGCTCTAGCAGATGGGGATCCAACTGCTTTACTAGCTGCTCTGCGGCTTGGTCCAAACAGGAGTAATGCTGGTACAGCGTCGATACGCTGTCTTGCAATAACTGATTCTCAGCTTGTAAGTGATCGCTACGGCGAATCGAAATTCGCGGTACCTCCCCCTTCATCACCCCGGCTTCAAGGTTTTTAGAGAAGCGATACAGCGGACCCGCCACTCTAAAAGTGCTGTAAAGAGTGATCAACCAAGTCGTAATACCGGTACCGATGGCAAGCAACAGCCCGCCAGATAACATCACAAACGGAAGGTTTCTACGCGTCGCGGCCAGATTCTGAATTTGATCGACATAATCATCACTGCTGCTCCCTGCGATCCAAACTACAGCCAGCAGTCCAACTCCTGCCACCAGGCTAAACCACAGAGAGATGTTACCGACCAGCCTTAACTGGTCAAAGTGATTACTTTTTCTCATGCGCACACTGAGCCGTTCGTTACCATTCCCTGGGAACCTGCAAATAAGTCCAACTTATTGTGCAGGGTTCTTCCTAGACTCCGTTGATCAACCTCCGTTACGACCTCATACCGTTGCGGCTAAAAACAGATTCTCATTAGTATTAGCACGGTTGTCGATAAGCTGCTTTAAGCCATCGTCAAACAGCGGTGAGTCGGCAGGATACAATCCGCACAAACGCAACGCCTTACGCAAGTCGACCTCCGGTCCCAGATAATCGTAGGCAACCCGCACGCAGGCGGGATCACGCCGGGCGCTGTCTGAGACGCCCAAACGCAGCCCTGATAAGCGACTGATACGGTTTTTATAGGTCGGGTAGAGAATGGTCTGGGTTAGTTCATTACCGGTCAAGGATTCATAGTCGACCATAAAGATCCGCTCGCTCAAAAAAAATGCGCAACCGAGATAACGAGCATGAAAGGTACTGCCGCCGTCGAGCGGTTTGAGTCGCTCGATACGCCGGTAAACCACTTCGCCTTGCTGACGGCTAAGCTGCACCAGATTGCGCAGCAACTTTCCGGGAAACGCCATCGAATAATAAATTTCAAAGTAATAGCCGATATACTGATCGAGCCGTCCTTGGCCATGCGCCTGTAGCTTTTCGATATGCCGGGTAAACACCCGCTGCTCTGAGTTAGATTGGGTATTGGGTCTCACTTGGATAATCTGAGAAAACTGACTATGCGGGAGGAAGATTTCATACTCCTCGACCCCAAAAAAATCGCAAATGGTCCTTAGGATATATTTGGATGGCGTACTGGTACCATTCAGATACTTATTGAACTGCGAACGATTGATCGGGACTCGTCTGCAGACCTCGGCAATTGACTTGTAGTAACTGCAAAGCAAACGAAGATTCTTGGAAAAATTCTCACCCATTGATAACGCCTCTCAATCGCCTTTCTCTTAGTGGTGCTAGAATAGCATCAATTAGCGCCCTTCCGTGTCAACTAGCGAACTTGCTGGCATCCTGCGGCTCTGAGATATTGCTAGAGCCTTGCAATAAACTAGGCTGGCACCCATTTATTGGCACCCATATCCCATGAACAATCGAATCTACATCCTCTACACCGGCGGCACCATCGGCATGCAGCAATCCCCGCAAGGGTATATTCCTATGCCAGGATTGGCCGAGCTTATCGCCCAGAAGATGCCGATGCACCTGTCGGCCAACATGCCCGAGTATGTGCTCGAAGAGCTCGACCTACTGATCGACAGCACCAATGCCACGCCAATGGACTGGCATACTATCGCCAAGCGGATTCGGGACAACTACGATCAATACGATGGTTTTATCATTCTGCACGGCACCGACACACTGGCATACACCACCTCGGCACTGTCATTTATGCTGCAGGACCTGACCAAACCGGTCATCGTAACCGGCTCACAGATTCCGCTTTGCGAACTGCGTAACGATGCTCAAGACAATCTGATCACCGCTCTGGTACTGGCTAGGCACTACCCGATCCCCGAGGTCTGCCTCTATTTCAATGGCCGATTGCTCAGGGGTAATCGCTCAACCAAAGTTAAGGCCAGTGGTTTCGATGCTTTCGACAGCCCTAACTACCCGTGGCTCGGCCAAGTCGGCATTCATATAGAGATCAAGCACGAAGTGACCCGACCGGCCGCGACCACGCCTCAATTTTCGCTACCGCCGTACGGACAACACCGGATCGTTCCGCTGCAGCTATTCCCCGGTATCGACAGCGAATTTTTACAGCACCTACTCAAGCAGCCGATTGATGGACTGATCCTGCAAGCATACGGTGTCGGCAATGCTCCCGATCGGGACCCGCTATTTCTCAAACTATTAGAACAGGCCAACCAGCAAGGCACCGTGATCGTCAACCTATCTCAGTGCTTGTACGGTCGAGTCGACCTTAGCAGCTATGCCACCGGTTCGGCCTTGGCACAGACCGGTGTGATCAGTGGTTTCGATATGACGCTGGAAGCGGCCTTTAGCAAATTGCAGCACCTGTTGGCACTCGATAAAGGCTGTGATTGGGTTCGTCAACAGATGCAGTTGGACCTCTGCGGCGAGTTAACGCTTTCGGTGCCGACCCAGAGTCCGGCTAATGGCGGAAATTGAGTCGATCATGGAATAACCGTTGAACCCGGCGCCCCGCCAAAAAAGACCAAGCCCCTAAGGTTTCTTAAACATGGCGCAGGGATCATCGTAATCCTGTCGCTGGGTAAACCACAGTAGGTCATGGCGTGGGCCGAGCGTGCTATTGAGCTCACTGTCACCGTAAAGGTAGCTCTGCAGCGGTGCCTGGTCGATATAGATCTCCTGCAGCCCGATGTTAAGTTGCTTTAACTCGGGTTGAAGTTGCTCAACCTGAGTCACCACCGCCCAGTTGTGTTCGGTATGACCCGCCCCGACAATCATCACCACAGGCCCCTGTCGCTCGGTTTGACTCATCGCCACAATCGAACTCGCCATCCGATAATTACGCTCCTGCCAGGTCCGATACAATCGGCCCAATAAGGGTTCATTGCCCCAACCGCAGTGTCCGGCCCGAAAGCGCTCGTACATGTAGCTTTTGTAACCGTTATTATCCAATGGCAACATCGCTAACTGCTGCTGCTCCACCGGCGTCAGAGCGTCCAGATCGGTTCGACTCAGCCGCAGTTTGATGCCAGCAGGCAGATCGGTACCAAACACCGGTAATTGATGGGTCTTGGCCAGTTCGATCAAGGCAAAATAGTAACCCCAATCGGTATCCGAACGCTGGCTCCAACCCAGCCGATTGCGCAACCGCTGCTCCGGCGAAGTGGTTTTTCCGGTACCGTGGCCTAGCTGCATTAACGAGGCCTTACCCGATACGTACTGCATCAGATAACCGGTTTGAGTGGCATCAAAAAATTCAAAGCCCAACGCGGGACGCAGCTCCAGATCAACCAACGACTGCACCACTTGCAACTGAATACGGTGATGCTCGGCATTGTCATGACGCTCACTGAGGTACACCACGTCGGCGGCTTGGGCTCGTTCAACCAGCTGTTCATAACTTAAGGCCACTTGGCTGTGACCGTCGATAAGCTGACCGATGAGCGGATCCTGCCGTGGCCCGATTTGTGATTGTTGAGCGCACCCTGTGGCAACTATCGCTAACAACGTCAGCATGCCCCAATCCCGGAACAGTTTTAGACTCACAGATCACCTCATTGATTGCTCAAGCAAATTATTGGTGCGATTATGATGGCCACTACTCATTCAAGCAAACCAGCGATGCAATTGATTCTAATCAGCCGCTGCCTGCTCGGCGAAACGGTTCGCTACGACGGCGGCAACAAACGGCTACAGCATCCTCTACTCGAGCTATGGCAACGACAGCACCGGCTGGTGCCGATCTGCCCGGAAATGGTCGGCGGGCTGCCCTGCCCTCGTCCGGCGGCTGAGATCATCGGTGGCGATGGCCAAGCCGTATTGAGCGGCCAAACTCAGGTCCTGCATCAAGACGGCAGTTCGGCCAGCGATGCCTTCATCCGTGGCGCCCAAGCGGCACTAGAACTGTGCCAACAACGGCAAATTCGCTTTGCGCTATTGAAGGCACGCAGCCCGTCTTGTGGTATCCACGGCAGCTACGATGGTAGTTTTGAAAACCGTATCTCTGACCAAGGCATAGGCGTCACCGCCGCGCTGCTACGCCAGCATGGCATCCAGCTGTTCGATGAAACTCAACTCGATGATTTAGCGATCGCTTTGAGCTCTGACATATAACCGATCCAACCCTTGTTACAGCTCGATCTGCTCCGTAAAATAGCAGCCTTCGTTCAGCCTGTAGAGCTTAAACCATGCGCGCCAGCCAATTTCTGATAGCCACTCTCAAAGAAACTCCGTCCGATGCCCAAGTGGTCAGCCACCAGTTGATGCTGCGTGCCGGCATGATCCGCAAAATAGCCTCGGGGCTTTATACCTGGCTACCGATGGGGCTGCGCACCCTGCGCAAAGTCGAACGCATCGTCCGCGAAGAGATGGACCGTGCTGGCGGTCAAGAGGTTCTGATGCCGGCTATCCAACCGTCAGAGCTGTGGCAGGAATCGGGCCGCTGGGAGCAATACGGCCCTGAGCTACTGCGCCTTAAAGACCGTCACAACCGTGAATTCTGCGTCGGCCCCACCCACGAAGAAGTGATCACCGACATGATCCGCAATGAGTTGACCAGCTACAAGCAGCTACCGGCTAACTTCTACCAGATCCAAACCAAATTCCGCGACGAGATTCGGCCGCGCTTCGGGGTGATGCGCTCGCGTGAATTTATCATGAAGGATGCTTACTCCTTCCACGCTGATGCTGAATCACTGCAACAGACCTACGACCTTATGCACGCGACCTACAACCGTATTTTTGAGCGGCTGGGGCTGGACTTCCGTCCCGTACAGGCCGACTCGGGCAGCATCGGTGGCGATTCGTCGCACGAATTCCATGTATTGGCCGAGTCCGGCGAAGACGATATCGCCTTCAGCGACAATTCCGACTTCGCCGCCAATATCGAGAAAGCCGAGGCCCTGGCTCCGGAAGGCGATCGTCCAGCCGCTGGCGCCGAGATGAGCCTGGTCGACACCCCCAATGCTAAGACCATCGCCGAACTGGTCGAGCAGCATGATCTGGCCATCGAGAAGACCATCAAGACGCTGATTGTTGTCGCTTCCGATCAGGTCGAGGCCGACTACATTGCATTGCTGGTTCGTGGCGACCACGATCTGAACGAGATCAAAGCCGAGAACCTACCGCAGGTAGCCGAGCCATTCTGCTTTGCCACCGAAGAGCAGATCCGTGAAACCGTGGGCGCAGGCCCTGGATCTCTCGGCCCGGTTAACATGCCGCTAGCCGTGATTGCCGACCGTACCGTGGCCAAGATGGCCAATTTCGGCGGCGGCGCTAATATCGAAGATAAGCACTACTTCGATATCAACTGGGGCCGCGATTGCCCAGAGCCCATTGTTGCCGACCTGCGTAACATCGTCGAAGGCGATCCCAGCCCCGACGGTCAAGGCAAGCTGGTGATCAAGCGCGGCATCGAAGTGGGGCATATCTTCCAGCTCGGCACCAAGTATTCTGAAGCGATGGGCGCCAAGGTGTTAAATAACAATGGCAAGTCTGTAGTTATGAGTATGGGCTGTTACGGTATAGGCATCACCCGTATTGTGGCCGCGTCGATCGAGCAAAATAACGATGAGTCCGGCATCATCTGGCCCAACGCCATCGCCCCGTTCCAGGTTGCGTTAGTACCGATGAATCCGGAAAAGTTTGAAGCGGTCAACGATACCACCGAACGCCTCTATACAGAGCTACAAGCGGCGGGAATCGATGTCCTGCTGGACGATCGTAAAGAACGCCCTGGAGTGAAGTTTGCCGATATGGAACTGATTGGCATCCCGCACCGGGTGGTGATCAGCGACCGCGGTCTAAAGAACGGCACGCTGGAATACAAAGGCCGCAGCGATGCCGACCGCGAAGATGTATCAGCCGAAGCATTGGTTGACCTGCTCAAAGCCAAGATTCTTGGCTAAACAACTGGCTTATTAAACTCCAACGGGACTCAACTGAGTCCCGTTTTTTTGGCTCGCTCTTTGCCACCTAGTTCTATTCGAAACAGCCCCTCTGCAACTCTTTTTCAATTGGACTAGTCTGGCATCGTCTCACGCTGTATAACAAAACCAAACCCTAAATACTGCTCTCGGAGCCCTTTATGCCCAACCCCGAACAGCAAGCCCTTTACGATGCTTTCTACCGGTCGACCCATAATAACCAGCACCTAGACCAGCAAACCGAACTGCTGATAGGCCTCGCCGTAGCCATCGCACTGGACTGCCAGCCCTGCAGCCGCTACTACTTGAACCAGGCCAAACAAGCGGGTTTGGCCAAAGAGCAGCTAGCCGAGGTGCAGGCCAAAGTGATGGCCGTAGCTGCTGGCCAGAAACGGCTGCAGTCGCAAGCGCTACTCGATAATTACTAATGAACCTCGCCCACCTGACTTTAGCCCAGCTATCGATCGCACTGATCCCGGTAGCGGTCGTGCTCGTTATCATGTGGCGATGGGGGCTACGGGTCGGCCACGCTCTGCATGCGCTGGCGCGAATGCTGCTACAGCTATTACTGATTGGCTATGTGCTGATCTTTATCTTCGACGCCGATGCCAGCCCGATCGTACTGAGCGTATTGGCTGTAATGGTGCTGGCTTCTAGTTGGATAGCGCTGAATACGGTCGAACCCGGTCAGCGCGGTGCTCTGTTCAAGGCATCGCTGTTATCGATACTGATCGGCGGCGGCCTGACTCTGGCGCTGATCACGCAGGGGGTGCTGCAACTCGAGCCCTGGTACGAACCGCGTTATATGATTCCGTTGGCAGGGATGATCTTCGCCAACTCGATGACCAGCATCAGTCTCGCTACCGATCGGCTTCATGCCGAACTTAGCAATAACAACACACCTGATAAAGCCCGGTTGAGCGCCTACCAAACGGCGATGATACCGGTGATCAACTCACTGTTTGCGGTCGGCTTGGTGTCACTACCGGGCATGATGACCGGACAGATTCTGTCAGGCGTGTCCCCGTTCATCGCCGCCCGTTATCAAATCATGGTGATGTGTATGATTTTCGGCTCGGCAGGCATCTCGACCGCGCTATTTCTGTACTGGAGTCGCCACATCAAGCCGGCCGCTGCGGTAGAGTCGGTTCGCTAACCCACATCGCGCTTGCTGCAAAGGGGCTTCAAGCCCTATTCTTAAAAAATGGATCATACCGACGATAGGACATCAGCATGAATCGCGCCTTATCAGCTACTCGCCGCAACTTTTTCTGGCTTGGCTCGCTGCTGTTATTGCTATCGGCCAAAGGAGCTTTCGCCCACGGCAACTCCGCCGAACCCGAAATGGGCTGGCACAAACTGGAGTTTTGGAACGGTGAATTTCATCTATTCGGAATGATATTCTGGCTTGCCATCGCCGTGCTGATCTTCGCTATCGTCAATAAGTTCGCTAAAGCCAAGCCTCCCCAAGACAGCACCGATATGGATGGCTAACAGAGATTGTAAGGATTAAAGACTTAGTGCGATGACGCGCCCAACTGCTGCCGGAACAGGCTCAGCACCGTGGTGCAGATCGCATCGATGCTGCTGGCCTCTACATAGATGCCATCGATAACCAGCCGACAGAGCCCATGTAGGGTGCTCCAGGCGACTTGCGCATAACGCAACGACTCGCACTCCATCGGCAACACCCCTTCTATCTGCCAACGCTTCACCAATTCAACAAAATGACGAAACGCCGCGTAAGCCTCAGTCCGCAACTGCTCACTGGGCTGGCCCGCTTTCCAGATGGTCTGGCCAAACATCAGGTTGTACGATTCGGGATTATCGAGCGCGAATGCCAGATAGTGGCGGACAAACTGTTCCAACCGCTGCTCGGCGTTCAGGTTAGGGTCGGCAACGATGCGATCAACCTGCCGGCTGTATTCACGAAAGCCATCGAGCGCCAGTTCGCACAGCAGCGCCTGCTTATCACGAAAATGGTGGTAAGGGGCCGTTCGGGACACACCGACTCGATCCGCCAATTTTCGCATACTCAACCCCTCTACCCCCGCTTCTCGGATGATATGCGTCGCAGCTTTTAGCAAGCACTGGTGTAGATCGCCATGATGGTAGGCGTGCTTAGGTTCGGTATCGGTCGATGTCATAGCAAACAACGGTAGCACCCCATCTTGACACCGTCAAAATAAAACCCTATCTTGACAGCGTCCAGTTAGTAGATACTACGACGCTATAACAATCATAAGCGTGAAAAAACAGACCGATTCAGGAGCCCTATATGACAACCTCCAGCCAATACCCTCACTTGCTAGCCCCGCTTGAGCTGGGCTTCACCACGCTGAAAAACCGCGTACTGATGGGCTCAATGCACACCGGATTGGAGGAACAGCCGGGGGGATTTGACAAGGTGGCAACGTTCTACGCCGAGCGCGCTCGTGGCGGTGTGGGCTTGATCGTCACCGGCGGCATCGGTCCCAGCGAACGCGCTTCGGTATTTCCTCACGCAGCACTGATGGTTAGCCCGGCAGACGTAGCCAACCATCGCACGATCACCGACGCGGTCCACGCCGAAGATGGCAAGATCTGCATGCAGATACTGCATACCGGCCGCTACGCCTACAATCCTAAGCAGGTCGCACCCTCTGCGATCAAATCACCGATCAACCCGTTCACGCCACACGCATTAACCGAAGACGAGATCGAAGTCGAGATCGAAGAGTTTGCCGCGTGTGCGGCGCTGGCCAAGGAAGCAGGCTACGACGGTGTCGAGGTGATGGGTTCTGAAGGCTACTTCATCAACCAGTTTATCGTGACCCGCACCAACCAGCGCGATGATAGCTGGGGTGGCGAATATGAGAACCGAATTCGCTTTGCTATCGAAGTGGTAAAGCGCGTTCGCGAACGGGTCGGCAACGACTTTATCATTATCTACCGACTATCGATGCTCGACCTGGTCGATGATGGCAGCAGCTTCGACGAGGTTGTGACGCTGGGTAAAGCGATTGAAAAGGCTGGCGCAACCATCATCAACTCGGGTATCGGTTGGCACGAAGCCCGCATCCCCACCATCGCCACCAAGGTGCCACGCGCGGCCTTTACTTGGGTCACCGCCAAAGTGCGCAAAGAACTTTCTATTCCGGTGATCACCTCCAACCGAATCAACATGCCCGATGTCGCCGAAGCGGTACTGGCGCGGGGCGATGCCGATATGGTATCGATGGCACGGCCATTTCTGGCCGATCCTGAGTTCGTGATCAAAGCAGCCGAAGGACGCGCCGATGAGATCAACACCTGCATCGGCTGCAACCAGGCCTGCCTCGACCACATCTTTGAAGGCAAACTAAGTAGCTGCCTGGTCAATCCTCGCGCCTGCCACGAAACCGAGCTCAACCTGATCGCCACCGCCACACCAAAGCGGCTAGCCGTGATCGGTGCCGGTCCTGCCGGTCTGGCTTTTGCCACCACCGCAGCCAAGCGTGGCCATCGGGTGACCCTGCTCGACGCCAGCGACCAAGTCGGCGGCCAGTTCAATATTGCCAAACAGGTTCCCGGCAAAGAGGAGTTCAACGAGACCATCCGCTACTTCTCACGCCAATTGGAATTGACCGGGGTCGAGCTCAAACTCAACACCGCTGTCAGCGTCGAAGATCTGAATAACGGCGACTACGACGAGGTCGTACTTGCTACTGGCATCTTGCCACGCACCCCGCCGATCGACGGTGTCGATCACCCGATGGTGCTGAACTATTTGGATGTGATTAACGGTACTCCGGTCGGCAAGCGGGTTGCGGTGATCGGCGCTGGAGGTATCGGTTTTGATGTTAGCGAATTTCTGACCCACGCCGGTCCAGCATCGAGCCAGAACATCCCGGTATTTATGGCCGAATGGGGCATCGACACCGAACTCAAAGCGCGTGGAGGCATCGAAGGGGTCGAACCAAAGCTCACCCCCTCGCCTCGCCAGGTTTACCTGCTACAACGCAAGGCCAGCAAGGTCGGAGCGGGACTGGGCAAGACTACCGGCTGGGCCCACCGTGCCGGTCTGCTCAAGCGCGGCGTGAAGATGATCTCTAGCTGCGAGTATCAGCGCATCGACGATCTGGGCTTGCACCTGAACGTCGCCGGTGAACCGCAGCTTCTGGAAGTGGATAACGTCATCGTCTGCGCCGGGCAAGAGTCCCAGCGCGCACTGAGCGAAGGGCTGAACAAGCCTTTCCACCTGATCGGTGGCGCCGACCTGGCTTCAGAACTCGACGCCAAGCGTGCCATCAATCAAGGTACCCGGTTGGCGGCAGAGATTTAAATCCTTACCTAGACCCTCAGGGGGATGCGACAACCGCTCCTCCTCGGTGCTGAACCCTACTAAACCCGCCAGCTTATTTAGAGTTCAAAGGGATCAACGGTAGTCGATATGACTGGCCCTGTTTACGGCTAACGGGGCGTCTTTTGGAGTATTTCTGATCGGGAAAAATTTCGTCCCAGATCGAATCCGGAAGCTCGTTACTCGGATCCAGTTTTTCGCTATACCAAGACAGCACCACAATAGCCGCAACCACTATTAAGTAGATGCTGTACCCCAACAAAATGATCAGTGCATTAGCCATTGCGCTATCTCCGCAAGCCGATTGGTGATTAGCGGCCCACCACAGGTTATTACTGTTTAACCGCCTCTTCCGGATCGGAAAAAGTAATAAAACATAGCCCTATTAGATGCCTTTCTGAATCAACAAGCTGTGATCCCGGTCAGTTTTTTTACCGATTATGAAGCACCGATGAAGTTTTGACATGACAGGCTTTTTTACTGGTTTATAAAGGGGTTAGAGTCCAGCAGCCGTACTCGACACGGCAGATAAACACGCGTCATAACAACACTCGTCAGCTGCGGCAACATGCCAGCAACTCGTAGGCTTCGCGTGCCTGCCGAAACTGCTGGCTATCACCGCCACGATCGGGATGATGGATCGCCGCTTGACGGCGGTAGGCACTGCGAATCTCGCTCCAGCTACAATCGGCATCCAGCTCAAACACAGCCAACGCTGCTAACCGCTTATCATCGGCAAAGTAACGCTGCCAAAAACTGTTAAGGAGCTGCTCGACCGACTCGCTGCTACTCTGCTCGAACTCATTCCAGTCGAGATAATAATCACGAATCGCCTCTTCACCCGCAGGGTTAAGCACACGCATATCAGAGCTGTCTGCTACCGGCTGCAGAGCGATACACAGCGCCGAGATACTCAGATAGCAGCCCTCTTCCCACATCACCGGTTGCAACCGATACAGCGCATTCATCACCAAAAAGTGTTTGCGAAACAGCAGCAGCTCAGCGCTAACACCCGGTTCGTCGTCCAGCCGCAAGCCATCAAACTCCAGCTGACCGAGTAGCTGGTACTCGCTCAAGCCATCGGGGTTATCGCGCAAGATCTGGGCGATCGGTGCCGTAAGTGGATTGATTTGCATAGAAAGATAGGCAGCTTATGGGTAGACAAAGCACAGCGTACGGGCTGCAGGCCAAACAATAAAGCGTCAAACCGGCTGATTGTCGGCCACAGGTTTGGGGGCCTGCAAACAAGTCCCTACTCAATTCAGAGCGTATTCTCAGCTTCCTTTGATCTCGATTGTGGATCAACCCAACCAACAAGCCTTAGAATGAAGTTTCGCTTAGCCAGATCTAACACTATGAAGCCAACGCTGTTGCTATTCACACGCACGCTACTGACCAGCTTGATGTTGCTGTGTTTCAGCATCTCCGTGCAGGCGAAGGAGCAAGCGATATCCAGCGGCGATGTCGATCAGGAGCTACGCCAGTGGCTGATGACAGCCGTCAACCAGGCGGATAGTTTCGAGGATCGATTTGATGCCGAGGTGTGGCTGATGGATATGTCCAACCGTATCGGCCGCTACGTTAAAGACGATCAGGAACGACTGCACATCCTTCGCTCCGCTCACCGTGAGGCCCGCAAGGCGGGACTGCCGCCTGACTTGGTACTCAGCGTGATCCACACCGAGAGCCTGTTCCAACGCTTTGCCATTTCGGTAGTGGGGGCGCAAGGGTTGATGCAGGTGATGCCGTTTTGGAAAAATGAGATCGGCCGTCCCAGCGACAACCTGACCGAGATCGATACCAACCTGCGCTACGGCTGTACCATTCTGGCCTACTACCTCAAGCGTTCAAAGGGCAATATCAGCGAGGCGTTAGCGCGCTATAACGGCAGCTACGGAAAGATGAAATACCCCAATAAGGTTTACGCCAACCAGGCGCGCTATCAGGATTGAGCGGCTAGCGAACCTCAAAGCCACTTAACGGCTCAGCAGAGTCGAGCACTTGCACTTCAACATCGGCCACCTTGGCTAGCTCCGGGCCGATACTCAACCAGGCTTCGAGCTGGCGTACGGCATTGGCTTCACCCTGCAGCAACGCTTCAACCCGACCATCGGGCAAATTCTGAACCCAACCGCTGACAGCGTGAAACTCAGCCTGCTGCTTAGTGGACTGGCGGAACCAAACCCCCTGAACCCGGCCGGTAATCCATGCGTGCAATGTCAGTTGGTTCATGCGCTTAACTCCCACTTCCTCGATTCTTTTCAGTGTCTATTTTTACCACCGCTTCGGTCAAGATTGGCTCACCAGAGGCGTCATCTTCAACACGGTTAAACAGGGTCGCCAAGCTCGATTGCAACTGCTCGGCCCGGTAGGCCCGTATCGCCTCAAGATAAGATTGTAACGGCTGCGGCCAGCCCGCTTGAGTTCCACTAACACCGTCACCGATCCCGTCCGGTAACTCCCAACTAACCGTTTGGTTGAACTGCTCCAAACTGAGGTTGTGCAGATCACGGCACAACAGATACTGCCCTTTAGTATTTAGGCTCACCATTCCGGCTCGCTTAAGTTCATCCAGATAACGCCCCAGCAGCAGCACCGATAATCCGGGCAAGCGTCGTGCAAGCTGTGTTTCGTACAGGCCATGACCTAGCTGCTGCGCGCGCCATAGCTGATCGAGCAGGTGTAATCCCCAATAAAACGGCGGCGCATCGATGCCTCGCCGATTAAAATCGTAGGTATTCAGACAGCGCACATACTGCGCCCCCAACAACACGATCATCCACGAGATATAGACCCATACCAAAAACAGCGGCACCGCGGCAAAGGCGCCATAAACCAACTGATACGAGGGCGACAACGACACAAACATGGCAAAGCCACGCTTGGCTGCCTCAAACAACAAGGCACTGATAATACCGCCCGCCATGGCATGCTTGATCGATACCTGACAATTAGGCACCGCCGCGTACAGCAATGTAAACGCTGCGCTGCTGAGCAGCAGCGGTAGTAGCGCCAAGATTCGCTCCTTGCCGCCAATCACACCCGCCGCATCATCAACCAAAGGCAACGAAGTGACATACGAGGTCAACACCAGCCCCAATCCCAGCAACAACGGCCCCAGGCTCAACACGGCCCAGTACAGCAAAAAGCTGGATAACCCCCGGCGCGGCTCGCGAACCTGCCAGATCCGGTTAAAGGTCTTCTCGATGCTTTTGAGCATCATATAGGCGGTCACCACCAGAAAAGCGATACCGACACCGGTCAAGCTGCGCGCCTGGCCGGCAAATCCCGACAGGTACTCTTTTACCTGAGCGCCGGTACTGGGGACAAAGTTATCGAAGATCATGCTTTCGAGTTGCGGCCCCACCCCTTGGAACGACGGGATCGACGACAGCATGGCGTAGGTCACCATCATCATCGGCACCACCGCAAACAACGTGGTGTAGGTCATCGCCGCAGCATTGAGCGGCCCCTGGTTGGCAGCAAACTGCTGAAACAGATGGCGCAGAAAACCAACCGAGGTCTGATAGCTAAACTGAGGGAGTGCAAATTTCATCGACTGGCCTTAATCCACATAAAACGTACCTTGTTACCCAACTAACAATGGTTAGAATAGCCCGACCTGTTCGATAACAGCAATCAGATTACTTCAACCGAGGCACGGCTATGAGCGACATCACCCTCTACCACAACCCACGCTGTTCTAAATCTCGCCAAACACTGCAACTGTTACAGGACAACGGCCAAGAGCCGCAGATCCGGCTGTATCTGGAAAACCCACCCAGCCGCGACGAACTCTGCACCCTGCTCGGCCAGTTAAACATCGGCCCGCGCGAACTGATGCGTAAAGGCGAGCAGGAGTATAAAGACAACAGCCTAGGCAATGCCGAGCTGAGTGACGCTGCGTTGATCGATGCGATGGTGCAGTTCCCCAAACTGATCGAGCGTCCTATCGCGATTCTAGGCGATAAAGCCGTGATCGGCCGTCCACCCGAAAATGTGCTGGACCTGATCTGATGGCCGACGCAACACCCTATGTACTGGTGCTGTACTACAGCCGCAACGGTGCCACCGCCAAGCTGGCGCAGCACCTCGCCCGCGGGGTGGAAGAGGTCACCGGCATCGAGGCACGCTTGCGCACCGTACCGGCGGTATCGCCCGACTGTGAAGCCAGCCAACCAGCCATCCCCGAACAGGGCGC
>JBALWS010000213.1:0-4163 GCA_036960405.1 Halopseudomonas sp. | reverse complement strand
GGTACCTGCTAACGAGATCGTCGGGCTGATGCCGGGCGAGCTGTTCGTACACCGTAATATCGCCAACATGGTGCTGCATACTGACCTCAACTGCATTTCCGTACTGCACTACGCTGTCGAAGTGTTGCAAGTGAAACACATCATAGTATGCGGTCACTACGGCTGCGGCGGCGTTGCTGCCTCTCTGGGTAAACAGGATCTGGGCCTGATCGATAACTGGTTACGTCACCTTAAAGATATCGGCTACAAACATGAAGATATCCTGAGTGCTGAAACCGATCCCCATCGCCGCGTCGACCGTCTCTGCGAGCTTAACGTCGAAGAGCAGGTGGCCAACATCTGTCACACCAAAGTGGTCCAGAAAGCCTGGAAACGGGGCCAGGAATTGTCTATCCATGGCTGGATCTACAGCGTAGAGGACGGCATTATTCAGGACTTGAATGTGGATATTAACGGTTATAGGGATCTTCCGGAGATCTATAGGATCGATCTGGAGTAGGAGAAAGCAGTGGCTAGATCGCCGCTGCGCGGCTAGCTAGTTCCCATCCATAAACGTAACGTACTGATATATAGACAAAAAACAGGCTTGATTTAGAAGAGGCCTCCAGCGGAACCTGGTATCATTTGTTGCAAGCCATTGAAACAAATGAAAAAACCAAATACCGCGGAGGCAACAATGCGTCAAAAACGCACTGTCCAGAGTAGTATATTTGATGTTTACGCAGATCACGATATCGGACGCGAATTAAAGGCGATGTCTGATTGGCTTGACGCCCATTGCGAGATACTCGAATGGGTCACTGAGGATCTTTGTCGGCCAAAATCCCAGAACACCGGACGGATCGGACTGTCCGCTGAGTCGATATTAAGGTGCGCAATACTCAAGCAGTACCGTCAGCTCAGCTACGAGGAGCTGGCTTTTTTCTTAGAGGACTCGCTTTCATTACAGGCTTTTGCACGGTTGCCGCTCTCAATACGGCCGAAGAAGTCCGCCTTGCAGTTGGGTATCAGTGCGATTCGTGATGAAAGCTGGGAGCGTATCAATCGGCTGATCTTGAAGGTAGCGCGACAAGAAAAGATAGAGGGTGGACGTATGGTCCGGGTAGATAGCACCGTCACCCAGGCTCCGATACTGGCGCCAAGCGACAGCAGTCTGTTATGGGATGCCGTGCGCATTCAGGTCCGGCTCTTGGAACAAGCACAAACACTGGCAGGCGGTGTGCGGTTGGATTGGCATGATCACCGGCGGGTAGCGAAAAAGCGTGCGTACCTAATCCAGTACGCGCGAGGAAAAGAGAAAAAACAACGGTTGTACCAGGATCTAATCAAGGTGACCCGAGATACGCTGGGGTATCTGTGCCGGGTGCAGTTCAAACTGGTTTTTTTGACCCAGGATGCGGCCCTCAAAGCGTGGCTGGCGCAGGTAAAGCACTACCAAGGACTGATTGAGCGCGTGATCGATCAGACCCATAGACGGGTGCTTAACGGCGAACAGGTTCCTGTGGCAGAGAAAGTCGTTAGTTTGTTTGAAGAACATACCGATATTATCGTCAAAGGCAGCCGGGATGTGCAGTACGGTCATAAGCTGAACTTGGCGACTGGCCGCTGTGGTCTGGTTCTCGACGTCGTGATTGAAGACGGTAATCCTGCGGATAGCGAGCGTTTTATCCCGTTACTGGAGCGGCAGATTGAGATTTATGGTCGGGCTCCGCGCCAAATGGCGGCCGACGGCGGTTATGCCAGCAAAGATAATGTACAGCAGGCCAAAGCCAAAGGCGTGAAAGATGTGGCCTTCCACAAGAAGAAGGGTCTGAAGGTTGAGCAGATGGCGAAGAGTGACTGGGTTTATCGCAAGCTGCGAAACTTCCGCGCGGGTGTCGAA
Source organism: Halopseudomonas sp. (assembly GCA_036960405.1). Classification (GTDB taxonomy): domain Bacteria; phylum Pseudomonadota; class Gammaproteobacteria; order Pseudomonadales; family Balneatricaceae; genus Motiliproteus. The sequence goes on along the minus strand of JBALWS010000213.1, from coordinate 2,281 downwards.
GCCGGTATCTCCTACCTCAAGCGCAGCTACGGTCTGGGGCGTTGTAGCTGGAAGGGTTTAGATCATTTTAAGGCATATATCTGGTCGTCGGTGGTGGCACATAACTTAGCGGTATTCTCGCGACTCCAAGCCGCGTAACCCCCCAGCCAAATCAGTGACAACAGCGAAAACCTTGTCGGCAACGGACCGATGAATCGCTATGGCCGGAAATCGTAGGCGGGGGATCAAGCAGCTACCAATGGCCGAAAAATGGATTGAAATAGACCAAAGGAGGTCCGAGAAGGGCCAAATTAGTCCTCTCGACCACGAACACTATCTGTAAAACAAGCTGTTTATGGATGAGAACTAGCTAGTGCCTGTCCTGAAACAGCATTTTTTTGGCGGGCACGAAATATTTGCCCGTGGATAATTACACCCAACATTTCTGAATTAGTTTGCAACCAAGTACCGAGCGTGACACGTGTCTGTTAAAGCCTGTCTTGGCTTTTTTCAGGCATGCGAGACCCTCAGACTGTTCTGATTTAGTGTAAGTTAAAACTGGCTGACTTCAGTTCGCGGGGCTAACTCGCGCGAGCTGCATCAGGTTATAGGCCACCGTAGACGACCAGACATAGGCTTTGAATTTCTTCAGACCACGCCAGGTACATCTGGATAATCCATAGCGTCGCTTCAAGCAGGAGATATTGCCTTCGACACCAGCCCGGAAGTCACACAGCTTTTTGTAAACCCAGCTGCTTTTCACCATATTAGCGACCTTAAGCCCTCGCTGTTTATGGAACGCAGCATCCTTTACGCCCATCGCTTTTACTTGCTCCAGATTCGCCATGCTTGCATAGCCCCCATCAACAGCCACTTGTCGGGGCACCCGGCCATAAATGTTTTTCTGCCTTTCAATCATTGGGCATAATCGCGCTGTATCCGCCGGGTTACCTTGTTCTACCTGTATATCCAACACCAGACCACTTTTCCCGGTCGTGATGTTTAGCTTATGGCCGTATTGTATATCTCGACCGCCTTTAACGATGATATCGGTATGGGGCTCGAAGATGCTGACCACTTTTTCATGGTGAGGAACCGACTCGCCTTGCAAGACCCTGCGTTCAGTTTGATCGATTACTTTTTCAGTCAGGGTTATCAAGGCTTCTATCTCCAGCTGAAACGCTATCGGCAAAGGCGATTGCTGAACGCCCTGAGTCAGTAACAGCCCTACCATCAGATCACTTTTAGTCTGGCGGGTGAGCTTGAGCAGTTCTTTATGCAACTTCGTTTTATTGGCACCTCGGGTGAACTCAATGTGGCGCATTTTTCGTTTTGCTGAGCGGCCGCGGTTACGAAAGTTAAAGCCGTCTGGCGTGAATGCTTCTCGCAGCGTCGTGAGCTGCCGAACCATGACCCGGACGCAATCCCATAATAAGGCACTGTCCGTTGGAGGATGTATGTGGGTTTCCGTCACAGTGCTGTCAATCCGCACCGTGCGACCTTTTTCAATCCCTTCTCTGACGGCGTCTGCCAATATCAGATGATTGATCTCTTCCCAGGTCTGAGCATCGATCAAACTAATACAGCTCTGCAGGCAGGATTTGGAAGGCGAACCTTCAATGCGAGCAAAGCTCCGGTAACTAAGGGAGTCCGCAAGATAGAAGCTAAGTTCGTCATAACTTAATCCCATCATCTGCTTGAGTAAGGCGGCTCGAACGATGGAATCAACGCTCAGACCGTTTCGTCCGGTCAGCTGAGTATTTGCGCGAATAAGGACTTTGGCAGCCAGATCTAGTATCAATGGCTGAGCATCAAGGCGAGAGGAAATAGCTTTAAGTTGTTGCCCGGTCTCGTGTTCACAAAAAAATTCGAGTAAGCTTATTTGCGGAATGTGTTTTTTGCGCATTGCATCCTCCGGTGGTTGGTTTTTTATATATAAATCAGGTAGTTGTGTACTTTGATTATATATAAACCATCGGAGAACTTTCTTCTTTTCTGGTTGTTATTTTATTTTATTTCAATAAGTTATCGTTTCTGGATGAGAACTAGCTAGGACAGGCATACGATTACTGATCATGATCTATACTGAGCTTTACCCTCAAAGCACTACTAGCTAGGACCGATAAAGCAGTAGAGGACAGGCATACGATTACTAGCAGTAGAGGACAGGCATACTACTAGCAGTAGAGGACAGGCATACGATTACGGATCATGATCTATACTGAGTTTTACCCTCAAACAAGGATGTGAGGTACCAGTCATGACCCGCGCCCGAAATCAGATCATATCGACAGAAGATACT
>JBALWS010000027.1:10675-38268 GCA_036960405.1 Halopseudomonas sp. | reverse complement strand
GACTGCTTCACCAGGTCCTTACCTTTGAGGGCGGAAGTATTGGCGTGCCGGGCAGCTTCGGCCGCTTGGCTGGTGTTACCCGCTACCTCCTGCGCCGCTGCCGAAAGTTCGGTGATTGCGGTCACCACCTGATCCACTTCAAGCTGGTGCTGCTGGATCTTCTCGTTGGTTTGAATCGAGATGTGTGAGCCATCGGATGCCGCCGACTGGACATGTCCTACGTGGGTAACCAGGTCGCTGATAATGGGATGCAACTTATCCAGAAAAGTATTGAACCAGCGCGCCAGGCTGCCCAGCTCATCATCCCGTTTAACCGTTAAGCGTTGGGTAAGATCGCCCTCGCCCTCGGCGATCTCCATCAGATGTCGGATCAGATTCTGGATATCATTAAAGATATGCCTAAACAGTAGAAACCCTGCAAGACTGATCACCAGTAGCATCGCCACGGTCATCACCGAAATGACCAGCGCTCGCTGATCGGCTTGGTGCAAGGCTTCGGAGGCCGAAGCTATTAACGCTGCGGCAACCTGATCCTCCAACGCTTTCAGCGCGTTGATCTTGACGGTGATGGTGTCGAACCATGTCGAAGCATCAACGCCAAAACCACCGCTTTCGGCCTTGCCCATCGCAATCGACCTGATCTCAGCCACTTGGCTGAAACTTGCCGACCGTGTAGCCGCTTGGTACGCATCAATCAGCTCGGGTACCGCCAGGGCTTCAAAGCCGGCTAACAGTAGCTGTTGCTCGCTCACTAGCGCGATAAATTTTGGGTACAAGGCCCCACTAAACCGGTCGGCGGTAAACACCGCACTCAAAACCGCACGCTCGATGCCAGCACGCTCTTTGGCTTTGAGAAAATTGGCATAGGCCATGATGGCAGCAGCTTCATCGGCGTTGGGGGAAACCTCCAATGTCTGCGCGACCGAATCTAAAAACAGGCCATTCATAGCGGTGTAATAGGCTAACGCGTCCGCCAGTTTAATTGACTGAGACGAAACCTGTTGGCGGACCTGATCAAGCCGCTTAAGTTGAGTTTCAGCCGATCCCAAACGTTTTAGAAAGTTTGCCGGGTAGCTCTGCCTATCGAGTTGAGCGAGCGTTTGAAGCAATGCTTGACGCTGCAGGTCTGTCTGCTGGCTTTGAGCCGACAGCTCCGATCCGTAGCGACTGCCCTGGCTACTCAAAAAGATCGCCGAAGCACCTCTTTCTTTCTGCGTTTGATGAACAAGGTTGCTAATTTGAACCGACAACTCGACCGAGCGTTTCACCGCAGTGGCTTGCTGAGCTTGAGTCATAGAATCGATGACCGACTGACCGCTGATTAACGCCAGTGCGAGCAAAGGAACGAGAAGAAGTAAACTGAGTTTTGTTTTTAACTGCATGATGATGGCCCTTTGATAATGCGAAAGGATTGCGGGCCATCCATAACCACTCTGCGTAACGCCACAGAATCACTACATTTTGCTGTTTGCTCAGTCGCTCTGTTAGCGACAGTTGTCAAATATCAATTTGCCAACCAGCACTCGATACTTCCCCTTTTTAGGATATCTTGCTAACCCACCAACGCATGCTGTTTTAAGCGCTGAAGCTGGTCTCGATAATGCGCTGCCTGCTCAAATTCTAGACTCTTTGACGCCTCGTACATCTTATCTTCGAGCCGAGTCAGCGCCTTACTCAACTCTTTCGGCGACATCAGCGCCGGATCAACAGCGTATTCGGCCTTCGGCTCAGCCACTTTACGGCCACTTTTTGCCGTTTTCTTACCCGGTATCCGTGCTCCTTCCATAATATCGGCGATCGACTTGGTGATGCTCTTGGGTACGATGCCATGGGCCTCATTGTGTGCCTGCTGTTTGACCCGGCGCCGTTCGGTCTCGTCAATCGCGCGCTGCATCGAGCCGGTAATTCGGTCGGCGTAAAGGATCGCTTTACCGTTGAGGTTACGCGCCGCCCGGCCGATGGTCTGGATCAGTGAACGCTCCGACCGTAAAAATCCCTCTTTGTCGGCATCAAGTATCGCCACCAACGATACCTCAGGCATATCGAGCCCTTCGCGTAGCAGGTTGATCCCTACCAGCACATCAAACACGCCGATTCTCAGATCACGGATAATCTCGACTCGCTCAACCGTATCGATATCCGAATGCAGGTAGCGCACCCGCACACCGTGCTCATCAAGATACTCGGCTAGATCCTCAGACATACGTTTGGTCAGCGTCGTCACCAGTACGCGCTCACCTTTGACCACTCGCTGGTGTATCTGAGATAACAAGTCATCAACCTGGGTACTGGCGGGGCGTACTTCCAGTTCAGGATCAACCAGACCGGTCGGACGAACCACCTGTTCGACTACCTGTCCTGCGTGCTCGGCTTCATATTTTCCGGGCGTGGCAGAAACAAAGATCGCCTGTGGTGCTCGCTGCTGCCACTCTTCGAATTTCATCGGTCTGTTGTCCAACGCTGACGGCATCCGGAAACCGTACTCAACCAGCGTTTCCTTACGCGATCGGTCACCCTTATACATGGCGCCTATTTGAGGAATGGTAACGTGCGACTCGTCGACCACTAACAAAGCATCGTCGGGGAGATAGTCGAACAGCGTCGGCGGCGCTTCGCCTGCTCCGCGCCCAGACAGATAGCGCGAGTAGTTCTCGATGCCAGTGCAGTAGCCCAGCTCTATGATCATCTCGATATCGAACTGGGTGCGTTGTTCCAGCCGTTGAGCTTCAACCAGTTTATTGGCTTCACGCAACTGCTCCAGCCGCCCTTTGAGCTCAACTTTGATCTGTTCGACAGCCTCGAGCAACGTCTCACGCGGGGTCACGTAATGGGATTTGGGATAAACCGTGACCCGTGGCACCTTGCGTAAGGTCTCTCCGGTCAGTGGATCAAAATAGCTCAACGACTCGATTTCATCGTCAAACAACTCGATCCTGATGGCGTCTTTTTCCGACTCCGCCGGAAAGACATCGATCACATCACCACGAACCCGATAGGTAGCGCGGTGCAGCTCAACGTCATTGCGGGAGTATTGGATCTCTGCCAAACGACGCAGAATCGTGCGCTGATCAACCTTATCGCCACGGTCCAGATGCAACATCATTTTCAGATACGCCTTGGGGTCACCCAAGCCATAGATCGCCGATACCGAGGCAATAATAATGGCATCTTTACGTTCGAGCAGCGCCTTGGTCGCCGACAGTCGCATCTGTTCGATATGCTCGTTAATGGCGGAGTCTTTCTCGATATAGGTATCAGACGCGGGGACATAAGCTTCGGGCTGATAGTAATCGTAATAAGAGACGAAATACTCCACCGCATTCTTGGGGAAAAACTCACGAAACTCGCCATATAACTGCGCTGCCAGGGTCTTGTTGGGCGCCATTACTATGGTCGGTCGCTGCATTTCAGCCACCACATTAGCAATGGTAAAAGTCTTACCCGAACCGGTTACACCGAGTAGCGTTTGCGCAGCTAACCCCGCATGAATGCCTTTCGATAACTGACTAATGGCAACCGGCTGATCGCCCGCAGGGTTAAAGCGCGAATTGACTTCAAATAAACGGGGCATGCAGTTTCCTGAGTTAAAACGAATCTGTACAATTATACGGTTTGTTCAGACCTGTTAGCACCCACATCGATGGGTTTATAGGTTCTGGACAGATGGTTAACCGAAATCACTATGATCAGCTCTTTTGAGAGGACTCAAGCTTGGACCTGCAACTTTCCGATCGCGTCAACAACATCAAGCCATCACCAACCTTGGCCGTTACCAACCGAGCAGCCGAACTGCGCGCCGCCGGTAAAGACATAATCGGGTTGGGTGCGGGTGAGCCCGATTTCGACACCCCCGAGCATATTAAAAACGCTGCCATTAACGCCCTCAACGAAGGCTTCACCAAATATACCGCTGTCGATGGCACGCCTGCGCTGAAGCACGCCATTATCAACAAATTCAAGAATGACAATGGCCTGGACTACCAGCCCAATCAGATTTTGGTCTCGTGCGGTGGTAAGCAGAGCTTTTTCAACCTCTCCTTAGCGCTGATCAATCCCGGTGACGAAGTGGTTATCCCTGCTCCATACTGGGTCTCCTACCCGGATATGATCGCGATATCCGATGGCATCCCCGTCATCGTGCGTACCTCGCAAGAACAGCGTTTTAAGCTAACGCCCGAGCAGCTTGAGATGGCGATCACCCCCAAAACCAAGATGGTGGTTCTCAACAGTCCATCGAACCCAACCGGTGTGGCCTATACTCGCGCCGAACTCGTGGCGCTGGGGCAGGTGTTGCTCAAGCACCCGAATGTGCTGGTCGCGACCGACGACATGTACGAGCATATCCTTTGGGCCGACGAGCCGTTCTGCAACATTTTGATGGCTTGCCCCGAACTGTACGATCGCACCATCGTGCTGAATGGCGTATCCAAGGCTTACTCGATGACAGGCTGGCGAATCGGCTACGCGGCAGGTCCGCAGAAGCTGATCGGTGCAATGAAGAAGGTGCAATCGCAAAGCACGTCGAACCCCACCTCAATCTCTCAGGTTGCCGCTCAAACGGCCCTGGAAGGCTCGCAAGATTGCGTCAAAGAGATGCTGGTGGCATTCAAGCATCGCCATGACTTCGTCATCGAGGCTTTAAACGAGATCGAAGGGGTTGAGTGCATCCCGGCCGATGGCACCTTCTATGCTTTTCCGAGCTTTCAGAAGATCATCGATAACAATCCCGCTTTTGAAGACGATGTCGCCTTGGCCGAGTTCCTGCTCAACGAAGCCGGCGTGGCACTGGTGCCTGGTTCTGCATTCGGCGCACCCGGTCAGATGAGACTCTCTTTTGCGACCAGCATGAAGGTCTTGGAAGAAGCGATCACTCGAATCAAAAGCGCTGTCGGAGGTTAACCTTCGCTTCAATTAAAAAACCGGGCCTAGGCCCGGTTTTTTTTGTGCCACCAAATGGCTTAACTGGCGTTAAAGATTCTTAAAGATCTCATCAACACTATCGCGTGCATCGCCAAACAGCATCCGAGTGTTGTCTTTGAAGAACAGCGGGTTCTCAACACCCGAGTAACCCGTCGCCATTGAGCGCTTGAACACCACTACGGTATGGGCTTTCCAGACCTCGATCACCGGCATCCCTGCAATCGGGCTGCCAGGGTCCTCTGCTGCAGAGGGGTTGACCGTGTCATTAGCACCAATAACCAGTACCACATCGGTATCGGGCAGATCGTCATTGATCTCATCCATCTCCAGTACTAAGTCGTACGGTACCTTGGCTTCAGCCAGCAACACGTTCATATGCCCAGGCATACGCCCCGCAACCGGGTGGATTGCAAAACGTACTTCAACCCCTTTGGCACGCAAGCTCTTGGTAATTTCTGCGACCGGGTGCTGAGCGTGCGCTACCGCCATGCCGTAACCCGGTACGATGACAACACTGCCCGCATTGGAGAGCATATCTGCCACCTCCTCTGCACTGGTCGGAGAGACCTCGCCCTGCTCCTCGTCGGAAGCACCTCCCGTTGACGCCACCGCACCAAAGCCACCAAGAATCACGCTGACAAAGTTACGGTTCATCGCCCGGCACATGATGTAGCTCAGAATGCCGCCACTGGACCCCACCAATGCACCGACCACGATCAACAGGTCATTCGATAGCATGAATCCGGCCGCTGCAGCAGCCCAGCCCGAGTAACTGTTAAGCATCGACACCACAACCGGCATATCAGCACCACCGATCGCCATCACCATGTGCACCCCGAACGCCAACGCTATCAGCGTCATCAGGAACAGTGGGAACATCGCACTATCGCTTGCACCAATAAAGCTACTACCAAAGATGATGCACAAGAACAGCGCACCAAGGTTGAGGTAATGCCGTCCTGGCAGTAGCAAAGGTTTGCTTCTGACAATGCCACGCAATTTACCAAAGGCGATGATCGAACCCGAGAAGGTCGCGGCACCGATCAGAATGCCAATATAAATCTCGAAGTCATGGATGGTTTTTTCTGCCCCGCTGAAATGAATCCCCGGATCCATATAGCTGGCATAACCCACCAGAACGGCCGCCAAACCGACGAAGCTGTGCATCATCGCAACCAATTCGGGCATCTCAGTCATCTGCACTTTAACGGCAAAATAAACGCCGATCGCCCCGCCGATGACCATCGCAACAATGATCCAGCCCAGGCCTGAAACTTGATCGCTGGCCAACGTCGCCAAGATCGCCAGTGCCATGCCGGCGATACCGTAGACATTGCCCCGTCGCGCCTTCTCTTGATGACTCAAACCACCGAGACTAAGGATAAACAGGATGCTAGCGCCGATATAGGCTGAAGTAACTAATCCACCCATTTTCAATCCTCCCTTACGAACATTTTCAGCATCCGCTGAGTCACATAGAAACCACCGGCGATATTGATGCTGGCAATTAGGGTCGCCACAAAGGCCAGTACAGCAACGCTAACACTACCCGAGCCTGCCTGTAGTAAGGCGCCGATAATGATGATGCCACTGATCGCGTTGGTGACGCTCATCAACGGCGTATGCAACGCCGGAGTCACCGACCAGACCACCTGCCAACCAACAAAACAGGCCAACACAAACACAATCAGATGCGACATAAACGCTGGCGGTGCGACATTACCCAGCATCAGCAGCAACACCATCGCGATCCCCATCGAACCAAACGTAATCGCGCTGCGCTTGCCTGCCGACATCGGTTCGGGTTCAGGCAGTGGTTCGATCTTAGGTTTGGGCGGCGCAACCGAAATCTGCGGTGGAGGCGCGGGCCAGATGATCTCACCTTGATGGATCACCGTGGTCCCCCGAACAATGGTGTCTTCCATATTGAAGTTAGGCGTACCGTCTTTATCCGGCGTCAACTCGGATAGCACGTTGCGGACGTTGGTGGCATAGAGCTGGCTAGCTTGGGTTGGCAATCGGCTGGGCAGATCGGTGTGACCAATAATTGAAACGCCCTTGCGTGTCACCACTTTACCCGGCACGGTCAGCTCGCAGTTGCCGCCCTGCTCGGCAGCCAGATCGACAATCACGCTACCCTCGGCCATCAACTCGACCATATCTTTGAGAATCAATTTCGGTGCTGGCTTGCCCGGAATCAACGCAGTAGTGATGATGATATCGACCTCTTTGGCCTGCTCGCGGAACAGCGCCATCTCGGCATCGATAAACTCTTTCGACATCTGCTTGGCGTAACCGCCACCACCGCTGGACTCCTCTTCGATCTCGACGGTCAGAAACTCGGCGTCCATACTCTCGACCTGCTCCTTCACCTCAGGACGCGTATCGAACGCACGCACAATCGCCCCCATCCGGCCAGCAGTACCCACTGCGGCCAGACCAGCAACGCCAGCACCGATAATCAGAACCTTGGCAGGCGGCACACGTCCGGCCGCAGTAATCTGACCGTTAAGAAAACGGCCAAACTGGTTGGATGCTTCGACCACCGCTTTGTAGCCGGAGATGTTGGCCATCGAACTGAGTGCGTCGCAGCGCTGTGAACGACTGATTCGAGGTACCGAATCCATCGCTAGCACGCTAGCTTTACGCGCTGCCAATCGCTCCATCAACTCGGGGTTCTGCGCCGGCCACAAAAAGCTGGTCAGGATCGCACCCTCATTCAGCAGGTCAGCCTCGTGCTTACCCAGCTCGGGGTGCTCTTCGGGCGGCCGTACTTTGAGAACGATATCGCTGGCGGCCCAAAGCGCTTCGGTGCCCTCTATAATCTCGGCACCCGCTTCACGGTATGCCTCATCAAGGAACTTAGCGCTCTTGCCTGCCCCCGACTCCACCGCAACCTCGTAGCCCATCTGCTGGAGCTGTTTGATCAGCAGCGGCGTCGTCGCCACCCGCTTTTCGCCCTTGTGTATCTCCTTAGGGACCCCTATTTTCATGCTTGTCTCCCGTTTGTCTAAGCCGCACTCTGGTTGGCCAAAATGGTCAAACAGTCCGTTAGCATTGGAAATCAATCAATTCGTTCAAGGAGTTATAGTCTACAGACGGCCAAGTTCCCAGTTCTTACTGTGCAAAAAACAGCTCTGTAAACACACGACCATTGCGATGCAGGAAATCACCGCCGCTATAAAATAACGGCATATTGCCCCTGCCAGGATGGATGGGGTTGAATAACTCAGGTTGATTCCGTTGTGCGATTACAGCCCGGTGTTGCAAATATCAATAACCACATTATCGCTGGCGCTGCCCCTTGGCGATATCTGCGGCAATATCGACCAGCACTGCGCCGACCTTTTTCACCAGTTTCTTCCCCGCTGGATGGTCTATCTCCTGGGCCGCATCCAGGGTAACGATCGTTTGCAACAGTGAGTACACCGGATCATGCGGCGGCACTTTGACAATTTTGCCGCCGACAATGACAAAGCCACCCGCTCCCAATCCAACCCCCGGACTCATAAAAGTCGCGACGATACCCTCGGTAAACCAGGACGGCGCATCCACCTTGCTGGTGTCGATATGGTCGTAGAACAGTTCCTGCACGCCGGTGCGGGTGTCGGTGCAGACTAGCTCGAAACCGTCCGGTCCGCCGTCGAGTCCGAAATACTCACCGATAAAGGTGTCATTGGGATTGAAATGGGCCCAGGGGGCGTTCACCGCCGGATCCCAGGGGTTATCGGAGACGTTGGCCGGCAGGCCAAAACTGCTACCAGCGTCGAACGACCCCATGATACGGGTTCTGATGCGGTACTGGGTCGATGGTGGCTGCTGTCCGAACTCGTAAAAGGCGCAGCCGATCACGCCTTTGCCATCAACAACCATCTGTGGATGAAACTGCTGCACCGCGCTGGTGGCGGACAGCGACGGCCACAACGGTTGCCCCGACGAAGGGGCCCAGCTTGCCCCGGCATCGTCGCTGTAGTGGTAGTAGATGCGGGCAAAACCCTCGCGCATGTCAGACCAAGCCACCAGAAAGCGGTTGCCGGTGGCGCAGCCGGTGCAGAGAGTGACGATACGGAATTTACCGCCGGGAAATTCCGGCCAGGACCCGATGCGGGTCAACGGTGGCGAGCGCAGCCCCTGCACGCCATTGACGATGGTCTGCTGCGGCTCGAACGTTTCGCCGCCGTCGAGTGAGCGGACGTACAGGATCGACGCCGATCCGGGGGTATGCCAGACCACATGGATCACGCCACCATTGCCCACCGTCACCTCCGGCGCCCAGGCGTTGCTGGTGCCGGGAACATTATCGCCAGCATTGAGATTACCGGCACCAGTCCAGCTGACACCGGCGTCGGTGCTGCGGGCGAAATTGAGCCCACCGCCAACCCCCCAGACGATATAGATATTGCCTTGCCACGGCGACGCGATACTGGTCCAGCCCGAAGAGCCACTACTCCAGGGCGAGGCTTTGCCATAGTCGCAGGCGATCCAGGGTTTATCATCCTGCCCGTTAAGCTCCCGGCCGACGATCAGCTGCTGTGGGCCAACCCAACTGCTGCCCCCGTAAGGCAGCCGGAAGGCCTTGATGCCGGTCACCTCGATATCGGGAATCTGATCGGTATCGGGCTGGACAAACCTGATCGGTTCCAGCACCAGATGGGCGTTACCCTGATGGTCGAAGCTGATCACCGGGTCGGTCCAGCCGTTGCCACCCGCTGGCTGCGGCAGTGGCAACGGGTACCAGTTGTAGCCACCATCGTTGGTGACCATCGGCTCGACGGTAAACCAGTACCATTCGGGATTACTGAACTTTTTCGAAACGGCGATCATATGCAGTGGGTTTTTAGGGTTGATCGCCACCGACGACTCGCTACGCGACTCGTTTTCAGCGCTGAAAGTGATCTGCCGGTCGGTGCCCGGAAACATGCCCTGCTGGGTGAAAAGCTGATTGATACCCATGACTCTTATCCTCCTGCAACAAACCCCTTACAAGCATTCCATACATCATCTGCTAACAACTTTTGCTAACGACAATCTCAATAACGACCTCAAAAAAACAGCAAGTCTGGATCCGTCACACACCCTATTTTCGTCATTCAGGACGGGTTGTTTGTATCGCGGCAGCAGACTTTGAGGCAGTGCCTAAGCTCATCTAGATTGAGGCCAGCCTCCTTCAAACGTTTCTCCAGATCGGGCTCGATCACCTTGCGGCTTAACAAGCACCCGAGCAGCTGGCAGAGTTTTTCTCTGTCATCATCAGGATCAACCCGGCCGCCAGGCGGAGGCGTATCGCCACCCTGCCATACCGCGCCACTGAGCAGATGCTCGCGGGTTACCGCACGCCCCCGCATCGTAGTGGCATTGACCAATACTCTGAACGGGTAAACCCCCGATAGCGCCGCAACCATATCGCCAACATAGATACCCGTTGCCGGTGCCTCTTCGTGCAGCGTCAGCACCCCGCTGGTGCCGTCGGGACGGGAAAACTCGGCGCGAACCTGAGCCCTGGCACCCTCCACTGGCAAGCCGTACTCGGTCAGCACCGCCCGCACCGTTAGTGACGCCCCCGGTTGGTTAGAACTCTGCAGTAACCGCGCTTGCAACCGGAAACCAGAATACGACTGCACACTGAGGCTGTAGCGAACCCCATGGGCGGCGACCTGCTGGTACCACTGAGGCTGGTCGACCAGCGTTGCCAGGTAGCGTTTGTAGTATTTTTCGTCGACCTTGAGTACCGCGTGCCACTTCCCGGCACTGGCGCCTGCTACGCCGATCGGCACCGGCAGCGACATCCGGTAGAAGGAGACCCCCTGAGCGCTGACAAAGTCGATGCTGGGGCTGACCCCGGCCACGCCGGGATCGATCAGATCGCCCGCCGGCGTTTCCAGCGCAAAGCGGACCAACGGCAAGTTGGCCTCGCCAAGCAGGATGGTATCGACGCCGATATCGGCTTCATTGAGGTAGAACGGAATACGGTGGACCTGACCGGGTTTGATCGCCGCCTCCGGGTCCAGCACGATATCGTAATTGGTGACTCCCGCCAGGATCTGCAGGTAGTACTTGCTGAGCCGGAACAGGTCGTCGGGGCCCACCACGCCGGTCAACAGCAGATAACCGCCGGTACCGTTGGTCAACGCGGTCAGCGCGACAGGTTTGATCTGCTCTGCGGTACCCAGGCCGATGGCAAACACCCGCTCGTTAATCAGCGGTGTCACCTGGTTGATATACTTGGCGGCTGTCTCGTCGCCGTCGGTAAACACCACCATCGCCTGCTCATCATACCCGGTCGCCAAGCCAAGTAGATTGTGGGCGCTCTCGACCCCATCACCGATGGCGGTGCCACCGAGCGGGTTTGGCGTGTGGGTACCGATCACCCCTAGCGCGGTGGCGCGAACCGGGTCGAATGGCCCGACCGGTCCAACCGTCTGCACACTCATTCGATCATAGGCATTGTGATCAAAAGCGACGATGCCGAGGCCGTTATCCTCGTGCAGCAGGTTGACGAACACTGGCGCGGCAAACTTGAGTACATCGTTGCGCGCAGAAAAACCTGGTAACCCCGATGGCCACTCCATCGAACCGCTTTGGTCCAGCACCAACACCGTGCCGACAGTAGGCCGAGCGATGGTGTTGGCAGACAGCGGGATGATCCACTGCTCGCCGGTTTCGACCAGCTGTACCGTCACAGTGCCAGTGGTCACATCCCCCTCACTGGTGCCTGTATGCGACAACCACAACCGTGACTCTCGGGTCGTCAGCGAGCCCACGGCGGGCAACGATGCGGAGGGGCTAGCCAGGGTACCGAAGCTACCCGGTCCAGTCAGCGTGGTCGGCCCTGAAACGATCTGAAAGCTAGCCGCACCACAGCTAGTCACCGAGAATACGATCGCCCGCGGTGTCAGCTCGCCCTCGGGGATGTCATTAAAGTTGACCACAGGGGTTAACAAATTGGCATCGACGATAGAACAGACGCAAGGTGCCGCCAACGCAAAAGCGACCAGCGCCGACGACACGTCGAGGATGATGTTTTCCATCTCCGCCCACGGCGGCTGAAACTCGCTGCCCCACTCGATCAGAAAGCCCAGGGTGCGGGTCTTGCTCGGGTCGGCAAAATGACGGCTGTAAGGGTAGTCGGTAGCAGTACCCGAGGTTGGGTACAGATCGTAGCTCTGCCCGGTCGAATAGTTAATCCCTCGCACCGCCTGCAATGCACTCTGCATCTGTCCGGTAAGGCAGCTCGACGCGGCCAGATCTCCGGCACGGATATATTCGCCATACGCATCCCCTGCAACGCCGCGGGCACCATGATGGGCCGGATTGAGAAAGTTCTGGCTAGCCACTGCCGTCTGATTCTCGTCGTCGCCCCATGCGTGATAGAGCAGCTGGCTGTAACTGTGGATGTCGATAAACCAGCGAATCTGGGGGTAGCTATCCAGTAGCCAACGAACATTCTGGGTCTCCGGCTCGGAAAACGGCGCAGTGCCGTGGTAAACGTCGCTTGTCGGATCGTCGGAAACCGATACAAATGCCGCTGGCGAGAACGCGCTATTAAAGTCCCAGACAAAATCATAATTGCGATTCAAGTCGACCGCATTGACCGGATTGCGGTTTTTGCGCCACATCGCAAAGCTGGTCTGGCTGTGGTTGCGGCCATCGGGATTAACGCAGGCAAACACAAAGACCTGACTCTGCTGTAACAGCTGCTGCACCTGCGCAGCCGTGTAGCTCTGACCGCCGTACACTAGGCCGGTGCCTAGGTCGTAAGCTTCGAGCAGATCGGTAGCGAAGTTGACACAAATTTCACCGCTGCCCCATTCACGGGCATGCTGGCCGCCGATAAACAGCATCGCCTGGCGGTTGTCGAGCGGCCCCAGTGCCAACCGAATGGCATGACTGGTGCGCCCCTCATGAGTAGCATTAGGTAAAGTAATCAGTTGGCACAAACTGGGGTATGCGGTGCTAAGGCCCTGAAGGGCTGACTCGATTTCGGTAACATTTAAATAGGACATGACCTGCCTCCCTTCAAATTTTCTTGCCCAACCCGGTTGGTATAATTCTCCCTCCATCAAAGCGGTCGCCTTTACCCACCTCTTTTTGCCGCTTGCGGCCTATTTCACTTAGGTTTTCTCGCACCTCAAGTTTCCAACCCGCCTTCTTCAGAAGCTGGATCTTGCTTGTATCGACGTACAGGTGAACCTCAATCTCATCCGCATCGGCTCGCGACTGGATCGGGCCGACGTCCAGTATTTCGTTGCGAAGCAAACGCGCCAAGCAGTCGCGGTCCGAGGCATAAAGTACGGTAAGAAAACGGTCGCCTGGAAGCTTCTTAGGGCTTCGCTTAGTGGCTTTATCAGAGTGAGCCATGGTTCCCTCCTATACAGGCATTGCTCACACCAACCAGCGGCAAGCCTTTTTCAGCACATACAACAACACAGCCTGCAGACAATGGCGGGACAAACGGCCACAACAGGCGACAAATAAACAAGCCTTACAACCGGCTCAAAACACTTAGAAAATATCAAGGAGGGGAATACAGCGATTCGCGGAAGCGATAAGACGGGCTATCCTGCCTATACACAAACCTTAGTCAGGTATGACCAAGCAAACCAGCAACGCTTAGCTAGAATAGCTATAGGATTATTTCGAAAGGAAATAAGCTAGGAAAATCTTACGGTGCTTCAGAATAAGTCCGGCAAGGCCTGAGCTGCTCTGAAACCAGGCCTAGGCTGCAGCTATTAGCCGCAATCCACTGCAAGGTTACAACGGCGGCGCGATGCTGTGATCCGATCTTTTGCAGCAGGTAAATATTTGATTCAGCCAGCGCCAGCGGATGCCAAGTTCAACCTTGGCGGCAACCCGCAACACTACAATCGACTCAGCACATCCGGTGAAGATCAGATATATCAGATGAATCGCTGACCGTCACCGACAGGTCTTTGAGAATGCCGTTTTCGATGCTGTAGACCCAACCGTACACGGTCAACTCTTGTCCTGCTGACCAGGCTTTTTGGACGATGCTGGTATGACAGACGTTGGCCACCTGCTCGATCACATTCAACTCGCACAGTCGATCAACTTTTTGTTTACCAGTGGTGCAGGCCTCAAGCTGGTCACGATGAAAGCGATAGACATCTTTAATATGACGCAGCCAGTTATCAATCAACCCGTGCTCGCGCGTCTCTAGCGCAGCTTGAATCCCGCCGCAGCCATAATGGCCACAGACAATGACATGTTTGACCTTGAGGACCTCCACCGCATACTCGATCACCGATAGGCAATTTAGGTCGGTATGTACCACGACGTTAGCGATATTACGGTGTACAAACACTTCACCCGGAGCCAGTCGCAGCAATTCGTTGGCGGGGACACGACTATCAGAGCAACCGATCCAGAGAATTTCGGGGCTCTGCTGTTCGGAAAGTCGTTTAAAAAAGCCCGGATCTTCCCGCTTGATGGTGTCGGCCCACTGCCGGTTTTGCTCAAACAAGCCTTCATCGATGCTCATAAAACAGCTACCAAAGTTGTAGAAGGGAGAGCAGTTATACGACAGCTCTTAGCAGTTTTCAATCCGAGTGAGCGATTATAGAGCAAGTAAAAGCCGCTAGGTGATCTGGTAACGGCCAGGCTTATGGTTCAGGGTGATGACCATATTCAACGCAGCCGCCCCAACTACTGAGAACAGCAATATTTCCCAGCTAACAATAAAGAAGGAACACATCAATATCAGGCAATCAACAGCCATCTGAAACTTGCCGGCGCGGATGCCGTACTTTGACTGTAAAAACAGCGCAAGAATACCCAATCCACCCAAGCTAGAACGATGGCGGAATAGAATAAGCATCCCCATCCCCATCAAAAAGCCACCGATAATCGCCGCCGTTAGAGTATCAATCCGAGAAACCTCGATCACCATCCCGGCATAGTCGACCATCACCGAAACCGTGAAGACCGAGACGAAGGTATTCAAGCAAAACCGCCAGCCCATCTGTTTCCAAGCCAGCCAATAGAAAGGCAAATTAATGGAAAAGAAGATTTGTCCGAAGCTCAAGGAGGTAGCATGGGTCAACAGCAACGCCAAACCCGCAGTACCGCCTGTCAGCAAGCCCTGCTGGGTAAACAAGAAAACGCCCAGGGCGACAAATGTTGTCCCCGATATTAACGCAAACAGATCTTCAAAATGGCTATGTGATACAGGTGCAGCAGCGACGGAAGTAGTACTCATTAATAGCTCCTCAAAACAGGGCGGCCATTATATTCATCACCCGTCTAAAATAAACCTTACCTAATGATTAATACCCCTAATTAGAGGATTAATAGCAGCCATAAACTGATTTTTCTCCAAAAAATAGAGACCAAAACTCGTGACATAGCACAAACGAAGCAGTTCTACACGGCTTTGGTCGTGTTCACAACCCCTTTTCAGTGCGGTAAAACAATTAGGGGGAAAAGTGTAATGAAAGTCGTGGGTTGTTTTTGTTACCAACAACCCAATGTGTATCCGACCAACCCGACACCCTGCAACACCCTCGGGTTGATGGCTTGAATTAAGTTTCTTAACTGAAACTTAGCAAGGTCAGGCACATTGTTTGCCGATGAATTAGCTGGAGAACGGCGTATGGCACAACACAACAATGTTAAGTCTTTTGATAGCTTATGCTCGGATACAACGCTAGCGGGGAGCGACCTGTTTATTACGCGCTTTGACCTCATGCAATCTCAGACGGTTACCCAATCGTCAAAGCTTTTGGTAGTTAACTCTAAATCCTAAACAATAAATGTAGAAACGGGTCGACCCCTTTTCCTTTTTTGTGGAGAAAAATAAGAATGAGTACTAACAAGAAAAATGATGCCTCCTGCTCTCGTCGTACGGTACTGAAATCCGGTGCAGCGATGGGTGCAGCGGCGGCAATGCCGATGTTTTATGTCAAGGATGCCTGGGCAGAGGAGTTCCGTAACGATCCTGGTTCAGCAAGCAGCGTAACGTTGGGATTCAACGTCCCACAAAGTGGCGCTTATGCAGACGAAGGTGCCGACGAACTGCGCGCATTTAAACTCGCCGTCAAACACCTTAACGGTGAAGGCGACGGCGGCATGATCAACACCATGAAACCGTTGCACCTAAAAGGAAACGGTATTCTCGGCAAGAAAGTCACCTACGTAACCGGTGATACTCAAACTAAATCGGATGCGGCTCGTGCATCGGCCAAACGGATGATCGAAAAGGATCGGGTCATCATGTTCTCCGGCGGTTCCTCCTCCGGTGTAGCCGTTGCGGTACAGGGACTGGCTCAGGAGATGGGCGTTATCTTTATGGCAGGTCTAACCCACTCCAACGATACAACCGGTAAAGATAAGCGTCGTTATGGCTTCCGTCATTTCTTTAACGCTTATATGTCGGGTGCGGCGCTAGGCCCAGTACTGGAAAAAGAGTACGGCAAAGAGCGTAAAGCCTATCACCTCACCGCCGATTATACTTGGGGCTGGACCCAGGAAGAGTCGATCAAGAACACCACCGAAGCACTGGGTTGGCAAACCTCCAAGACCGTACGCACCCCTGTAGGTGCCGGTGACTTCTCCCAGTACATCACCCCGGTTCTTAACTCGGGCGCCGACGTACTGATCCTGAACCACTACGGCAAGGACATGATCAACTCGCTGACCCAAGCGATCCAGTTCGGCCTGCGCGACAAACAGGTGAACGGTAAGGATTTCCAGATCGTTGTGCCGCTGTTCTCTCGTCTAATGGCACAGGGTGCCGGCGACAACATCAAAGGCATTTTGGGTACTACCAACTGGAACTGGGCGCTGCAAGATGCGGGTTCACAGGCCTTCGTTAAGTCGTTCGGTCAAGAGTACGGTTTCCCACCCTCGCAGGCAGCGCATACGTGCTACGTGCAAACGCTACTGTATGCCAACGCCTGTGAAATGGCGGGCAGCTTCTACCCACCAGAGGTGATCAAACAACTTGAAGGCCTCAAGTTCGACGGCATGGGTAACGGTGCCACCGAATACCGCGCCGAAGACCATCAGTGCTTCAAGGATGTATTGGTCGTGAAGGGTAATCAAAACCCAAGCAGTCAATTCGACCTACTGGAGATCGTTCAGGAAGTGCCTCGTTCTCAAGTTGAGTACGATGCCAAGATCTTCGGTGGTGACTTGGGACCCTACAAAGTCTAATCATCACGTAGTACTGCAGTAATACCGATCGTCTCCCGGAGACGGTCGGTACTTCCGCACTTTTTCAAACAAAAACAATAAGTGTTGAGAGAGCTATGGACACAATTTTCCTTCAGGTGCTTAACGGCCTTGATAAGGGCGGCGCTTACGCGCTGATCGCCCTTGGCCTGACGCTAGTATTTGGAACACTGGGGGTAGTCAACTTTGCCCACGGTGCCATCTTCATGCTCGGTGCATTCAGTGCCGTATCGATTAACCAGCTACTGACACTTTCTAAAAAGGTCAAAGATGAAAGCATCACCTTTTTTGAGGCTTTCAAAGAGCAACCCTATCTAGAGATCTGGTTTGGTGACACCGGAACCATGATCATCGATTATTCGGTACCGATATCACTCGTTCTAGCCGTTCCAATCATGCTGCTGATCGGCCTGGTGATGGAACGAGGCCTGATTCGGCACTTCTACAAACGCTCGCACGCCGAACAGATTCTATTCACCTTCGGCATGGCGATCGTGCTGCAGGAGATCATCCGTTCGATCTTCGGCGCCAACCCGATCCCAACGCCAGCACCCGACGCCTTTTCCGGTAGTGCTGCCATCGGCGTGGCTATCGGCCTCGGAGAATCGGTGGTCTATCCCTGGTGGCGGCTGATCTATCTTGGCTTTGCTGGCATCGTTATCACTTCTGTCTTCATGTTTTTGAAATTCACCACCTTCGGCATGGTGGTACGCGCAGGTATCCACGACAAAGAAACGGTCGGCTTACTAGGTATCGATATCGAGCGGCGCTTTACTATCATCTTTGGTCTCGCGGCCGTTGTTTCCGGCCTCGCCGGGGTGATGTACGCCCCCATATTGCCCCCTGATTACCACCTCGGCATGGACTTCTTGGTACTGAGTTTTGTGGTTGTGGTCGTCGGCGGCATGGGCTCGCTGGAGGGCGCTGTTGCGGCCGGATTCCTACTCGGCATCCTGCAATCCTTCGCCTCAATGAACGAGATCAAATCAATCTTCCCCGGCATCGATCAGATCATTATCTATCTGGTTGCTGTAATTATTCTACTGGTCAGACCGCGCGGTCTGATGGGTAAGAAAGGGGTGATGGAGGACTGATGATGAATAAAGTGAAACTCATGCCCGAATGGCTGCTGATGGCCATCTTCGCAGCCGTCGTATTAACCATGCCCATATGGATGACACCCTTAGGGGCAGGTTATCCCGACCTGCTGCAAAAATTTATGATCTTCGGTATCTTCGCTGTCGGTTATAACATTCTCTTCGGACTCACCGGTTACCTGTCGTTCGGCCACGCTGCTTTTCTCGGGATTGGCTCCTACACCGCGGTGTGGTCGTTTAAGTTACTGACCATGAACGTGCTGCCTGCGATCGTGTTCAGTGTGGTGCTGGCCGGTATTTTTGCCGCCATTATCGGCTTTGTCAGTCTGCGACGTTCCGGGATCTACTTTTCGATCCTAACGCTAGCCTTCGCCCAGATGTCCTATAACCTGGCCTACTCGGTACTGACACCGATCACCAATGGTGAAACCGGTCTGCAGCTGACCATCAGCGATCCCCGTGTTCTCGATGCGGTAACCAGCGGTGGAGCCCTGCCAAAGACAGAACTATTCGGTCTTAGCATGAGCGGCTACTCGGGCTTTTACTTCTGCGCGGTGATGCTGATTCTGGGCTTTTACGTGTCGTTGCGGATCTTCCGTTCACCCTTCGGATTGAAACTGCGAGCGATTAAATCCAACCAAAACAGGATGCACTATACCGGTTATAGTACCCGCCCCTATCTGCTGTCGGCCTTTATCATCTCCGGCATGTATGCCGGTCTAGCCGGCGCATTGATGGCAGTCACCGATCCACTGGCCGGTGCTGAACGGATGCAATGGACCGCTTCAGGGGAGGTTGTTCTAATGACCATCCTTGGCGGTGTCGGTACGCTGTTCGGACCACTGCTCGGTGTCGGCATTATCAAGTACTTCGAAAACATCTTCTCTGCCATCAACGAAAGTGTGCTGCACGGCATTTTCGATTTCCTTCCCTCGTGGCTAGAACACACCATGGTGTTTATCACCGAGCCGTTCGTCGGTGAAGGTTGGCACTTGACCTTGGGTCTGCTGTTTATGCTGGTTGTTGCCTTTTTGCCTGGTGGCATATTGGAAGGCCTCGGCATGATTAAATCAAAGTTCAACAAGCTGACTGGCAAGAGTGATGACAGCGCAGCCGATACTGCCAGAGAGGATTCATAACCCATGGCTAAAAATGTATTAGAGGTAAAAAGTGTCCTCAAGACCTTTGGTGGACTCAAAGCCCTCAACGACCTGAACCTGAATGTTGAAGAGGGTACCGTCCATGCCATCATCGGTCCGAACGGTGCCGGCAAGTCGACCATGCTCAACGTTTGTATCGGTCAGTTGATCCCCGATAGCGGTACGGTCACTTATAACGGTGAGATCATTACCGGTAAGAAACCGTATGAGATCACCCAAGCGGGGATCTCCCGAGTATTCCAAACACCCGCCATATTTACCGATCTGACCATCCTGCAGAACGTGATGGTTCCGGCACTGGCGCGTCACGAAGGCCATTTCAAATTCAACCCGTTTAAGAGCTTGCATAAAGATTCTGCGATCGAAGATGAGGCGATGTCATTCCTTAAAGAGATGGCCCTAGACGGCAACGCGCACGACCTTGCTGGCAGCATGTCACGCGGCAATAAGCGTCGACTGGAACTGGCGATGTGCCTAATCCAACACCCCAAACTATTACTGCTCGACGAGCCCACTGCGGGTATGGCGCGACACGATACCAACCGCACTATCGAGACACTGAAAAAGATCAAAGAGGGCGGTATGACCAAGATTATTATCGAGCATGATATGCACGTGGTGTTCAGTATTGCCGACCGGATCTCGGTGTTGGCCCAGGGCCATATCATTGCCGAAGGCACCCCCGATGAGATTCGCGGTAACCCCAAGGTTCAAGAAGCTTACCTAGGAGGAGCAGAGCTATGAGTCCAGTAGCAGCTATTACCAGTACCGGTTCTGATCCTGCGTTTTTATCGGTCTGGGACATGCACTCCTATTATGGAGAAAGTTATATCGTCCAAGGCATCAGCTTTGACATCCGCGAGGGTGAAATCGTCGCCCTACTCGGTCGAAACGGCGCGGGCAAGACTTCTACCCTGCGCTCGATTGCTCGAGCCTCGACCCCCGAAGTGCAGAGAGGCGAGATCTGGCTGGACCATAAACCAATCCACACCATGAAGAACTTTGAAGCAGCGCAAAATGGTATCGCTCTGGTACCCGAGGATCGCGATATCATCCCCGGGCTGACAGTCCATGAAAACCTGCAATTGGCCCAAATAGCGCCACCAGTCGGCTGGTCGATCGAACGGATCTACGAGCATTTCCCCCGCCTCGGTGAACGCCGGGAGCAGGAGGGCACTACCCTGTCGGGGGGGGAACAACAGATGCTGGCTATCGGCCGGGCTTTGGCTCGTGACATCAAGCTATTGTTGCTGGACGAGCCTTATGAGGGACTGGCACCGGTCATTGTCCGTGAGATAGAAAAGATCCTGGACAATATCAAAGGCCTGGGTATTACCACCATTATCGTGGAGCAGAACGCCATCGCCGCACTGCGACTGGCTGACCGAGCCATCATTTTGGATACCGGCATCGTGGTGTTTGATGGGCTGGCACAAGAGGTGTTGGAGAACGAGGAGTTGATGAAGACCTATCTGGCAATCTAGAACGGAACAATAGACGGCGCTAGCTCTTTAGGGAGCAGCGCTCGCCTTAAAGGTAGCCGCCAGCGTCATCATCGAGCTGGCCTCCTGTTCCAATCCATCAGGCTGTGCTTTTGTAGCAGCGCCATCCTTTGGCTGGCGTTGTTGCGCTATCGAGGTTAACCACGCCTGCAAGGCAATACGCAGATCCTCATCCTGAAACTCATGCGTACCCTCAAGCAACGCCTTGATCTCTGCGGCTGAATCGCTGCCAAGCATGTTCTCCGCGGGCTCCAGCGCAGCCTCTTTACCAAAACCTTCTGCCTCCAAAAACGCCTGCTTGCCCGCTTCCCAGCTATCACTACGGGCAACGGATAACTCGTATCGGTTCATCAAAAACGAATGGGCTTCGCGGCTGCTGGCTACCCAGTAGCGCAGCTCCGATTTGCTGATGCGGGTCTCGACCGACACCTCGTGCTCATCGCTCAGCTGATCCTGCTTGATGCTGCGTTTGCTGACCTTGCCGTCGGCATCGGCCAGTTTAACAATCACATGCGAGTCGACCGTACGCAGCACCCCCTGCCTGATCCCTTTGATGATCTGCTGGTGATATCGCGTTACCGCTTTGCTCTGCCAAAAGTCTTCCGACTCGAACATTGTGGTGCAATAGTTCTGCACCGAAGGGGAGCTGTTGTTCAACGCTTGCAGTGAAATCTTACCGGACAGCAATGCGATGGCTTGCACGACGGTATATTCAACTAAGCGATCTAACGACATGGGGCGATTACCCTGGGGGTTATTCGGCGACTCTGCTTATCGCATTAATAAGCCGGAATGGCACAGCGATACTGATCAAAAAACGTCCATATTATAAGCACTAGTCGTAGTAAAACGTTTGCCTTTGGTCAATTTTTTGTGCGTTATCAAAGTGTCTTGAGTAACTATCGATCAAAACCATACATAATGTAAGTTTAAGTTTTGTATTGTATTGTATTGTAAGAATGGGATGAAAAAAGCCCCTGACCTATAGATCAAATAGGCGATAACCCAAGGGAGTGTTTATGTTGGATTATTGAGTGTTAGGGGCTTGTTCGTTCCGCGCCATCGTGCAGGTACTGGCTCCATGCGCCCCGCTACTTAACGCCCTCGTTGTTCCATGCATCTCAGCCTCGCTTGTTGCACCGATGCAGGCCATAACAAACACAACTACAACTAAGAGTCATAATAGTTGGCTAAAATATGAAAGAGGTAAAATGTTGCTAATTATTATACGTCCCATTTTAGTTGTTATTATGCATATTTGGCTAAATGGACAACTCCATTGTTATGTCATCCATAACATATGAATCACCAATATCCACGCAAACCTCACCTGTTTTAACAAATCCAAATCTGTAATATGCAGCTATCGATTTACTATTATTTTTGTTAACGGTAAGTGATATGACCCCCACTCCAAACTGTTTCCCTAGATGCTCAATCAAAACTAATGATTGCCGACCTATCCCTTTTCCTCGCTGGCTAGAACAAACATACAGTTTGCTCAAAAACAATTCATTTTCTTTTACTTGAACACCAAAATAGCCAACAGCAGCATTATCAACCTTAATCAAATAGTAATGATAATTTTCATCATCTATTTGCTTAGCAACAGTCTCCTTGGAATGAAAATTCTCAAGCATATAATCCACTTGCGCGCTACCAATGATAGGCGTGTAATGTTCAGTCCAAATTGTTCTAGCAACTGATACTAAAATAGAAATATCAGCGCTAGTTTCCACCTTTTTAAACATTTCTTCACTCATAATCTTGTTTGTACGCATACCCCTGAAATAGCAGAGATTGGTGTTGGTGCGTGTTTTAGAATATATACAAAACTACGACAGTAACGGGCGCCACGTTTTTTGCGGCATCCCCGTTAAATTGTCTTGCTATATTTCACTCTCAATCTCACTTTGAAGTTTTTCAAGTTCATCGAGAATGCGAATGAATTTGGTACCGAAGGGGGTAACGTTATATTCAACCCGGGGCGGCACTTCGTTGAAGGAGACTCGATCTAGAATGCCAAATTTAGTGTTCTTTTGCAGGCATTCATTGAGCACCTTGGTAGTTAAACCCTCCACACTGCTCACCATTGCCCCAGGTCGATTGATTCCGCTTGCCAACAGTTGGTACACAGTGAGTGACCATTTACAGCCATAAATGGTTTCAACCATACGCGCGCTTCGTTCAGGCGCTGATTTTCTCGATAATTTTTTTCCCTGACTTTTCATCAACATGCACCAATAAGTACCTACCACACCGAATTGTGCTTACTTTTCAATAGGCTAATGAGTTTTATAAGCTAGGTCTACACCTTAATAACTACCTGTAGAGGTAATCTGATGGAAAACATAACTAAACCTTTGGCCTTAGTCGTGGGTGGTTCCAGCGGTATGGGCTTGGCTACTGCAAAACAACTGCTCGAGCGTGGTATTGATACGATGATTATTGGCAGCACCTCCGCCAAACTAGAAACTGCAAAGCATGATCTTTCCGGAATGGGACACCTTGAAACACTCCAAGCCAACCTATACAAAGCCGATGATGTCCGACGCGTGGTTGATTTTGCCGCTGATCACAGCCGTCACATCAAGTATTTTGTAAATGCCGCGGGAAAATTCAAGCCAACACCTTTCCTTGAGCATGAGGAGGAGAACTACGACCTGTACCTTGACTTGAACCGTGCCACGTTCTTCATCTCCCAGGCTGTGTCGAAAAACATGCTGAAAAATGGTGGCGGTTCAATTGTGCATATTGGCTCAATGTGGGCAAAACAAGCTATCAAAGCCACACCCTCCTCAGCTTATTCAATGGCAAAGGCCGGATTGCATGCTCTCACGCAACACATGGCGATGGAGTTGGCAGATAAGAATATTCGGGTAAATGCTGTTTCTCCCGCTGTTGTGAAGACGCCGATTTATGAGTCATTCATCGAACCAAGCGAAATCGATGAAACGCTTGCAACGTTTAATGAATTTCACCCAATTGGACGGATTGGCACATCAACAGATGTAGCTAACGCAGTAAACTTCCTGCTCAGCGATGAGTCAAGTTGGGTAACCGGTGCTATTTGGGATGTTGATGGTGGTGTGATGGCCGGACGAAGCTAAAGCTCTTCCGGGTGGTTTGCTAACTGCCACCACTCGGCCTTGCTTGTGTACTATATAACAGCCAGCTCACCGATAGTTTTTGCAAAAAACAAGGCAGTGAATTTTTTTCCACATGCAGCCGTTTATTTGATTTCTTCTTCAACATAATGAAGGCTGTTACCGGGAACAAGCTTTGTAAGCTGCTTAATTAATTCAATTGCCTCTTTAGTGAGCCGTTTGCTGGATATATTTTTCGTAACACCATCGACTGTATAAGCGATCGATGTGGTGAAGGTATATGTCTTGAGTGAGTCGTAACTATCTTGATTAAAATATCCAGCAACTGAACTTAAGGTTTTCATGCGTAATACATCTTTTTCTTTTGCTTCAATATTAACGGTGTTTTCACTAATCTTAACCGCACTTTCATAGACCAATACCGTGACATTACCATCATCATGAATAGTCAGTGACGTTGTGCCCGATAACCCATTTTCAGGTTTTACGGTAATAGAGATAGATTCAGCCATGGTGATGGTACTGAGCAGACTGATAAGAACTGTGATCAGCATTTTATGGTGCATACTTTCTCCTAGGAAATTTAACGCCTTTCTTCAGCGGTCCAGCTTTAGGGAATCTGCGAACAAGTCCCAGTTGAATTCTGGCCTTCAGCTTGATCCGCAATCCAGACGCAGCTTTGCAGTAATGTCTGGACCTTGCAAAAAGCGGTCACGCAGAGTGTGGCTCAAGCTGAAGGCCCCGAAGGGCAAGACCAAAAGTTCGCAGATTCCCTAGCAGGGACCGTGGCAATAATTTGTTGTGCTATTCATGCAACGTCTAAAGCTTCCAAAAAATCATCCCGAATAATGTCAAAAGACTCTATCCCAACAGATACTCTGATCAAATTATCTTCAATACCCAATTTCAAACGTTCGCTTCTATCTAGTTCACGATGGGAAGATACCGCGGGTACGATCAACATTGTTGCGACATCGCCAAGGGTCGGTCCATAAGGAATATTTTCGGCGGCTCGTAAAAAAGTATTTAAGTTTTCATACCCTCCTTTAAGCACAAAACTGACCATTGTTCCAAAGCCACCATTGAGCAACTCTTTTGCTATCGTATGATCAGGGTGTGTTGAAAGACCAGGATAATGAACTTTAGAAACCTTGGGGTGTTCGGATAGAAGACGTGACAGTCTGCCAGCGTTGTCTTGTGCTTGTTTCAGGCGTAAATCAAAAGTGTGCAATCCTCGTTCTGCTAGCCAACAGTTATATGGGCTGGCGTTCAAACCTAATGTTGAAACCGTTTCATCTAGCTTGTTTAAAAGGTCTTGGTTATTTGCACCGATATACCCAAGAGTCAGATCACTATGTCCCGAGAGCATTTTGGTAACCGAATGCATGACCATATCTGCGCCATGATCTAGTGGGTTAAATCCGCTGGGCGTAGTAAATGTATTATCAATCACCAGCAATGCACCGACATCCTTGGCGACCTTCGCCAATGCCACGAAATCAGTAACCCTTAACATTGGATTTGATACAATTTCGGCTAGAATAATTTTGATTCCAGGTAGTATCGCATCAACAAAAGTGTCTGGATCTGAAGCATCGAAAAAGGTCGTTTTGAATCCTAGGCGTGGAAGTACATGGGATGTCATTTTCAAGGATTGTCCATACAACTGCGTTGCGACCGCGATTCCATCTTCTGCTTCTAAAATACCCAGAAATACTGCAGAAAGTGCTGACATACCTGATGCGGTCATCACCCCACCTTGAGCATTTTCCATCCATGATATCTTGTCAGCAAGCACCGCGGAGTTAGGGTTACCGTAGCGGGCGTAAGTAAACCCCTCTGCCTTTTTCTCATACACTGCTTTTAATTTATCGACATCGGGGTAGTGATAGACCACTGATGGCGATAATGGTGTCGTTAGCGGACTACCACTATTTTGAGGTTCGTTGCTTCGCCTGACTACCGAACGACGTTTTTTGCTCATATGAAAATTCGCTCATCAAAAAATATTTTTCTTGTAGTGCGTTTTTCGAGATTCTTTGTTCCGAATTAGACGCTGCCTAATTCATTCTGGATTACCTCTCATGCGTCCTGTTTTATAGCCTAACGCCTCAGCAAGGGGCGCCGGTTTCAGAGCCCTCATTGCTTGAATTGTTAGGCTGGTTTTCTTGCAGGTCTGAGCTTACAGCTGCAAGAAAAACAATAATTATGAATAGGGTCCCCATGGCCGAATGATGGGGTTGGAAACCCCATACGCAATTCCTAAGTCTCCGTGGAGTTTAGGCAGCGTTATTCGGGGCAGCATTTACAGCCGGATTGATACCCGCATGGGGGTAGTCTAGATCACGCTTTTGAAACGACAGAATAGAGTCATTTTGAATTACGCCGCCATCAATATTGATCGCCTTTCGAATAGTCTCATCTTTCTGCCAACTTTCACGGCCCGCCAGTACAGACGGTAAATAAACAATGAGAGCGGCAGAAATTGATCGTGTGGCACTTTCCCAGAGATAGCTAGGTGTATGATCTACTGCGTAATAATCGATGCTTTCATATTTAAACATCGGATTTTTAAAGGTGGTTGGTTTGGCAAAAAAGAATCCCATTCCTTCGTCGCAACTGACATCAATAATCAGCCCATTGGGCTTGAGGCAGGTACTTTCTGCTGCGGTAACAAAGTCGGTGGGGTTTTCTGTATTTTGGAAGGTGCCGTTTATGATGATATCTGCTTCACTAATCAGATCAGTCAGTGGCCGCGTGGTTCCATCGTGCTCAACGACCACCATGCGCGCCTCGTCCTCGCTGCCTGATCGAACCCTGACATAGTTACAATCGAGTACCTCTTCGCGCACCTCGTGATCCGGGCGCTGAATGCAGATGGTGATATCTCTAAAACCATGCGCCTTGAGAGCGTATATCGCACCACGGCTGACTGCACCAAAACCGAAAATGATGGTTTTGCGTTGATTGCCGTAATGCCCATCGATACCCTTGAGTTGCAAAGCATGTATGACTGCGCAATACCCGGCCATCTCGTTATTCTTATAAAATGTGTGACGACCAGCCTGCCCGTTAGGAGACCAAATAAACATATCCTCAAAGGCAATGAGCGTCTGCTTGCGTTCAATAGCCGTCTGGGTGATGTCTCGTTGCTGCACGCAATGCACATAACCCCACAGTGTTCCTCCTTCACGAAGTTCCTGTAAATCAGCTAAGACAGGCTTGTTAATAATAACCGTGCCGATGTCGGCTAATAACTCATGGCGAGTGGCAATACCGCCTGTCAGAGCAGCAATTTCCGAGTCTGCGACACCAAAGGGCGCGCCATAACCCTTCTCAAATACTAGCTGGCGACGAAGTGCTTCAGGAATGCGCAGCAAATGCCCTGGATGGATTGGATACCGTCGTTCATCTTCTTTTTTTGAAGTCCCAATGACTCCTACTAATGATGCATTCATGTCGTCGTTACCTTGTTATGAAAAAATTCAATAAGTGTGACTTCATGAACGAATGATCAGTTTCGCCAATGGGCCTGTTTGTTGATGCTTTGCGCTATTGTACGCGTTTCAGAGTTTCAGAGTTTCAGAGTTTCAGAGTTTCAGAGTTTCAGAGTTTCAG
>JBALWS010000027.1:0-10575 GCA_036960405.1 Halopseudomonas sp. | reverse complement strand
TTTCAGAGTTTCAGAGTTTCAGAGTTTCAGAGTTTCAGAGTTTCAGAGTTTCAGAGTTTCAGAATGCGGAACTCTGTACAAATGACGGGTGTATCAAGCCTAACAGCGCAATTTAGTGACAGCGTGGGAGGACTCTTTTATGCTCTGCGAGATGGATGTGTTAGTAGTGAGTAGCTTAATAAAAAAGCCCGTGTACACCGGCGACACCCCCGAAAACAGCGACTAAGCTGATAGAAAGCAAAGCGATGTGCATATTTTGTATAAAAAACAAGGCTTTCCCACTATCTATTTTGGCTTGTCGGTGAAACCACTTATGCAAAAACAAAGGCTCTAGAACAAACAACACAGCTGTAAATATCGCCCATATGAAAATCATAAGATAAACCCACCATTGCATAGAAGACCATGCATTCATCACGTACAGCATATAGAACCCAGACAACCCCGTAATCAACGTTGTAAATTTAGCTTGGAAACTAAATCTCCCTTCTAGAGTCTCAAATAGACTTAACCTGTTTTCAAGAGACGGACTGTTTCTTATGGCGGGGATCAACACGGTGGTAACAAAAGCTACCCCACCTATCCAGAGGACAACGGCAATAACGTGCAGAGCTCTAGCGATAACAAAAAAATGACTATCTTCCATATATATTATTACTAACGCTGCTATAACGGTACGGAGGGCGGAGTTTCGAGCCCGAAGGGCTGTAATTGATTGCTTTGTTAGCTGCCATAAGCAATGCCGCACTTCCCTATTACGCCGTGACTTCAGCCTACGCCTTGGCCACGACACTAAAAATTCTGTTGCTGCGAACCCAACCAGAACACCGACCGAATCAACTGGTTTAATGCTTGATCGAGTTTAAGGAGGACAACCCCAGAAATGGAGCGATGGATAGATAGTCTTCCTTGGACTGCAATGTTGCACCGGCTTTCGGGTTGGCACAACCCTAAGCCGAACCAGGGCAACTAATGCCGTTGGCGTCAGCGACGTCCAGGTAATGCTTTTTGCATTGGCGATTGTGACGAGCCTTGTTATGAGGCACCGCATCCTACTCTGAATATCAGTAATATGTCAGGTATGACCAAGAAGAGACTTTAACGCACATAAGAAATTGCTAATACAAGCTATCCCTATCAATTTATCGCCTATAGAGCCATACTGATATTGTTGCGCATTGGCTTGCTGTTTGAATTAAAGTCACTGGCAACAACAGTCCTTAGGTTGGCTCAAACTGGCTTTAGGTTTACGACGTTACAATAGGTGGAAATTATCATGAGCAAAGGACAAGACAATAAAAAAGATGCTAAAAAGAAACCACTATTAACAGCAAAAGAAAAGAAAGCGGCAAAGGCGTCAAAGAAAGCCGCAACCAATATTTTAGGTAATTAAGTACAAAATGGCCATCGAGTTTATGCGATGGCCATTATTTAGCAAGTCAATCTAACACTGGGTTTACTTTAGCCTAACAGCAATACTCACCTAGGTAATAAAAACAATCACCAACAGATTGGCATTTATTTATTAATAGGTAATAAGCTACTGAATTCTGAAAATAGAGCATGCCTGCTCTTTAACGGCAGCAATAACCGGCAATTTATTGCCGGTTATTAAGCTATGTGTTGATATTCACTCAAACCCATTAAATTGGAGGGCCTAAAGAGGCACAACCTTATTAGCACACGGCCCTTTCTGGCCTTGCCCAACTTCAAACTCTACTTTCTGGCCATCACTGAGGCTTGCATATCCACCGCCACTTTGAATTTCAGAATGATGAACAAATAGATCCTTACCACCATCATCTGGAGTAATGAAACCGAAACCTTTGTCTGCATTGAACCACTTTACTGTACCTGCACTCATGCCCTGTTTTCCTATGTGTATTAAATATTCGTTAACTTCGATTATTTTACAATGTGTTGCCGATTGTTACCTAACTATCTTCGCTACCCGAGATAGGTTGAACATCTTGCTGCTGACTTTCGGCTATCCCTGCTTTTTGCAAGCGCTTCTCTTCCTTCTTTTTCTTTTTGGCTATTTCTTTCTGGCGCTTTTCGTAAGCGTAATTGGGCTTAGCCACTCGTATTCTCCTTTACATAATTCTAGTACTAGAGCCTTTAGAATACGGTATTTTCCAACCGATAGCGCTCTTCATCGCACCAACAATATTCATGGTAGTGACAGTGTACTGGATCGATAGAGGGTCCTCACCGCTCTTCAGGCACATAACCCCCACGACAGCGTCGAGTGTAGCGAGCCCAGTTGCGTGCGATTGTTAGGCCGCATACCAGAGTACCGCGAAGTAGTGGCATGTGGTTCCGCCCATAACAAAGAGATGCCAAATTAGGTGCCCATACTGCAACTTCGAATCGGTTGCAAAGAACGCCACACCTACGGTGTAAAACAAGCCTCCGCTGATCAACCATAGTAGGCCTGCGGTTGGCACCTTGGCAAGCAACGGATTGACAGCAATGATGATAAGCCAGCCCATGAATAAGTAGATGCTTGTAGAAACAATGGGACGGGACTTCCTTTCGAACACTTTCAGCACGACCCCAGCGACCGCAAGACCCCAGATAAGACCTAAAAGTGCCCAACCCCACGCGCCCTTCAGTATCCCAAGGGTGAATGGTGTATACGTGCCTGCAATGAGGAGAAATATCGCGGAATGATCAAGGATTCTAAAGACGCGCTTGGCCTTGCCAACCGCAAGTGCGTGGTACACGGTAGAGGAGAGGTAAAGCAATATAGCCGTCACGGAAAAGACACTGGTGCCAAAAATTTGGGCTGAGTCCCCTTCCCGCGCCGCATTCATGATAAGAAATGGCGTCCCGACCAGCATGCCGACCAGCGCTATACCGTGGCTAATGCTATTCGCCAGTTCTTCACCTCGCGATTGCTTGCCTGACGAGCGCAGGGTCATTTTACGCATGCCATTTATTTTGCGGCATAACGTCCCGTTCCTGCTTGCTGGCGGCAGTAGATGGCCTGGTTAGGCCCGCTCATCGGGCAAGAACCTCTGCTATACGTTTGCGAAGTGATGGCAGCACCTCGGTCTCGAACCACGGGTTTCGGCGCAGCCAAAGATTGTTTCTCGGGCTGGGGTGTGGAAGCGGGACCATTTGTGGCCAATAGGTACGCCACGACTTCACCAGATCGGTCACGGACGAACCCGCTTCAGCGAAATGGTAGGCCTGCGCGTACTGCCCAAGCACCAATGTGATTTCCAAGTTGCCAAGTTGTCCAATAAGCTGTTTTCGCCAAGCAGGCGCACACTCGGGTCGTGGAGGTAGATCTCCCGACTTTCCTGAACCTGGGAAGCAAAAGCCCATCGGCAAAATTGCGATCTGCTCAGGATCGTAGAACACCTCAGGTGTCACACCCAACCACTCGCGTAAGCGATTTCCGCTAGCATCATCAAACGGCACGCCTGACTCATGAACCTTTTTACCAGGTGCTTGCCCTACAATCAGTACCCTTGCTTTCGGATGCAACTGCAGAACAGGCCGAGGACCGAGCGGCAAACTTTCCTTGCAGAGGGTGCAGGCTCGAACCTCAGTGAGTAAGGATAAAAACGATTCCATGGCAGACTATCTCTCTAAGCGGCCTAACGCTTTGCTAAGGGGGTGGCTCCGCGTAGCAGCGGAAGTCCAAGACCAGCATAGCTGGGCTGAAAGTTGAGCGCCTTGTTAAGCATTTCTGCTACGCCACTGCGTAAAGTAATAGATGCCAGCGCCTAGCAGGCCAGAATATACACAGAACTTATGCAGCATAGTGATAGAGACAGCACCCCATAACCCATTCTTCAGCGTAATAGGGTAAAAAGGCTGGACGTCTGAATGCATAACACTATCTAGAAACACGTGGCTGTAACTGCCAATGAAAGCACTTAGTAATACCACCCACCAAGCTATATTTGTGGAGATTGAGGGGGTGATGCGTAATACCCAAAGGCCAAGCTGAGAAAGGTATTTGCCCGTTACAGCAGACAGGATTGCCAGCAATGTAGCGCCGACATAGGTATGAGAAAAGCCGTGTAGATGCCCCTCGCCAGTAACGAGAACAATTAAAGGCTGAATATCCATAACAATTTGCGTCCAGCCGAAAACCATCAGGCTAAAACTGCCCTGCAACACTCCCTTTATTAAGATCCCTGGTCCCATATGAATGGGGGTAAATGGCACAATCGTTCCTCTTGTTGCTTTACGCCTTTATAAAAGGTCCGCAGTTTTTTCACGTCCGTCCCACAGCCTTACCATGGGTTATCTTTGATACGCTTGTTAACTGCTTGCTGGCTGATGAAACTCAATAACATTGTTATCAGGATCTCTGATAAAAAAGAATCTAGCGCCTTTATATTCAACTTCTTCAGTAATGATAAGTTCTAAATCGGTAATTTTCTTTGCTAATGATATTGCATCCGTAATTTCCAATGCAATATGGGTATAACCAGGATACTTTATCGGACCTTCCATAAGCACATTTGTTGAAGGTGCGTTTTTTGATCCATTTAAAATCAAATTTAAATTTACACCGCATGGATGTTCAATAATTGCTACAGGCTCAGGCCCAACGGGACCGACAATAAATTTAAACCCAAGTTTCTCATAGAAGTTACGAGAAACATCTAAGTCTCTTACGCGTAAACCAACGTGATTGATCCCTGTTATTTCTTTCATTGATGATCTCCTTGTGTGAGAGAAAGTTGACGCCTAGCTAAGGGGCCAGGCGAGCTGTTTGCTTCGCCCCAGTGTGTGCATTCTTTTTGCACTCACGACTTGAGCACCTTGTCAGGCATTATGCTAGTGACCTGTATACCCGTAAGAATGTTTTTTCAGCAACAATTATTGCAATAACAACGATAATGAACGCAATTAAACCATGTACAGGACCACTAAATAAAACACTATCACCAAAGGCGTAGTTTATAGCCTGTAAAATAACCAACTTCGAGATAAATAGTATTATCCATGTTGATAGTCCTCGAGCTATTTTTGCTTTTAAACCAGGCTTGTCTTTGAATATATTTGCGACACGATGCTCGATTACTATTGTTAGCTGCAACAAAATTTGAAGTAGCAAAGCCGTCAGTAATGAAATTGAGAAAGTATCTATAGATACATTGTCCCAGTACTCATTGAACAGATTAATAACCACGAGATCAATCAGGACAAAAAATGTGTACCTAACAAAAAGCTGTTGCCGTCTTGAAAACGATCCAGCTTGATCATTTTTTATAATTCCATCAATCATAAACTATTTTCTCAGTAGATTTCTTTGTATACCTAACGTTTCATTAACCGGCGCAAAAGGGTTGCGAAGCAATGCTTTTGTCGGTCGGATCGAATGGCTGGTTAGGTATTTTTCCACGCTTTTTGAATTAGACTTATCGTCATTATTTTTCCGTGAAGTAAAAGATAACTTTGGCCGCCAACAATATACGTAAATCGGAGTTCGGTAGAAATCGTTAAGCCTGATGACTTTTGTAGGTTGGCACGAAGGTAAAGCGAATGTATTACTCACAATGAGAATCTTATTTAATAGTTCGCTTTTCAGTTTTTTATGAAGAGCGACCATACCTCCAGGGAAAAGATAACAGAATAGAATAGAAGCATTGCTGAGTTCAGCATTATTAAAATCTTTGCGATAAAGAGTAAGGTTATCCAGACGTAAGCTATATTTCCGAACTATTGAGACCAACCATGGAAACCATGACAGTTCGTAGCCTATCACTTGTTGTCGTGGGTACTTACGGGCGAGAGCAATAACGAGCGTTCCCCAACCAGAACCGAGATCAATTAAAGGACCATCTGCAGGCCTATCTATTGAAGCAAGCATAGCTTGACAAGCCTTGCCTGAACTCATCATGGGGGAAATACCAGTTTGCAGAGTGGTCCAAACAATGGATAAGACAGTCAGAAGGACGAAAACCAAAAGTATTAGTTCAAGAAGAGGCATGTTAACGAGGATCTAGGATCTGTTGAAATATCATTGTGTTATTTACACCTAACGTCGCATTTCAGAGAAATTCTGCGGAGCAGAGAATATTTTTCTTATATAAACAACTCATTAGACGCGATCACTCGGGAAGTTCTTCTGCGCATTTGATACACCGAATGACAGTTGGATCGATTTCCAAACGACGGACATTGATGTCTTCGTCACAGTCTACACAGATTCCATATATCTGTTTCTCCAATCGCTTTAACGCCTGATCTACACTGATTAATCGACGTTCGCGACGACGCGAAGATTCAAGTGCCATTTGCTGCACCTGCATGGCATCGCCCCTCGAAACGCGACCAACAGCGGCCTGATCTAGGACCACTGGCTTGATGTCATTTGCAGTGGTGGCCATAGCCCCATTGAGTTCATCCTTAAGGGCTATTAACTGCTTGCGAAACTGAATTATTTGCTTTGGATGCATGCTAATACGTATTTCCTTGTCGCCTCTAACGCTCCGCTAAACGGCCATAGTGGAGTTGCGGAGCAATGAAACCAAGGTCCAAGCACAGCATGCTCTGCTGAAGCTGGAGCGATTTGTTATATTTATTTAATGATCGAAACACCATCGACTTCAGTCACTGTAGATGCATGAGCTCGGTCAATTATTTTCACTAGAGTCGATTGAACAGTTTCGTCTTCTCGAGCGTCATTTGCACTCATAAATTTTTGCTTTTGTGGTTCAGAATCCTCTTCCAAAGTGAATGATATAACGACCTCAGATGCAGATGCCGACGTTTTACCAAAGTACTCTAGTGAAACCTTCGGGTAACCATTGATACCTTTTTTAACCTGTTTTGCGATACGCTTTTTTGCTTTATCAACATTCATAAATGGGCCCTTGTGGTGGCAAAACCTGAGAGAATATAACGCCCAAATAACAGGCTAAGTAATCGTTGGCTAAAATATGAAACGCAGCCAATTGTTACGTGTCCTTGTTTATTTTCTTTTTATATGACCGTTAAACACAAACCTAATCTACCTTTTTCTTAGGGACAGCAAAATTTGCAAAGATTGCTGTCACCATCCCCACAATAAGAGAAAGCATAGCAAAGCCAAACATTGCATTACCTTGAGATTTGAAAACCAAAATATACACACCTAACGCAACAAAGAAAAAACCAATTAAAACAAAAACTTTGGGGTGTGAAGTTATCACCCCTGATGGTTTGACGCTTTTTGCGGTGTTAGGTTTAGAGCGAGCAGAAGCTTTTCGTTTATGCTTATTTCTAGGCATCACCAATTCCTCAGTCCTTATAACGTACACGCTAAGGGGCGCGGCGATTTTTTCCCGTCCCGCTTGAGCGCTTTGTTACGTGTTGTGTAAATGATATTAACGTATATTAAGATGAATGACGGCTTCCGGCCAAAAGCAGCCCCTTGTTTCTTTACTCATCAAACATTTTTGAATCAAAATAGGTCAGAGAATAGTTCTGTCGCCGACTTGTCGTTTTAGTTTCGCCAATTCAATGCGATCTTTTTCAAGCTGCGTTCTCAGCTCTTCTCTTCGAGCTTTCTTCTTTTTAACATCCTTTTTTCTATTGTGCTCGGCGATGAACACCAAGATCATTCCAATCGCGAAACAGGCTAGATAGCTTGATAGGAAGTCATACACGCTTACCCACTTCACCACTAAAGCGATAGGAACGCACAGCACTAATGTTCCGTATATATCGGGAGCTATATTCCCTTTTGGCTCAACAGAGTAATTCTCCACCCGAGACATTAACACTTCGACTTCCGTTTCTTTTTCTTGCACGATGTCTGTTATCACGCATTCCTCCTTTTACGTTATCAGTACATTAGACAGGAGCTTGTCGCTAGTTTAGCTGCTTTATCGCCTGAAGCGCTATACTCCAAAGTGATTCATAAAATCGCCTTGCAGGACTAAAAAAGCCCGTTCAACTTCTGAATCGGGCTTTGTTATGCAGCACTATGAATCAAAATGCTTATGTTTCGATTCATCATCAAAGTCCGTTTTGGGTTGTGGATTCAATGGCTTTTACACATAACGCCGCAGTAACGGGACGGAAAACCGCGTAGCAGTTTGGAGTTCCGAGCCCGCAGGGCTGAAGTTGAACGCTTTGTTAAATGCGATTAGCACGGTACAACCGACAGAGCTGAACCAACCGCGTTAAGAGCAGCATTTATAACCTCAGTTGTCGCCCTCGCTTTGTTGAATGCTACGTCCATGAGAAATCCAAATATGACACTGACATAGGCTAGGTAACCAAACCCCATATAATTGTTGTATAGGATCGTATAGAACCAGTCTTGACCAAACAGATAAATCGCTGAAGCTGTAATGGTGGCAGTTAACAAAAAGACACCGGGGAGAAACAAGTGCGCTACGGCCTTTGGCTTCTGGAATGATATTAGCAACAGGATCATGAACATAGCTGCGTTTGTGCCTAGGAAAATGCGTAGATCAGTTCTTAAGCTATTTACTATGGTCATGTACTTGTTTTTGACTATATCTCCAAGCCTTGCCTGCGCCACCTGGATATTTGCAATACGCTCCATATACCCGGCTGCAATCGATCGAGTAAGACTCTTCTTCTTTTCGCAGTCATAGCCACACATTGATGCAATAACACTGGCGATTTTTTCTGGCAGATTGTTCTTGAGGTCTTCTCTGATCTTGATCTCTTCGAAGCCAAGGCGGGAGGCAATGGATAGTGCCTCGTCAGATAAAGAAGATACTCTACTATCTTGGTACTTTTCCTGAATTTCACGCTCTATTTGTTTTGTCACGAAGCCTTTCGCAGACTGCTCGACAGCTTTTGGCATCCCAATAGTTACGCTTAAAAGCGTGCCAAAAAGCAGCAAACCAAATATCCCTATCGTTCGAAGCGAAACTTTCATAGCACTCCTAGCATTTAACGCCGCAATCATGCGCTCGTCGCATGGATTGCCTGGTTAGAATTCTGCACACTTAATTTTTCCGTCGTTTTATCGTAAGCGGCTGTTTATCGTAAGGAATAGCATCGTCAAACGCATGATTTAAATCTTTAATTTTTTCATACACAGCTTGCTTTTCTACTACAAGTAAAGGCGACTCCTTGTTCTGTGCTGTCCCCATTTCCAAATGCACTATTTCACGACTGCGAATATCTAGCTCAAAACTTGGGTTTCCTGTTTTCGAACAGGAAAATATATGAACACCCTTTTCGAAATCTGCAAAAATAAATGTTCCGTTTATTAATCCTTCGTACGGCACCCCATCAATAGTCGGAGCGGATCGGCATTTAGAAAATGGTTTGAGTTCAAAAATACTTTTCGGAGCAAAAATAACTATTCGGCCCTGATTTTCTGTCAAAGTTGGCCAGGCTTTCACAGTTTCATCATAAGTGGGAAAAGTATTAGCAACCATTTCAACAACCGTTGTACAACCCACCAAAAAAAACAGTGGTAGTAACAATATAAATTTTAGACGAAACATTTGATTTTTCTCCTTTCGAATTCTAACGCCGCATTAACGGGACGGAAAACCGCGCAGAGGTTTGGAGTTCCGAGCCAGCTTGCTGGCGGCAGTTGAATGCCTTGTTATAAGGGTTACTCATAGTGATACCTACGATATAAGCTGCATGACTTTTCATCCAACGCATAATAAGTAAAGTCGCCATGAGCGTTTGACTTGAACCAGGTTTTTACAATACTTGGATTCAGTTTGTTTCTCGCAAACATATCTGAGTATTCAGACTTTCCATTACTCTCCTCGCTACCAGTCATTACGGAAGATATCGACGTACAAGCAAGTGGGCTGAGTAACAATAATGCCTTATCGCCTCCCTCTTCTGCCCAACCGTAAGTTTCCCTATCTATTAACTCAGGTAGCTCTATCGAACTCAATTTCAAGTTTTTCTCAACTTGATCTTTGAGCCTTCTAACCTCGTGAAAGTCGGAATCAAAATACATAAATAAAACAAACAAAATGCCCAGAAAAATCAACAATCCTTTGCCAACAAACTTGAGTGCTCTCATATGGCCTTATAACGCCGCGTTAACGGGCTGGCGCTGCGCAGCAGCGACAGTCCAAGACCAGCGCAGCTGGGCTGAAAGTTGAACGCCTTGTTAAATGCTTTCACTGTAATATCCCTTGCAGCCCAAGCCAACGGATTCAAAGTACTTGCCATCTTCTGGGTCGTCCTCATCCGGCTGCGTGGGCCGCCAAAAGCCAACTTCGGCTTCTGGAAAAGTGAACGTATAACCTGGTTCAGACTCTTCGGTAGCTAGCGATGAAAACTGTGAAATTGCTGCAACAAGGTCTGAAACAGGAGTGGTGAAAAGTTCGATTCCGCTCCAGGCCACGACTACGTCCGATGCTAACTCAATAAACTCCACTAGGCCGGCTGTAGAATATGTGACCTGTATAGAAGAACCTAAAAAATACTCGGTATGACCATGGCAAGACTCAGGTTCACCCAAGGTCTTGCGTACTTGATCCTTTGTGGCCCCAAACTTGATGGGGCCTACTCCTTCTAGAGGATGAAGCTCGTAAGTTTGCATAGGCATTTAACGCCGCAATAACGGGACGGAAAACTGCGTAGCAGTTTGGAGTTCCGAGCCAG
>JBALWS010000026.1:0-38718 GCA_036960405.1 Halopseudomonas sp. | reverse complement strand
GGGATTATCACTTCGCCCAGAAACTGGTCAATTCCGGCCGTCTATCCGACGCCGCGTTCCTGACCGAATCACCTCTGAATACCGCTGATGAGGATTCATTTTCAGGCAATATGGTAGCCGGTGCGGTGATGGACGATGCGCCGATCCAAGGCGATCAAGACGAGCGTTGGGCGTTAAAAGTCTGCGCCAACCGCTTCCAGCTGCTCTACTTCATCGACAACGCCAACACACTCGACGATGCGGCGGCCCAGCAGCTACTCGCGCTACAGCAAGGCGATATCCCGGTACAACCTGTCGTCGTCGCCACCTCGGGCTCCGCGCCCGAAGGGATCAAGACTATTCAGGATATCAAAGGCCTGCTCGGCTCTCGCTACGATGCCCGCAACGGCACCTGCTACCTGATCCGCCCCGATCAGCACGTTGCAGCACGCTGGCGCGCACTCGACGGTGCCAAAGTCAGCCAAGCACTCAACACTGCCACCTGCAACGGATAAGGAGAACTGCTATGTCCAACACTACTCAACTTAAGACAGAGTCCAACTTCCACCAGGCAGGCAAGCAGGTTTTTCGTGCCTACCGAGCTGGCGATGACTTTTACGAAGCACTGATCGACACCCACCTCGATCTAACCGACGAGCAAAGCGACAAGGTCAACGCTCGGCTGGTGTTGCTACTGGCCAACCACATCGGCGATATCGATGTGCTGCGCGAAGCACTGGACGCCGCGCGCAAAGGCGTCTAAAACTAGAGACTCTCTAGAACGGCCGATTAAGGGGGAGCGATGCTCCCCTTTCTCAGCAAAAGCCCAACACAACAAGATACAAGGCGATGATTAACCACCGCATTCTGTTTTCGCTTTCATTGTAAGGACAGCGCCACATGCCCAATCTCAACTCGACCCACAACCCCGAACTACAGAGCTGGGTCGCTTCGGCCAACCAGCCGGGCAGCGATTTCCCGATCCAGAACCTGCCCTTCGCCATCTTCCGTCGCCAAGCCAGTGACGAATCCTTTCGAGGCGGCGTTGCGATCGGTGATCAGATTTTAGATCTGGCCGCCCTCAACGCGGCAACGCTGATCGACGGTGACGCAGCGCAGGCCATTACCGACTGTTGCGATGACTCACTCAACGCCTTTATGGCGCTGGGACAACGCTACTGGTCAGCGTTGCGCCAAGCGCTATCCAAAGCCCTGAGCCAAGGATCAAAGCTAGAAAACGGTCTAAGCAGCTGCCTGATCGCTCAGTCGGACGCCGAATACAAACTGCCAGCTCGCATCGGTGACTACACTGACTTCTACACCTCGATTCACCATGCTACCCGCGTCGGCAAATTATTCCGCCCCGATAACCCGCTGCTACCGAACTACAAATGGGTACCGATCGGCTATCACGGCCGCAGCTCCTCCATCGATGTCTCGGGCCAGACGTTCCGCCGCCCCATGGGTCAAACCAAAGCACCCGACGCTGCGGAGCCTAGCTTAGGGCCATGCAAGCGTCTGGATTACGAATTAGAGGTCGGCATCTATATCGGTAGCGGCAATGAACTGGGCGACCGTATCGCGCTGGACGACAGCGACGCCCATGTATTCGGACTGTGCCTGTTCAACGATTGGTCTGCCCGCGACATTCAAGCTTGGGAATACCAGCCATTAGGTCCTTTCTT
This sequence comes from Halopseudomonas sp., assembly GCA_036960405.1. Taxonomy (GTDB): domain Bacteria; phylum Pseudomonadota; class Gammaproteobacteria; order Pseudomonadales; family Balneatricaceae; genus Motiliproteus. Next base: position 37,054 of record JBALWS010000026.1, on the reverse strand, counting down.
GGCCAAAAACTTCGCCTCGACCGTCTCCCCCTGGATTGTCACCCTCGAGGCACTGGCACCGTACCGCACCCCATGGGATCGTGACGAAGCCGACCCTCAACCGCTGGACTACCTTGACTCAACGCTAAATCGAAGCGCCGGTGCGCTGGATATCCAACTCGAGGTGTTGCTAGAAACCGAGCAGATGCGGGGTGCCGGAGATCAACCACACCGACTGTCGCGATCCAACTTCAGTGACTCATACTGGACTATCGCGCAGATGGTGGCCCACCACACCGTCAACGGCTGCAACCTGCAACCCGGCGACTTCTTTGGCAGCGGCACCCAATCCGGTCCAGAAGAGGCCGAAGCCGGCTCGATGCTTGAACTCAGCAAAGGTGGTAAAGAGACGATCCCGCTACCCAACGGCGAAACCCGCACCTTCCTCGAAGATGGCGACACGGTCATTATGCGCGGTTGCTGTCAGAAACCAGGGGCCGCGAGAATCGGCTTTGGCGAAGTAGTCAGTACGATCCTTCCTGCCAACGCCCAGTAACCCTCGCATCCCGCTAGCAGCACATGGTGCCCTCTTGTAGGGCACCATCATGTGAGAAGCGACGATGAAAAAAACCTTGTCTATCACTGATGCGGTCACCATGATCCCATCGGGCTCAACGCTGATGATCGGCGGTTTCATGGGCGTCGGCTCACCCAACCTGCTGATCGACGAACTGGTTCGCCAAGCCAAAAACGCACTCACCCTGATCGTCAACGATACCGCTAGGCCCAGCGTAGGTATCGGCAAGCTGATCGATGCCGGATTAGTCGAGCGCTTGATCACCTCGCATATCGGCACCAACCCCGAAACCCAACGCCAGATGATCGCCGAAGAGCTCAACGTCGAACTGGTTCCTCAGGGTAGCCTGGCAGAAAAAATTCGTTGCGGCGGACACGGTTTAGGTGGCGTACTGACCCCAACTGGAGTTGGAACCCTCGCTGCCGAAGGCAAGCAGGTCATCAACATGGATGGCCGCGACTACCTGCTAGAACGACCGTTAAAAGCAGACTTCGCCTTGATCAAAGCGCAGCAATGCGACTACTACGGCAACCTTCAATACCGCCTCACCGCACAGAATTTCAACCCATTGATGGCACTCGCAGCCAGCACCGTATTCGCCGAAGCCGACGAGCTACTGCCTGCAGGCTGCATCCCGCCGGACAATGTGCATACACCGGGAACACTGGTCGATTACATCGTTAAAGCAGAGGTCTCCCATGGATCCTAAACAACGTATCGCCCGACGGGTCGCCCAAGAGGTGGTTCCTGGTAGTCTGGTCAATCTGGGCATAGGACTGCCCACGCTGGTAGCCAGCCATGTCCCAGCTAGCGCCAATGTGTTCTTTCAGTCTGAAAACGGCATCATCGGCATCGGCGGCCTACCCGAGGGGATGGAAAACCCCTCGCTGAGCGATGCTGGTGGCGGCATGATCGGCGCCCTTCCCGGCGCCGCTGCCTTCGACAGTGCCTTCTCGTTTGGACTCATTCGTGGCGGGCACTTAGATATGACCGTACTGGGCGGGCTTCAGGTTGACCAGCATGGTGTGTTGGCAAATTGGATCATTCCCGGCGTGATGGTACCCGGCATGGGCGGCGCAATGGATCTGGTCACCTGCGCCAAAAAGGTCGTCGTCGCGATGACGCATACCGCCAAAGGCAAACCCAAAATTCTCAACAGCCTAACCCTACCCGAAACCTCCAACCGGCGGGTGGACCTGATCATCACCGAACTGGCGGTGATCCAACCCAGCGATGAAGGACTGATTCTGCTAGAGATCGCCCCCGGCAAGACAATCGAGCAGATCCAGGCGGTCACTGAGGCAACCCTAGTTATCAAGCAACAGCCATCCGTAATGAACTAAGCACGCATTACTATGCTTCTAAGGATTCGCCTGTATCTATGGTTGCGGATCGACCAGCAGCAGAAGGCGTAGAACAGCAAGAATTAGAATAGGGGCAGAAGGTCTTACCTTGTGTCGCACTTGAGCGAACAACAAGAAGCAACAATCTAAAACCCTTAACTAACAAAACGTTACTTAAAAACTCAGGCAGCCCCATCAGCCACTCTCCGGCACACAAGTCCACCGCGGTGGCTGCTCTCTTCCGGAGCCTTAGAAGTTAAGTGTCACACATTAATTGGAACACTTAATTTAATCGATAAATTATCCAACACAACAAACCAACCCCATCTATACTCAAGCAGTAGCTCAGATACTCAGTGACTACAAAACGGCCCCATAGGCGACAATCTCATTTGCTCCTAACTATGGGGCTTTTTAATGCGAGTAGACTTCCGGCTCTGAACGATCCGTGCTTGGAGTGCTTAACCTTAGAATCACCACGCATAATCTGGATTTATCTCGAGGTATCTGCCTGCTTAATTGCAACTTTTTCGAAGCAAATACGTCGTCAGTAGTCATAGTGCTGTATCGGCTGTAGAGACTATATGCTCTCCACAATACACTTCCTCTTTTCCCTCTGATTTCTTACCTATTCAACCAATAATTTTGTTGTTCTGAGCGGTGTAATTTCGAGTGCTTGGGAACCGCTTAAATTGCGAATTACTCCTATGGCAGAACCCAGATGCGAGACTATCGTTACAGCAGATGCACATAACCCCGTGACTGAGTTCTAAGGATGCTGACTCACCGCTAGATTGATCAGAAGGAGACTCCCCATGGCCTACTCTTCAACAGCTAACCAATGTGAAGCTGATCAAGATATCCGTAGCCAAAAGGATCTGGAGCTAAACGAGTTAAGCAGTGAGCTGCTGGACTTCATCCACGGTCGAAGAGGGATCAGACCCTCTGTGCAATCAGATGAGTTCACATTGGAAGTAATCAGGCTCTGGTTGATGGCCTATCAAAGTGACCTATGCAAAAAAAGGCTCGCCAACTGATACACGGCACCATCTAACCACCGCCTGACTGATCAGAGGGATCTGACCATGACCTACTCAGAAATCGTTTATAAGTTTGAAAACGACCTCGAACACTTACTATGGAGAAGTGAAGTCCACCGGCTCTCGAGTGGAGAGATAAACAGTTATTTCACTGAGCTTAAGAACAATTATGTGGAACTAGCTGCTAACGGCGATCGACATGAGTTGCATGAAGTCATCAGTCACTGGTCGGCTGTAGTCGCAAAGACTGCTAAGCGGCACAAGGGCTATCCAAATACGGGTATCAAGCCTAGATTATAAATTAAGATTTTTACCTACCGACACACAAATGAGTAGCGGGGATACTTGCGTTAATTCATGCATTTGGAGGTTGGCGGTGAACAGTATTGAAAGCGGTATAATTATTTCAGACATTGAACATGATCGTACCGTAGCGTTTGAGTTACTGATTAAATGTCCTCGCCTCGACAAAATAGACTGCCCCCTGCGTGAGCAAAGGGCGCTTTCAATGAGGGAGCAATTTGCTTGGGTCTCATCTTTAACTCGAAACGAATTGGATGAAATCGATCAATCACATCAAAACTGCTTACTTTCTCAAACCGCGTGTTCCTCTCTGGGTGGCGTTGATGGTGGCATATCCTCCAAGTCCATGTGTCATATCGCACCGCAACAATCTAAGAGTTAGCCCTATGTTTACAGGTCCTCTGCTAGATCAAAATTAAGCCCAAGCTACAAGGACACATTGGAAGTGCCACCAAAAGGGAATCGGTGGGTAGCGGTGAAGGATTCATTTAAAGAAGCTGCCATTATCGGCGGCTTTTTTTTGCTTTTAGATCACGGCTCTTAGAGCACCACTATAAGCCCATGATGCTTGAGTACAGAATAGTAAGCTTCACGTTATGGCTATACCTAGGGTAGAGGGCTACTCTTTATGTGGACTCTAATGAAACCCTAGGAGGTTATTGTCATGACTATGACCGTTACCGGAACATACGACTCCTCTGCACAAAGCAAGAATACACGGGAAGATCTGATTGCGACCGGAATTCCACAGGAACAGATCTTTGTTGATGAGGAAAACCATCATATCAAAGTGATGATTGCCGATGTCACCGAGCCTGAGATCGAAGAAATTTTCAAGCGTCATAATCTTCACTCGATGACAACAAGCACCCATTAACACCCGTAGTGGCCCAGTTATTCTGGTCCGCAGATTTAGCGAGTCAATCAGGGGCAGGGGCTGCTTTAGATTAAATGCCCCGTCCTCAGAGGGTGTCTCGTCGAGCATTTATGTTGAATCGCCCCGCTCCCTCTAGAGACGAATCGTAATAGTCAGCCAATATGAGGCTGGGCAGTCCTGCTATTGCTGCTGCGTTTATGGATTAGGGCAACCGCAGATGCAGAGATAGTCACAGCAGCTTCGAGTCGTAACGACCTGCCGCCGACACGCTTTTCATTACTATCCAACCTCCGCTTTCGAGGCGTTAACAGCCAGCCAATCTATTCATGCTGCTCTATCTAATAGCTGGATCTGGACGTAACAGAAAAATGTACAGCGTACTGCGCCCAATGTGCACAAAGCTGTGCGTTGGTTAAACCAACCTCAACCCTATATCTTTCCCCTTACTCAACCCCACCGCAGGCAAATGACATTTGGCACAAAGCCTATTGTGCGCTGCACAATTTCAATTTATGATTAGTCATTAAAATACGCCATCAGCGATAGGAGAGCATGGTATGAAAGCTCTAACCTCTAGCTATAGAAGCAACAAATATCTCCAAATCACGCGTTCTAACAGCATCAACTTGGAAGATATCAAAGAATCAAGAAGAAGAATTGTTCCGTTGTTTGAAGCAACGAACATCGAACGGCTCTTATCTGATTACAGAGAGGTCAACTTTGATTCCGTCCGCGCAGTAGATATTTATGTGCAGCTGAAAGATTTCAAAGAAGACTTTCCGCAATGCAAGTGGGTAGCCTTAGTCCACCGTTCAGCTCCACAGAACCTCCTGCAGCACTATAAGAACGCGTCTTCGTATTACGGCATGGAGCTTACAGTTCACACTGAACTAGAAGCAGCTAAAGATTGGCTTTGTTACGAGTAAGCCCGTCTACCTCCGCAGCTTGCAGCTCTATTGATCTGTACCAGCCAGCCGGTACAGCACCTTATCGCTTGCGACAATTATCACTGATTGTGGTAATGGACTTATCAGAAGCACCAGAGCGTCTTTAAACCGGTTAGCATCCACTCGCCGCACAGCATCAATCTGCTTGTCCCCAACGGTAGTCAACAGTAGTTCAAGGTAGGCTTTGACCCGCTTAATTTCACGCTCGCCCAACTCCTCCAAACAACGTTCAGAGAACCATAATTGATAGCCTGACTGAGCTTCAATGCTGGAGTATTCGGCGTGTGAGAGGGCTTACAAGACTCATGGTCAGACTGAGTTTGAGTCTCCGTGACCCCGGGAGCTAACCTCGTAGCCTTAACCCTCTGAACGGCAGTCGCTTACAACGTCTTCGGAGAGATTTCCGAATGTCTGTACGTTTACCGTATGGGAGAAAATAGAAAAAACAGCTATACCCGATACCGTGACGTGATAGCGCAAGGTTTGATGAACCAGACATCATAAGACCTCAAGTGATCCACAATTATTGGGACACTAAGACCTGAATCAGCTACAAGGCGCATGGTATATATAATGGAGGCAGCCCCATCAGCCACACCCCGGCACACAAATCCACCGCTGTGGCTGCTCCCTTCCGGGTCTGACCAGGTTCACGGTTTCTTGTTGCGGGGGGACCAACAGGGCCACCATAACTGAGTGACTGACCGGAACCGGTAGACACTGCAACGGGGCGGAATTATCCCCGATTCACTGCCAGGGCGCAACCGGGTTTTCGCCGCAGCAGACAATCAATCTACTATTTCAACGACCTTGCAGATGACGCTGGATCAGCTTATCCGCCTCGGGGTCGTCCCAGTCGGCGTAACTGCGCAGAAAGCTCAGCACTCGCCCTTGCGAGTCGATCAGAAAGCTGGCGGGAAACACATCCACCGGAAACTCCTCGCCAAAAGCCTGGGTTGATCCATGATAAAGCTCTAAGTGCTGGATCTTTAATTTGTCGTAAAACTCACGCGCTCCGGCGTAGCGTCGGCGGTCCAACGCCACTGCCACCACTTCGAATTGGTCGCTACCCAAGCGCTGCTGCAACCGGTCCAACGCTGGTAGTTCGCGTAGGCAGGGTGGACACCAGGTCGCCCAAAAATTGAGCAACACTAGCTTGCCGCGAAACGCGGTCATGTCGATCGCATCCGACTCACCGCGGACCAAGGGTACCGCTTGAATAGACTTGGGCGGTGTCACCGCAATAAAGCTGTTAACGGTGCCATCGGAGGGTTCGGTTTCAGCATGGTTGGCCCCGACTGCCGTTGACAACATCACCCCCAACAGCAATAGCGCAGATCGTAAAACGGACATAGTATTTCCAACAGTTCCTCAAGTGTGGTCGCCATTGTAGTCTTCCGGTGACGCCGAGAGAAGCATCCGGCTGATCCCATCGATGATGCAAATCAAGCCGCTAAGCAGCATTTTCGAATACAATGCTCCACCCTCGCTTTAGATCCGGAATACTATGCAACTGCACGACCATATCAACAGCCTGGGCCGAGACCTGAAGCAACGTTTTGGCGAGAAGGTTCATAAGCTCAGCATCAACGCTCAATTCACCTGCCCCAACCGGGACGGCACACTAGGTCGCGGTGGCTGCACGTTTTGCAACAACGCCTCATTCAACGCCCGCACCCAAACCCAGGAAAGCATTCGCGAGCAACTCGAAAACAGCAAACCGGGGATGCGTGCCAAGCGTTATCTGGCCTACTTTCAAGCCTACACCAACACCTACGCCGAGGTCGAAACACTGCGGCAGATGTATCAGGAGGCCCTAGAGGTCGCCGACATAGCCGGACTGTGCGTGGGAACTCGGCCCGATTGTGTGCCGGATGCCACACTGGACCTGCTGGCGAGCTACCAAGACCAAGGCGCCGAAGTCTGGCTTGAGCTGGGCCTGCAGTCGGCCTTCGACAGTACTTTGGAACGAATCAATCGCGGCCATGATTTCGCCGCCTACATTGATGCGGTCAAGCGTGCCCGTGCTCGAAATCTCAAAGTCTGTACCCATTTGATTATCGGCCTGCCGGGCGAAGCCCCCAGCGATAGCCTGATCACGCTAGACAAGGTGCTGGAGCAAGGATGCCAAGGGTTAAAGCTGCACCCGCTGCACATCGTCAAAGGCAGCCAGATGGCGCGACAGTGGAAGAAAGGCGAGATTGAAGCGATCGGTTTCGATGACTACGTCCAGACTGCGGCCGAAATGATCCGCCATACACCCTGGGAGGTGGTCTACCACCGTGTGACGGCGACCGCCCGCCGTCCGACACTACTAGCGCCGGACTGGTGCGATAACCGTTGGCCAACGTTCAACGGCATTGCCAAATACCTGCACCAACATGGCGGTCAGGGCAGCGCTCTGACCTGCACTGTCTTAGCAGATTTTAAAGCGCGATGCTAACGACTATTCGAATTCGTACAACCGTGCCACGCTGGCCACGGTAATTTCTCGGCCTTTGACTTCGATGACACCCTTTTGCGCCAAGGTCGACATGATCCGAGAAAAGGTCTCGGGTTTAACCGAGAGTCGTGAGGCGATGACGTGCTTGGGGGAGGTTAAGTAAAGCAGGCAACCATCTTGGGCGCCAGCAGGCAGCTGCGATGCTAAAAAGTGCACCACTCGGTAGGTGGCGTTCTGCTGGGTCAGGTTGACCACATCGTTGAGGCGCGCATGCAAGCGCATGCTCAGGTCACCCAGAATCCGCATACAGGCATCCATATTATGCTGCAACAGTTCGACATAGGTCGCGCCATCGATACCGTAAACACGCGACGCTTTTAACGCTTGAGCATTCACTGGAAACGCTGCGCGGCGCATGAACATCACCGCCTCGGCGATGGTTTGTCCGGGTGAAATAATCTCGACCACTTTTTCATTGCCGTCGGCGGCGGTGCGATACAACTTTATCAAACCATCGGCTAACAGATAGAACTGAGTCGTGGGCTGGTCTTGGCCAAACAAGGTCTGCTCAGGAGCCAGCTCGTACAGCTTCACCGAGCCGAGCAACTGCTCCAGTTCGGCTTCAGAAAAGCTAGCAAACAGATAGTGACGACGAATGGCGGCAAGCGCCAGTTGTTGCTGATGTGTATCCATAGACTCTGCGCAGTATAGCGACCTTAAAACAACCGAGCAGTTGTTTTACGCGCCCGAACCGGCAGCGTCAAATGAATCGAAGAGTAGTTACCATAGTTAGCCTGTTTACTGAACCGCAACCAGCTTCATTTTGCGACGGTTGGTCAGTACCAAACAGTGCTTCTGGTACTGCTTATTCTTCAACAAGACCTTCAGTAGCCGCTCTTCCGAGAGAGGGCTGAACTCGAGTTCATCGAGCTCCCAGCGCAGCTTTACCAGCTCTGATTCATCGTGCTCGACCGATAACCAATCCATAATCCGGATATTGGATTTATCACTCAGACCGGTTGAACGACAGCTCTCTTTGATCAAGCACTGGTCACAGATCTGGCTGGTCATCTTCTTACGATGAGAAGTTTTAGCCACCACCGCAGACCCCCGATAGCGACGCCAGTCATCAATCCAAGATATTTTGCGCTTGGAGATACGGACCCCCAAAATCCAGGCCCCCAAGGTAAACAGAATCAATCCGGCGTAGAAGAAAGCGCCATCACTGACAAAGCGCATCACCAGAATACCACCACCGAGGTAGAAGAACGGCATCGATTCGTAGAAATCATCGTGCAGGAAGACGCTTTTCTTCTCTTTGGGACGACGTGGATTAACTCGACGAGCGTCGGAGCGAAGCACCCAGGTGATCGCCGCGCCGGTATAAAGCACCCACGCGAAAGCAAGAACGATCCAATCAGAATTCCCCGCTAACAGAGCCAACGCTGTAAACAGGTAAACGTACGGCAAGATTTCGTATATAGCCCTAGGCAGCATATCGGCTCAAACTTCCAATGTAAGAAAGCGCTATTTTATTCCAACTCATCCGCTGCGGCACGCTTCACTGGTCATTTATTGATCCAGATCATCATCCTCTTGCGCAACCTTTCCTTGATAAAGACCCCACATCAAGCTATTGATCAATGTTATTAAGAACCTGTTAATCGAGCCGAGTCTTTGCAGTTCAAACCGATGCCTACTACATTTTTACCATCGCACTCATCGATTCAAACTTGAGCAACAGTCCATGCTGCTACGTTATTTTTTGTTGATCGAGCTACTCACATCCTCCCCCTTACAGGCGACAGAACAAGAAGACCAGCCCGAGCAGCGGCTGCCGGCTCCCCCCTACTCCCAACCAATCGACAGCAAGATCAAACCCCAGCAGCCCAGCCCTGCACCCACCCCGCAGCAAGCCGACAGTGACAAGAAAAAACGTGATACCAGGCAGCCCCCCCTACAGCTGCTCGGCCAAGAGGTGCAACCTGGCAGCAGTCAAACGCTAAGCTGGTTCTCCTCCCAGTTACCCGGCAGCTTCGTTATCCCCATCCCTGTGCTGGTCGTTCATGGCAGCCAGCCAGGACCTAGCGTGTGTATCACCTCCGCCATCCATGGTGACGAACTCAACGGCATCGAGATCAACCGCCGCGTTATCCATTCGCTTAGCCCTGACAAAGTGCGCGGCACCGTGATCAGCGTGCCGGTGGTCAACCTCAGCGGTCTGTGGCGCGGAGATCGCTACCTGTCTGATCGACGCGATCTGAACCGGTTTTTTCCTGGTCAGGAGGATGGCTCCGCTACCGCCCAAGTCGCCTACCAGCTGTTCCATAACATCATCAGCCACTGCGACACGTTAGTCGATCTGCACACCGGATCACTGGCAAGAGAGAACTGGCCACAACTGCGTGCGGATCTGACTCAGGATGCTATCGCCGAGATGGTCACCGGCTTTGGACCGATCTCCGTGCTACAAAGCCTAGCCCCAGCGGGCAGTTTGCGTGGCGCCGCCACCGCCGCCGGAATCCCCACCGTGGTGATGGAGGTGGGCGGGCCGATGCGGCTCAACACACAGCTCGTCGGCCAAGGCGTCGACAGCCTCAACGCCTACCTCAGCAGCGCAGGGGTAATCAAACGTCAGAATTTTTTTAAAACACCCCAACCGATATTTTATCAATCAAGTTGGATTAGAGCCCGCAGCGGGGGCATCCTGATCAACCAGGTTGAATTAGGGGGCCAGGTCAAACGGGGGCAGATATTGGGTGAGATCCACGACCCGATCAACAACTCGACTAGCTTCGTCGAAGCCCCTTTTGCAGGCGTGATGCTTGGGCGTGCTCAAAATCAATTTGTCAGCCCTGGTTATGCATTATTCCATATCGGCAAGCGACGCAGCCTGGAAGAACTGGAACGCCAAGGCGAAGCGGATAAACAATCGGTGATCGAGCAGAGCAACAGCCAGATGGGCCTAACTACTGAAGCGTCGGCAGCCAGCTCTTCGGCAACCAAGCCCGACACCCACTGAGCAGAAACCAAAAGCCCCATCACCGGGCAGTGACGGGGCTTGTCATCTATACAGCGACTTGTCGGTGCTAGACCAGCGTACGAATCACTTTCTTATCGATCTTACCGACACTGGTTTTGGGTAGCGCATCGACAAACTCAACCCGCTCAGGAATCGCCCACTTGGCGATATCGCCGGAATCAACGAACTGCATCAGATGGGCTTTAATCTCATCGACTCCCACATCGGTCCCCGCACTCAGTACCACCATCGCTAGCGGGCGCTCGTCCCAACGCTCATCAGGAATACCAACAACCGCCACTTCAACCACTGCGTCGTGCTTGCTGATCAGATTTTCCAGCTCGATGGTCGAGATCCATTCGCCGCCTGTTTTGATCACATCCTTGATCCGGTCCTTGATCTGCAATACTCCTTGCGAATCGATAGAGCCGACATCGCCGGTGTGCAACCAGCCATCTTGCCACAGCTCGGCACCTTTTTCGGGTTCCTTGTAATAGCTTTGGGTTAGCCAGGGCGCACGTACGACCACCTCCCCCATCGCCTCGCCATCGTGTACCACATCGTTGCCATCAGGATCGACGATACGAAGATCCACCATCGGCACCGGCATACCGGTGCGAATCCGCGCAGCAGTCTGCTCATTGACAGGCTTGGCCCGTTCGGCATTAGACAGGTTTACAACCGTAAGGATCGGGCAGGTCTCAGACATACCGTAAGCAGTGATAAAGTTAATTCCCCGATCGGCCATCTGTTGCGACAACGAAGCGGTCGGCGCGGCACCACCGGTCAACATTTTCCAACCTTTCAAGTCGGTGGTCTGGGCCTCTTCGCAACTCAACACCATCTGCAGCACCGTCGGCACACCGTGTGAGAAGGTCACCTTTTCATCCCGAAACAGTCGGACCAACTTATTCGGCTCGTAACGCCCCGGGTAGACCTGTTTGACCCCTAGCATGGTGGCCACATAAGGAATCCCCCACGCATGGACATGAAACATTGGCGTCATCGGCATATACACATCGTCAGAACGCAGCATCGCTTGGCCTTCAAAACTACCGATAGCGGTCGCCGTTCCTAACGTATGCAGCACCAGCTGGCGATGGCTGAAGAACACACCCTTAGGGTTACCGGTGGTACCGGTGGTGTAGAACGTGGTGGCGATGGAGTTTTCGTCAAAATCGGGGAAGTCATACTCGGTCGCCGCTGCCGCCAGCATCGCCTCGTAATCACCGATCACGTTCAACCCTGTAGTTGATGGCTTGGCCGAATCGGATAGCTGGATATAACCCCGAATAGTCGTGAGTTCACTAGCGACCTGCTCAACCACGGGCAGAAAGTCATCGTGAACCAGCACCACATCGTCTTCGGCGTGGTTCATGGTGTAGATGATCTGCTCGGGACTGAGGCGGATATTGACATGGTGCAGCACCGCGCCAATCATCGGCACCGCAAAGTAAGCTTCCAGATAGCGGTGGCTGTCCCAGTCCATCATCGCCACCGTATCACCGGCGCCGACACCCGCGTCGGTCAAGGCGTTGGCCAATCGACAGATACGTTCATTGAGTGTGCGGTAATCGTACCGAGACAGATCGCTGTAGACGATCTCATTATCCGGTGCATAACGCTTGCCAGACAACAGCAGGCTCTTGATCAGCAGCGGATAAGCGTACGCATTGGCTGCCGACTCAAGGATTTTGGTCTTCTTCACGGGTATCTCTCCAAGGCATCTGTTTTATGATTATTGTAGCCGCTTGCACAGACGGACTATTGCCAACAAAGCACCATTTTCTCGGCTATGCGCTAGCGCCTCAATGTCTCAACTGGACAATAAATTACCCTAAACGGACACAGTACAGCCCGATAGGCTAAAACCAGCCAACCCAATAGCCAACGCAGATCAATCGTCGATGCGACCGTAATCATCCTGCAGTCGGACGATGTCGTCCTCACCCAGATATCCACCGGTTTGCACTTCGATCAGATCCAGCGCGATCTTGCCCGGGTTTTCTAGCCGATGAACCTCGCCAATAGGAATATAAGTCGACTGATTCTCGCTGATCAGGAAGGTACGCTCGCCGCAGGTCACCTTGGCAGTGCCGTTTACCACTATCCAGTGCTCAGCCCGATGATGATGTTTTTGCAACGACAGCTGCTGGCCAGGATTGACCCGGATATGCTTGACTTGAAAGCGCTCGCCCTGATCGACCGACTGGTAGCTGCCCCAAGGCCGATATACCCGCTGCTGATCGGTCGCTTCAGAACGCTGCTGAGCCTTGAGCTGAGCAACAATATGCTTCACCTCCTGGACCCGCTGCTTGGACGACACCAGCACCGCGTCGGCCGTTTCGACTATCACCAAGTCATCGACCCCGACCGCCGCCACTAACCGCTCAGAACTGCTCAGGTAACTGTTCGATACATCGCTGATCAGCACATCTCCCTTGAGCGCGTTGCCTTCGGCATCTTTGGACGACACCTCCCACAGCGCCGACCAGGAGCCGACATCACTCCAACCGGCGTCTAATGGCACCATCACCGCCTGTTCGGTGTTCTCCATCACCGCATAATCGATCGAATCTTCCGGACAGGCGCTGAAGGCCGCCTCATCGAGGCGAATAAAATCCAAGTCGGCATGCACCGACTGCAACGCCTTATCACAAGCCGCCACAATTTCGGGATGGAAGCGTTTCAGTTCGGCAAGATAGCGCGATGCTCGGAATAGGAACATGCCGCTATTCCAAAAATATTCACCCGAATCGACATAAGCCTGAGCGGTAGTCAAATTGGGTTTTTCAACAAAGGCCGCCACCGACAAGCAGCCGGTTGTGGCTGCGGTAGCCGCCGCACGGATATAACCGTAACCAGTTTCGGGTTGGGTCGGGACGATGCCAAAGGTCACCAGCGCGCCGCTTTGCGCTGCCTCACTGGCAGTCGCAATAGCACGCTGGAACGCAGCCTGATCAAGAATCACATGGTCCGCCGCCAGTACCAGCAGCAGCGGATCTTGGCCTTGCTGAATCGCATGCAGCGCTGCCAGCGCGACTGCCGGAGCGGTATTACGCCCCACCGGTTCGAGAATAATACCGCTGTGCGGCTGGTCAATTTCACGTAGCTGCTCGGCCACCAGAAACCGGTGTGACTCATTGCAGATCACCAATGGTGGCGCCAAGTCTGCGACACCTTCAAGCCGCTGGACCGTATCCTGAATCATGCTGCTGCCATTGACCAAGGGTAGAAACTGCTTCGGGCAATGACTGCGCGAAGCAGGCCATAAACGGGTGCCAGAACCACCGGACATAATAACGGGTAACAGTTGCGGTTGATCCATGCTCACGGCTCACTCCCTTCGATACGGTATTGCGCTCATGATAGCGGCTCGATCAGAAAGAATCGCTACCAAGCCGCGTTTTTTCCACATTGATACGACTCAGAGCTCGTAACGTACAGCGGAAACAAAAAAGCCTGCATTGCTGCAGGCTTTTTACCAACGCCAACTCTTGGTCATTTAAGGCTGGTAAGTATTCACCAACCCTGCATTTTGGTACCAATAGCCATTCACCGCATCCGCTGGAATCATCGGTATCTGGGTGGAACTGCCGTCGAGCTGCTGGTGGAATTGACCGACCACATCGACCATCGCCTCGCCTTGTGGGCTCAAACGAACAATATCTACCCCCATCTGGCGCATCTGATCGAGTTCGGGAAGCAGGTTATACACCTGTCCGGACAAGGTCTGGATACCATTGATGGTAAAGATCGACTGATCTTCCTGACTCGCTAACGGCATCCCCTCGGGGTATTCCAAACAGACCATCTGACACTGATCCTTGGGAAGATTACGCGCCCGAGCGGTAAAGCAACGCGCCGAGAAAGCCAACGGCAGCATGCCATAGCTAAACACCTCGGTTTCAATCTCATCGCCAAAACCCATCGACTGCGCATCGCTGAGGATATCGGCCAGCGTCTTACCCGACAGCTCAACCGGCATCACCCAACGCTGCAGACCACGCTTGTGCAGCGCCTGCAGACTGCGGGCATTGTAGATATTGATCGCCGGACCGGTCACAAACGGCAAGCCGCGTTCGGCCAACATCTGCACCGCGCCCATATCATTGGCTTCGACCATCAGATCGCCGTTATCACACAGCCGGCGTAAGGTCTTGAGCTCTGACTCCGCCTCAATCAGCACCAGTGATGACAACACCACCTGCTTGCCGCCAGCAGCCAATTCGCGACCCAAATCGATCCATTCCTGGGTCTTCAGTTCACGCCGCTTAGAGCAAACACTCTCACCCAGATAGATCACATCCAGCGGCGCCTCAGCCATCTGGCGATAAAACTGATAAACCTTTTCACGCTGCCAGTAAAACAACAACGAACCGAGAGATAACTTCATAACCAACCTCAAAAATCTGTTTAGCGTTCGCTGTTACTGCCAAGGACGAGAATAAGCACCCAGTGTCGTCTGAGCCCCTTCGGAAACATTACCCAACGTGCTCATCCACTCAGGTTTGGCGACATACCCCTTTGGGTCTGCCTTCATCGCATCAATCGCCTCACGCCATACTCTGACGACCTGTTCGACATAGGCGGGGCTACGCTGACGCCCTTCTATCTTGACGGCACTGACGCCGACTTCCTGTAGTTGCGGCAACAACTCCAGGGTATTCAAACTGGTGGGTTCTTCGAGCGCATGGAAGGTGTTGCCTTCGACCTGAAAGCGTCCTTTGCACAAGGTCGGATAACCGGCTTTTTCGCCAGCCTTATAACGATCGATCAGCACATTGTTAAGCCGTGTTTCTAAACCACCATCGGCCTGTTCTTCCCACCGCACCGCGTGGGCTGGCGAGCAAGCACCACAAGTATTGGGTGATTGATCGGTGACATAAGAAGACAGGTAGCAGCGCCCCTCAGCCATGATGCATAACGAACCAAAAGCAAACACCTCCAGCTCGACCGGGCTTTGTGCGGCAACCTGACGCACCTGCGCCATCGACAACACCCGAGGCAGCACCGCACGGCGGATGCCAAAGTTTTCGTGATAAAACTTGAGGCTTTCGTAGTTAGTAGCCGAGCCCTGCACCGATAGATGCAGTCCCAGATCAGGGTGCTTGTCAGCAGCGTAACCCAACACCCCCATATCGGCGGCAATCAACGCGTTCACCCCTAGGTCAGCAGCCAGGTCGACAGCCGACTGCCAGCGCTCCCAACCACTGGGCTGCGGGTAGGTATTAACAGCCACAAACACCTTAACGCCGCGATCGCGGGCATAATCCAACGCCCGATGAGCCTTTTTATCGTTGAAGTTGAGACCCGCAAAATGACGTGCGTTGGTATCATCTTTAAAACCGATATACACCGCGTCTGCACCATTATCCACGGCCGCTTTTAACGACGGGTAGTTCCCCGCCGGACAGACCAACTCCATACTGACACCTATCGTTTAATCTTTGCGTACAGATTCTCAATGAACCCGATCATCTAGCCGCGCACGGTAACAAACCAAACCGTATCTGCCCATGATCCGCATCAAGTTTAAAAGATAGGGATTATACGCCAAATTAACTTAGGAATAATGGGGCTTTTTACTTAGGGGCCGCTTGAATGGAACCAAACGACTTTAGCGGTGGCGTAGCGGGGATTGACTACAGCAACTGCTGTCGCTGCTGCGAGAGTTGTCGTGAATATTAGCGTCTTGATAGCGGTACCAACTCAGTCGAAACCGAGTCCAGCGATTGCTGGCGGGCTGAATACAGGCTAACCGAAGCGGCTCTAACAACCTATCCAACTGTAGATTTCCGGCATCGTATTGAAGCAGTAAGCTATTGCCATTGCGCTCAAGCCGGTTAAAGCCATGTAGGGTTTCACACTGCAGATTAAGCTGAGATAGCAACGCATCGTGCTGCTGAAGGTACTCGATAGATTCCGGCGCGAGGGTTAACTTACGCCGAACAACGTAGCTGGCGCGCACCCCCGGCCTGAGCTCAACGGTGCGCGTCATGATCGCTACTGAGCGCTAAAGTGCTGAATATATTGTTCAGCAATGGCTTTGGCTTGCACTTGGTCGGTCTCATTCAGCTTGCCAAAAACATGATTCATAATCGCTTCGGCCTCATCAACACCCTGATGCCGCGCCACCGCAAACCACGCGTAAGCCTGGATAAAGTCCTGCTCGACACCGGCGCCTTCCATGTAGATTTCGCCAATCGTTAGCTGCGCGTAAGGCTCGCCTTGTTCGGCCAGGGGTTGGTAATACCCCAACGCCATCTCCGCATCAGAGATCGATTGCTCATCCTGCGCACTCACCACGGTTGCCAGCACCATACATGCTAACGCCAGTACCCGCCTGATCCCTTTAACACTCATCAACCTACTCCGAACGCTACAGCCTAATCCAAACCGCCTATTCTATAGCGACTTGGGTCACAATCAAACTGCGGTTTAGCTCAGTTCGCTAAAGGCGAAAAATTCAACCAGATCACCTGGCTCGATGGTAGCGTTTGCCGGGATCACCGCGTAACCGTCAGCCCAAGCCACCGAAGTCAGCACCCCCGAGCTTTGATTAGGGTGCGGTCTGAGTTCAACCACGCCATCGGACTCCAGCCGCTGCACTCGCAAATACTCGCGACGCACTTGCGGCTTGCTGCGACTAAATTGAATCGGTAGCCGCACGCCGGAGCGAATTGGCGCCGCATCACCCTGCATCTTCGACAACACCGGCCGTGCCAAGACTTGAAAACAGAGCATCGCCGATACCGGGTTACCAGGGAGTCCGATAAAGGGCACACCGGCCACCCGACCAAACGCCAACGGCTTACCCGGTTTGATCGCCAGCTTCCACAGGCTAATCTCACCCAACGCCTCGACCGCAGGCTTGATATGATCCTCTTCCCCCACCGAGACACCGCCACTGGTGATGATGCAATCGGCATGTTTAGCCGCATCCGATAGCGCCAGCTTGGTGGCTTCGAGCGTATCCTCGACCGTTCCCAGATCGACCAGCTCCATCCCTAGCTGCTGAACCAGGCCGGTCAAACTGTAGCGATTCGAATTATAGATTTGCCCTGGCCGCGCAGCTTGTCCCGGCTGAGCTAGCTCATCACCACTGGAGAGCAACGCCACCCGCTGCTTTCTATAACAGGGAAATTCAGCCACACCGATGCTGGCCAGTACGCCCAGATGCTGCGGCTGCAATCGCGTGCCCGCTGCCACGACCGGATCACCCTTGGCGATATCCTGACCACGACAACGGATATGCTCGCCCAATTCGATCTCAACCGGCATGATGGCTCGATCACCGTCGAGCTGTACATTCTCCTGCATCACCACCGCATCAGCGCCCTCAGGAATCGTCGCGCCGGTAAAAATACGCGCCACAGTGCCCGGCTGCAGCGGTTGCGGATCAGCCCCCGCCGGCACGCGCTGACTGATCGACAACGGCTGCCCAGCGGCAGCCTTAAGATCGGCAACTCTTACCGCGTAGCCATCCATCGCGCTGTTATCGTGAGGCGGCACATCCAAACCAGCGCACTGATCCTCGGCTAACACCCGCCCCAGCGCTTGCTGCAATCCAACCTGCTCGATCTCTTGAGTCGGCGTGACCGATTGCAGCAACTGCGCTAACGCCTGCTCAAACGGCATCAAACCCGGTTGATCGCAACAGCCTTTCAACGGTTCACTCATGCTCGCTCACCTTTGCAAAACCCCGAGCCTTTAAGCGACACCATCTCAACAAAATTACACGGCTTATGACGCGCATCCAGCTGCTCTTTGATAATGCCATCCCAGGCCATACGGCAAGCCCCGGTAGAACCCGGCATACAGAAAATAACCGTTCGGTTTGCCACCCCGGCAACAGCTCTGGACTGCACCGTGGAGGTTCCAATCTGCTCAAACGACAGCTGCCGGAACAGTTCGCCATAACCCTCGATCTGTTTATCAAACAACGGCAAAACCGCCTCAGGGGTGGTATCGCGAGCCGTAAAGCCGGTCCCCCCCGTTACCAATACCGCTTGAATATCGGGATCGGCGATCCACTGTGAAATTTTGGCACGCAGCTGGTAGACGTCATCTTTAATGATGGCGCGATCGCCGGTACGATGACCTTCCGCCTCCAACCGCTCTGCCAACGTATCACCCGAGGTATCGTTGTCGAATGTCCGCGTATCGGACAGCGTTAATACGGCAATATTGAGCGGTACAAATTCGGTATTGGCATGATGGGCCATGGGTCTCTCCTACCTAATAGATCATGTATGTGCGGCTATTTTTTAGCCGGCTATTATTTTCGATCGATTGTGTCAGCCTGCTATCTCCATGACAATGATCAATCCACCTCACCAGGACGCTCCTTAGCTGGAATTAACATGGATCAACTTTGTCACATTGATGACATCCCCAACGAACAACCCAAAGGATTGATGTGGGGACAACAATCGCTGATTGCAATAAAGTGGAATGGACAACTGCACCTTTATTTAAATCGCTGCCCTCACCGAGGCATTCCACTGGAGTGGCTGCCCGATCAATTCTTAGATCTCGAACGCCAGTTCATTCAATGCTCAACCCACGGTGCTTTGTTTCAAATAGAAACCGGCGAATGCATTCAAGGCCCCTGCCAAGGCCAATCACTCGAACCGATCCGTTACACATTGATCGACGAGATGATCTGCATCGCCTCCAGCCCACAGGAAATATGTCATCCATAACGGCTCCAACACACCCAAATATCCCCATTAAAAAACTACGGTTTTTCTTTCCCTCTGGCGCCAACGGCGTTATAAGAAACCATTCGTGCATCAGGGACTGGCACATAGACCTAAGATCTGGTAATTTCTTGCGCCTGTTTCTGACAACCCCGAACTCGACTCAGGGGCAGTATTGCGACACGAACAGATGCCTAGCCACTTTTTAATGGTGGTGCGTGAAATGGACTGATCGCGGTAGCGTCCGCGTGAACTTAGACAAGAAGTGAGGCATACCATGCCACAAAGCAAAGAATCGCTACTCAAACATTACGAGCCCTACCAGACCCAAAAGGGCGAAGAGTATATGAATGAGCCCCAACGGGATCATTTCAAAAATATTCTCAACGCCTGGAAGCGGGAGCTGATGGAAGAGGTCGACAGCACCATCCACCATATGCAGGAAGAGGCCGCCAACTTTGCCGACCCTGCCGACCGCGCCAGCCAGGAAGAGGAGTTCAGCCTCGAACTACGGACTCGTGATCGTGAGCGTAAGCTGACCAAGAAGATCAACGAAACCCTAGAGCGGATCGAACAGGACGACTACGGTTTCTGCGATTCCTGCGGCGTTGAAATCGGCATCCGTCGACTGGAGGCTCGCCCTACCGCCACCCAGTGTATCGATTGCAAGACGCTTGCCGAAATCAAAGAGAAACAACTGGGAAGCTAAGTTCAAACGCCACGCTCCGACGTGGCGTTTGTTTGCCCCCTATTGAAGCCTGTGATGCCTGGGATCAGCCACTATATCGGCCGCTTTGCTCCTTCACCCACCGGCTCGCTTCATTTTGGTTCCCTGCTCGCCGCCCTAGCCAGTTTTCTCGACGCTCGTGCTAATCAGGGCCATTGGCTGGTCAGAATGGAAGACCTAGATCCTCCTAGGGAGATCGCAGGCGCCGCCGATCAAATCCTACGCACACTGGAACAGTTCGGCCTGCACTGGGACGGACCGGTCTGGTATCAAAGCCAGCGCCAACAAGACTATCAAGACGTGCTCCAGCAGCTCGTCGAACAACAGCATGCCTACCCTTGCTACTGCTCACGCCAACAAATCGCCCTACGCAGCTCGGCTATCTACGACGGTTACTGCCGCCACTATCCGCCAGCCAACGTTGCGCTACCCTCGGCTATTCGACTGCAAGTCAACGACAGCCGCATCGGCTTTGACGACGCCATTCAAGGGCACTACCGACAGCACCTGAGCCAAGAGGTCGGCGATTTTGTTATCCGCCGTAAAGATGGCCTGTATGCCTATCAACTGGCGGTCGTGGTCGACGATGCCGAGCAGCAGGTCAGCCATATCGTCCGCGGCTTTGACCTGCTTGACTCGACCCCACGCCAAATTCACCTGCAGCAGCAACTCGGACTGCCCACACCGGCCTATGCTCACATCCCGATTTTGGTCAATCCGCAGGGCCAAAAGCTAAGCAAGCAGACCTACGCCAGCGCCATCGACCCTGCTCAGCCGCAAGCCTCACTATTTCAAGCTTTAAGCCTACTCGGTCAACAGCCGCCAGAGGGTTTGCGAGCGGCCACCACCCATGAGATGCTCGACTGGGGAACCCGCCACTGGCAACTGGCCCAAGTCCCCCGCCAACCCCATCTTGCCGAATCATTACTGGAGTCCTGAGATGTCGATGTACCGACTGGTCGCCGTTCTGATCCTTGCCGTTTACCTACTTTCTCCCGGGATGGTCGACTTTTGGGCCGACGCGGAAAGAGCCTGGTACAGTCCATTTCTGGTTTGGCTGGTATTGATCGCAATGACCGCATGGCTGGAACACAAGCGGAGTCAAGATGATCTATAGCCTTGGGTTACTCTATAGCCTCGCTGCCGGCTTTCTGCTGATACTGCTCGGCATCGCCTACGCCACCAACCGCCAGTTGATATCCAAACGCATCTCCAGCCACCCCGCCACCTTTGTGCTGGCGCTTGGGGTCTATGCCAGCGTCTGGACCTTTTACGGCGCCACCGGACTGGCCCAAAACTATGGCTACGCCTTCCTGGCCTCCTACTTTGGCGCATCGGTATCGTTCATCCTGGCACCGGTCATCCTGCTGCCGCTGCTACGAATCACCAAGTCCTACCAACTCAGTTCGATCGCCGACCTGTTTGCTTTCCGCTTTCGTAGCCAGCTAGCCGGTACGCTGGTCACAGTGCTGATCCTGATCGCCACCCTACCGCTAATGTCGATGCAGATTGAAGCAGTGACCGATAGCACTCAACTATTAAGCAACGAGCAGGACGGCAGCCGTATTGCGCTGGTGTTCTGCGCCAGCATCGCCCTTTTTTCAATCCTGTTCAGCTCGCGCCATCCATCGATCCGACACCGTACCGCAGGACTGGTCGTGGCAATGGCCGCCGCCACCCTGGTCAAACTTGTCGCTCTGTGCGGCCTGGCGCTGTTCGCCGTCTACGGCGTATTCGGCAGTAACACGGCGATGGAGCTATGGCTCACCGAACACGCCACCGAAGCCACCGCACTCTACAAGCCCGTCGAGGGTGAGTACTGGCGCACCCTGCTGATCGGCTTTATGGCCTCGGTGGTGGTGATGCCCCATATGTTCCATATGTTATTTACGGAGAACAGCGACAGCCGGGCACTGAGCAAAGCCAGCTGGGGCTTTCCTCTGCTGATGCTGCTGCTGTCGATCTCGATCCCACCGATTCTATGGGCGGGACTAGCCCTCGACATCGAAGGCCGCCCCGAATATTTCGGACTGATGCTGGGCCAATACAGCCAGGCACCGCTGCTCACCTTGGTCACCTATATCGGCGGTATTGCCGCCGCCTGTGGACTGCTGATCGTGACCACCATCGCCCTGGCCGGCATGACACTCAACCACCTGATCCTGCCCTACCTGCCAACAAAGGCCAGCAGTCTACTCTACAGTCGCTTGGTGCTAACCCGCCAGCTACTGATCGTATTCATCACCCTGCTCGGCTACCTATTTTTTCTCATCACCGATGAGCAAACCGCGCTGCATCATATGGGGCTGATCGCCTTCATCGCCTTTATGCAGTTTCTACCCGGCTTACTCGCCACCCTGTTCTGGCCCGGCGGCAGCCGTCAAGGCTTTATCCTCGGACTGGTCGCAGGCATGGCCATCTGGTTAGTGTCGATGCTGGGGCCACTGATTCCAAACTCCCCCCAAGTCGCCGCGATGCTCCAGCTTGATACCGGTAGTTGGCACGAGATCGCCACTCTGGCTCTGGCTGCAAACGTGATCATCTTTGTGATGTTTTCGTCTCTCAGAAAAACCAGCAACAGCGAACGGCTGGCCGCAAACTCCTGCGTGCTAAGCGCGCTACACCGACCACAAAGCGGCCGCGCACCCCTCGCTGACATCTCCACGCTGATCAACCGACTCTCGCTGCGCTTAGGCCAAAGCACCGCTCAACGCGAAGTCAAGCTGGCGCTTGAACAGCTTCAACTCGACCTAGCTGAAGTTCGCCCGCAAGCACTGGAACAGCTCCAAGACCAATTGGAGATCAATCTCTCGGCCCTACTGGGCCCTGTCGAAGCGATGTCACTGCTCAGCTTGGAGCACAGCCCCTCTGACAATTTTCGCCGCCGCGACATCCATCTACTCGAAAGCCACTTGGAGAAATCCCAAAGCCAACTATCAGGTTTAGCTGCCGAGCTAGATGAGTTGCGCCGACTGCACCGCACCACACTACAGCGCCTACCCGTTGGTGTTTGCTCGCTAGGTGACACAGGGGAGATCATTCTCTGGAACAGCGAGATAGAGCATTTCACCGGGGTGGCAGGACAACAGGTGATCGGCCAGCAACTCGACTTACTTCCCAGCCCCTGGCGCGAGTTACTGAGCCGCTTCGCCCAAAGTCACGACGTCCACAACCCTAACCAGCGTCTAGCTATCGATGGTCAACCGCGTTTCTTCAGCCTGCATAAAGCCACCCTCGAAGACCAGCAAAATCACAGTAGCCCTAGCCACCCTCATGCCAATCAGGTGCTACTACTCGAAGACGAGACCGAAAACCAGTTACTCGCCGACGAACTGGCCCACAGCGAGCGTCTGGCGTCGATTGGCCGGCTCGCTGCAGGGGTCGCACACGAGGTAGGTAATCCGATAACCGGCATCGCTTGCCTGGCGCAAAATTTGAAATACGAAGTCGACCCCGAAGAGATCGCCGAGGCGAGCCAGCAAATACTGCAACAAACCGCCCGGGTCGACAACATCGTCAAATCGCTGATGAACTTCGCGCACACGGGCGATCAATACCGGCCCGGATCGCAACAACCCCTATCCCCCTACCAATGCGTTAAACAAGCCATCGACCTGGTCCGACTCGACCCGCGCCGCAAGCAGCTCAACTACCTCAATCTATGCGATAGTCAATTGCAGATACTCGGCGATATGCAACGATTGCTACAGGTGTTCGTCAATCTGCTCAACAACGCTGCCGACGCCTCCGAACCCGGCTCGTCGGTACGTATTCAAAGCTACGAAACCGACGACAGTATCTTGATTCATATCGAAGACCAAGGCTGCGGCATACCTGCCGAGCTGCAAAAACGACTATTCGAGCCGTTCTTTACCACCAAAGATCCTGGCCAAGGCACCGGCCTAGGATTAACCTTGATTTATAGCATCATCGAGGAGCATTACGGCAACGTGCAGATTGAAAGCCCGGCCGATGTTGTTGAGAATAGAGGCACCCGTGTGATATTGACCCTACCCAAGGCGACAGCAACGCCATTTAGCGACCGAGACACCAGCGCATGAGTCATATCCTGATCGTCGAAGATGAAGATGTTATCCGCGCCGCGCTGCAAAAGTTTCTGGAGAGAAACAGCTACCAAGTCAGCAGCGCCGACTCGGTTGACCAAGCCCTGGAGCTGTTCCAGCAGCACAGTTTCGATCTGATCATCAGTGACTTACGCCTCCCTGGTCGCCCCGGCACCGACCTGATCGAAATCACCGGCGACATCCCCGTGCTGATCATGACCAGTTACGCCAGCATGCGCTCCGCCGTCGAGGCGATGAAGCAAGGCGCGGTAGACTATATCGCCAAACCTTTTGATCACGAGGAGATGCTGCAAAGCATCCGCGCCATTCTTAGCCAGACCTCTTCGACCCCCATCCGCGAGTCAAAGACTGAAAAATCGCAGCCGGAAGCTCTGCTATCCAACTACATGATCGGCCAAAGCCAGCCGATGCTGGAACTATTCTCGCGGATCCGCAAAGTTGCCCGTACCGATGCCACAGTGTTAATCCAAGGAGAATCGGGCACCGGTAAAGAGCTGGCAGCCCACTCTATCCACCAGCAAAGCAAACGCGCCCAGGCACCGATGATCTCGGTAAACTGCGCCGCCATTCCAGAAACACTGATTGAATCGGAACTGTTTGGCCACGAAAAAGGGGCCTTCACCGGCGCCGTCAGCACCCATCGAGGACTGATCGAAGCGGCTAACGGCGGCACCCTGTTTCTTGACGAAATCGGCGAGCTTCCACTCGAAGCCCAGGCCCGGCTGCTTCGAGTACTGCAGGAGGGCGAGATTCGCCGGGTTGGATCGGTCCAGCCGATGCAGGTGGATATCCGCCTGATCGCCGCCACCCACCGCGACCTCAAAGCGCTGACCCGCTCTGGCCAGTTCCGTGAAGACCTGTTCTATCGCCTCTACATCATGGAGATCGCCATGCCACCGCTGCGTGAGCGGGGCGAAGATATTCTTGAGCTAGCCGAAAAGTTTTTGGTCAAAGCCTGCGAACGCATGGCCACCCCGCCAATGCAGCTCTCTCTCCAAGCCCGCAATGCGATGCTCAACTATCGCTGGTCGGGAAATGTGCGTGAGTTAGAAAATGCGATCGAACGTGCGGTGATTCTCAACGAAACCGATACTATTTCTGCCGATCTGCTTGGATTGGATTTTCACCCTGCTGCCTCGAACGGCTCCCCCTCCTCGCGGAGCCTTACCCCTGAACAGCAACAACAGCAATACCAAGCAGGAGTCCAGACCTCTTCCCCTGCACTGTCGCTGGAGGATTACTTCCAGCGATTCGTACTCGAAAACCAAAACAAGATGACCGAGACCGAGTTGGCCAAGCGCCTTGGTATCAGCCGTAAAACACTGTGGGAACGACGCCAACGCCTGGGTATTCCACGTAAACAAAAAGACAGTTAAAAAGCCGACCAGCGACGCACCACAACAAACGTTACGATACGAAACACCAAGTGTTACCCCAACTGTTCCATCGGGTAACACCCCCGCACCTACTACAGAAATCCCACCTCTATAAAACCGATAAACAGTTGTTTTTAATAGATAACACAACCTTGGCACGACACCTGCTATATCGACCGCAAGAAAAATAAAAATCTCGCTGCTAGAATTCAATAACAATAATAAGAGTTCAAGCGCAACCGAGATCGGTTTCAAATAAAAATAACAACGAAACTCGCGCTGCTCGTTTGAGGCAAAGACTTAGAGAAACAGGACGGCAATAAAAATAACAATCCGCCTACAATCTCAGCTCGCTATTGACTCAAACGATCGGCAACTCTTTATCTTTTTCTGTCCCCCCCTCCTCTAAATAAATTCCGTTCCATTCCTTTCCGGCATTTGCTCCTATCAAGCCCAGTGGTATCATTGCCCACCTTTTTATTTTGCTGTTAAGCACTAAAACTCATGGATTCAAACTATTTAGGCGCGCTAATCGCGCTACTGCCGTTTGTGGCTCTGGCATTAATGTTTTGGCTCAACGCCCGCCAATCCAACAAACAACAAAGCAGATACAAAACATACCAAACGTCAGAAACAGGCTCGGTTAATCGAACCAGTGGCCCGCAGATCATCCCACGGGATCAACACGACATATCTCGTAAGGACATTAGCGACAACGCGCTGAAGGTACTTTATCGGCTCAAGGATGCCGGATATGAAAGCTATCTGGTCGGCGGCTGTGTCCGCGATAATCAACTGGACAAGCACCCGAAAGATTTTGACGTTGCCACCGAAGCCCACCCCGAAGAGGTCCACGACCTGTTTCGAAACTCGCGCCTGATCGGTCGCCGCTTCAAGCTGGTGCACGTTCGTTTTGGCCGAGAGATCATCGAGGTAGCGACCTTCCGCGCCAGCCACGAAGCGGCCCACAACGACGATCAGCAGCACGGCAAGCAAGCCGATGGCGGTATGATCCTACGCGATAACGTCTACGGCACCGTTGAAGAGGACGCGCTAAGACGCGATTTCACCGTCAACGCGCTGTACTACACCATCAAAGATTTCAGCGTTCATGACTATGCTGGCGGCTGGAAGGATCTAAAGCAACGCACGCTTCGCATGATCGGCGATCCCGAAGCGCGTTATCGCGAAGACCCTGTGCGGATGCTGCGCGCAGTACGCTTTGCCGCCAAACTCGAGTTCATTATCGCACCCGATACCGAAGAGCCGATCAAGCGCTTGGCTCCTTTACTGCGCGACATCCCTGCCGCACGGCTGCACGAAGAGGTGCTCAAGCTATTCCTCTCCGGCCAGGGCGAAGCCACCTTTATGATGCTGCGCCATTTCAATCTATTTGGCGCCCTGTTTCCCGCCACCCAGCTGCAACTGGAACAGCCCGATGGTTCAACCGCTGAACGCCTGATCATCGAAGCCCTGCGCAGTACCGATGCCCGTATCAAACGTGGCAAGAGCGTCACCCCGGCGTTCCTCTACGCAGCGATGCTGTGGTATCCGATGCAAGAGATGCTAGAGCGACTCAAAAAGCAGGGCGTTCCGCCGATCCCGGCACTGCACCAAGCCGCCCAAGAGGTTCACCAGCTACAATCGCGCGCCTCGTCTATCCCGCGCCGTTTCTCCGGCACCATGCGTGATATCTGGGAGTTGCAGTACCGCCTACCACGTCGCAATGGTAACCGCGCCGAGCAGCTGGTCGAGCATCCGCGCTTCCGTGCCGCTTACGACTTCCTACTGATGCGAGAAGCCAGCGGTGAGCACCTCGATGATCTGGGCCAATGGTGGACCGATTACCAGCAAGCGCGCGGAGAACAGCGCCAAACCATGGTCAGCGAGCTAGGTCGCGACGCCCCACGTAAACGTCGCAATTCCAGACGCAAGCCTCGCAGCAAGCCGCAACATGGCTGATCAGTTTGATAGCGGCTCGCTGCTTCCCCAAGCCGTCGATATCTATGTCGGCTTGGGTAGCAACCTAGAAAACCCCTTGCAACAGGTCAACCAGGCGCTGGTCGAATTAACCCAGCTGCCGCATACCGAACTGATTCAGCATTCACAGCTCTATCGCAGTGATCCGGTCGGCCCTGCTGGTCAGCCCGACTATATCAACGCCGTCGCTCAACTATGTAGTCGGTTACAACCCGAGACACTACTCGACCAACTGCAAGCGCTCGAACAAAGCCACCGCCGGGTACGCCTGCAACACTGGGGACCCCGTACGTTGGACCTGGATATTCTACTGTTCGGCAACCAGTTGATTAACAGCGAACGCCTCAGCATTCCTCATCCCTATATCGCCGAACGCAGCTTTGTCCTCTACCCATTGCATGAGATCGCTTCAGGACTACAGTTTCCCGATGGTCGCCATATCGACCAATTGATTGCAGGGTGCGATATGGGCACTCTCGCCCCGGTAGAGGTATAATCCGCCCATCGCCGCTCTCGGCTCCACGATTTGAACGACAAACGCTATGAAAAACATCAATCTGCATACATTGGCCCAGATGAAACAAGACGGAAACAAGTTCTGCTGCCTGACCGCCTACGACGCCTGCTTTGCCCAACTGGTTAGCGAAGCCGGTGTTGACGTGATCCTGGTCGGCGACTCTCTGGGGATGGTCCTACAAGGCCACGACAGCACCCTACCGGTCAGCATCGAAGAGATGGCCTACCACACCGCCTGCGTCGCACGTGGCAATAAGGGCGCGTTTATCATGGCCGACCTGTCTTTCATGAGTTACGCCACGCCCGAGCAAGCGATGGATAGCTCGGCAGCACTGATGCAAGCCGGCGCCCAGATCATCAAACTCGAGGGCGCTGCTTGGCTGGCTGAAACAACCAGCCTGCTCAGCGAGCGAGGCATCCCGGTCTGTGCCCACCTTGGCCTAACGCCCCAGTCGGTCAACAAACTCGGTGGTTACAAGGTTCAAGGCCGCTGCGAAGACAGCGCCACCACCCTACTCGAAGACGCCAAGATTTTAGAGCAAGCTGGAGCCGCCATGCTGCTGCTTGAATGCGTCCCTTCAGCGGTAGCCAAAGCGGTTACCGATGCGGTCAGCATTCCGGTAATTGGCATCGGCGCAGGCGCCGACACCGACGCCCAGGTATTGGTGTTACACGACATCCTCGACATCACCACTGGACGTAAGCCCCGCTTCGTCAAAAACTTTATGGCCGAAGCCGATAGTATTCAAGGCGCGGTCAAAGCCTACGCCGACGCGGTGCACGATCAGACATTCCCTCAGCCTGAGCATGGTTTCGAAAAGTGATGCAGACTGTTTACACCATTGCCGAACTACGGCAGCAACTAAATGCCGCCCGCCGTGCGGGTCAAAAGATCGCCTTTGTTCCCACCATGGGCAACCTACATCGCGGCCACATGAGTTTGATCGAGGAAGCGGTGCGACAGGCCGACCTGGTTGTCGCCAGCATCTTCGTCAATCCACTGCAATTTGGTCTCAATGAAGACCTGGACGGCTACCCCCGCACCCTCAAAGACGACCAACAGAAACTCGAAAGCTACGGCTGCCAACTACTGTTCGCACCCTCCGCTCACGAAATGTATCCGCGTGGCAGCGATATCCAAACGGTGGTCGAGGTGCGCTCACTATCAGATCTGCACTGCGGCATCAGCCGCCCAACCCACTTCCGCGGCGTCGCCACGGTAGTCACCAAGCTGTTCGGCATTGTGCAGCCCGATATCGCCGTGTTCGGTAAAAAGGATTACCAGCAACTGGCGGTTATCCGCCAGCTGACCGAAGATCTGAGCCTGCCGGTAGAAATAATTGGCGTCGCTACCGGCCGTGCTGACAACGGTCTAGCGCTGAGTTCACGCAACGGCTACCTAAGCGAGTCAGAGCTGGCCATCGCCCCGACCCTCTACGCCACGCTCAATCAGTTGGCGGAACAACTAGAGCAGGGCAACGATCAATTTCGCGCCTTAGAAGAGCAGGCAAACCAGCAACTGGAAGCGGCCGGATTTGCCCGCGATTACGTCCACATCGTTCGCCAGTGCGACCTCCAACCCGCGACACAGGGCGACCACCTGCTGGTCATTTTAGCTGCTGCACAATTGGGTTCGGCACGCCTAATCGACAACCTAGAAGTAACCCTTACTTAGCCTAAGACTTTTCCAGGGCGGGGCTTTTACTGCTATTTTTAGCCTCCCCTGCAGCCGCATCAACACCAATTTCTTAGGGCCGACATACTGCAGCGCGACGTCGCCGACAGCCTGAAGTCGCCGGTGATTTTCTTGCTTTGTTATGGATGAGACGTTTTGTTATGCGTGATGTTGTTATCATTGCGGCTGGCCGTAGGGCCGCCGGTGCTTTCAATGCCGGCCTGCCCCATATTACTCCCGCAATTACCATCAAAAACAGCCGGCACCCAACCGATTAAAAGTAAGCCTTCACCCCGCTAATAATATCGAGTCTAACCGGCACCACCGCGACGCCATGCGAGATCTCACGGCGCAACTGCAGCTGTTCACGGCCCAATCCATCCAACACCCCTTCGATCCGACGGCCATTAAGCGTGGTTAACTTCAGCGGCGAACCCAGCAAACCCGACAGTTCACGCACAGAAACCGGTTTATATGAGGGTTGATAGACCACGGTCCGATCCAACTGCCGCTTTAATTGAGTATCGTTGATTAGCGCTTTTCGCGCTGCAATCGGCTGTTTTTGGGTCGTGCTTTCAATTGCGGGCGGTTCAAGTTTTGGCTGAGCCACCGGCGCCGCAGCGAGCTGGTTGGCATCCGGTTGCCAATACAGAGCATGCGACGAGGGCTGCGAGTTATTGAGCCCAATACGCACAGAAAACGGCCCCCAGCTTGCTGAAGACTGTGATAGTTCTGTCATATTTACCGCTTGCGGAGCAGTCAGCTGCAGCTGCAACTGCACCGGCAAAAACAGGTAATCTTGGTAGGCCAGCTCCAGCTCGGTCGAAGCCATCCAGCCTTGCTGCATCAGCCGGTGTTTCACCACCTTACTCTGGCGGGCAACATAACTACCTTCGACCAGCCCGGAACGACTAACGGCACCGCACTGGCGCAGCATCTCCGATTGACTACCCAAATTGAAATAACCGATCTCAGCCCCGCCTAACCCGGCTGTATCGAGCGCAGCCAACGATAATTGAGGACCACCGATATCCAAATCGGTTTTGATATCGACGCGAAAACGCTGTTCACCGGCTAGCTGGAACTGGGCACTCAGGTATTCACTGGCCGAGTCAAACTGATAATCAAAACTTCCGACCAGAGTTACCGCTTGTGACGGGGCGACTTCGGCAGTGGTTTCGACGGGCTGAAAACAGCCCAGCAACATCCGAGCCGTATCAACAGGCAGCCATTTCGCTGCAGCCAAATATTCAAGCTCGGCATCTGGCAGCGAAAAAGCGATCCGCACAGCAGCTGGCAGCTCGCCCTGCTCCAGGCCTTCAGCCGCTAGAGGCAGTTGACGCCAGCTATCGGTGAGTAGCTGAAAACGATCAAACCGTAACGGTAAACTCATCCCTTCAAGCAGCAGCGAAGCCCCTTGGATATCAACCGTACCATCGAAGTGGCTATCAATCTGGTCGTAATCAAATTGAACATTGTCGGGCAGGGTTGCCAGCGTGCTCTCGACCACAGCGACGACAGCAAGGTGCAGGTAGAGCTTGACTCCTGCAAAAATAAACAGCGGCAGCAACAACGGAATCAAGCCAAACTGCCGAGCAAAACGCATCAGCGTTACCGGCAACCGACTCGACAACCCACCGGGTGAACCGGTCCCTCTAAGCGCAAACTTCTTCAATAACGCCACCGTCATCCAAAACCATTTATCATCAACAACCTAGCATATACCTTAAAGTTTGATCCAAAAACAACAACCCGCACCGACCATGACTCACGACAATCAACTCAGGCACAATGTTGCAAAAATTGGTATAGATAAGCCGCAATAGTGCATATCATGCATCATTGTAGCTTTTTCACGGACCATACCAATGGATACCAAAGCCCTGCGTCAGTTTTTAGCCTTGGCCGAAACGCTCCATTTTGGCCGCGCCAGCGAACTCACCCATGTCAGCCCATCGACCCTTAGCCGCGCCATTAAGCAGTTAGAACAATCGCTGGGGGTTGAGTTATTTTTACGCGACAACCGCCGTGTCAGCCTGACCCGTAAAGGCGAACGCTTTCTGGATTATGCCCGTGAAGCGGTTAGTCAATGGGAACTGTTGCAAGCGGAATTGAGCGGAGATAGCGACGTACTGCAGGGCGAGATCAGCATGTATTGCTCGGTTACGGCCAGCTACAGTTTTCTCTACGACCTGCTCAGCGCCTTCCGTCATAACCACCCCAAGATCGAAATCAAGCTCCATACCGGCGATCCGGAGTCCGCCATCAGCCGGGTACAGAGTGGTGCCGAAGAGGTAACGATCGCCGCTAGGCCCGATACCATCCCAACGGGGTTAGCCTTCAAACATATCGCCACGTCGCCGTTAGTCTTTATCGCCCCGACTAACGCCTCAGCGCGCGAGCCGTTACAGATTCCAAAGACCCGACAAGCCTGGGCAGACACGCCTATGATCGTGTCTGAATCGGGGCTCGCCCGAAAGCGGCTCAACCAATGGTTCAAACAGCTAGGGATCAAACCCAAAATCTATGCACAGGTAGCCGGTCACGAAGCGATAGTTAGTATGGTCAGCCTAGGATTTGGCGTCGGCGTGGTACCCAGAATTGTGCTCGACAACAGCCCTCTTGCTGAACAGGTTCAGGTGCTTACCGTTGAACCTGAACTCGAAGCTTATCAAGTCGGCTTATTCGCACTGGAAAAAAAACTGAAGAACCCGTTGATCCACGCATTTTGGTCTTCGGTATCTCAAGACGTCAGCCCGACCAGCAATTGACCATTCGCACCATTTGTGAATAATCACCACTAGATCAATCAGAACATGGCAATTAAATCAGCTTACTTGCAGCTGTAACTTACCGACACATAACATAAAGCTCACGCTCAACTATTCTCAATCAAGCTTTTCCCTCATCGCGATAGCAACAGGAATTTGACTATGGATGCCACGGAACAGATCCAAAATCTCGAGAAATATTACGATCAAGCGATCGCTTTGCTGATGCAATACGGTCCCAAACTGTTCCTGGCCCTATTGGTATTGCTGATCGGCTGGCGCGTCATCAAAGTTTTTCTCAACGTCCTCGACAAGAGTATGGACCGGCACAACGTCGAGGCAACGCTACAGCGCTTCTTGATCAACTTCACCAGCTTCATGCTCAAGACGATGCTGCTAATCAGTGTCGCGAGCATGATCGGGGTCGAAACCACCTCGCTGATAGCAATGCTCGGTGCCGCAGGCTTGGCGATCGGTTTAGCCCTACAAGGCAGTTTGTCGAACTTTGCTGGCGGCGCGCTGATTTTATTCTTCAAGCCGTTCAAGATCGGCGATGTGATCGAGGCCCAAGGCTACTTGGGGCGGGTTCACGAGATCCAAGTTTTCAATACCATCGTGGTAACGCTGGATAACCAGCGAGTGATCATCCCCAACGGTAAGCTGTCCAACGACTGTATCAAGAACGTCTTTGCCGAGCCGACCCGCCGGGTCGACGTCACCTTCGGTATCAGCTATGAAGACGATCTGCTCAAAGCCAAAGAGGTTCTCAGGGGCGTTATCCGTTCCGATGAGCGGATCCTAAGCGATCCCGAATCCGAGGTTTACGTCTCGGCCCACGCCGACAGTTCGGTCAACCTGCTGGTGCGGGTTTGGGTCGACTCAGATAATTACTGGCCGGTCTATTTCAATCTGTTCGAGCAGGTCAAGCTGGCGTTTGACCGCGAACAGATCACCATCCCGTTCCCACAGCGCGATGTACATGTTCGCCAAGTGAGCCAATAGATAGCGATACCTCACTTCAGCCTGGCCTAAAAAAGCCGGGCTGAAGCCCCCTCCTTGACTTAGATCTGTAGCCTTTAACGCGAAACCCGATACTATAACCAGCGTTGAAGATGGATTCTTCTTGGCCACTGAGGTGGTCTGGCAATAGGGATGTCGATACAGAACCAGACAATCTGAACCCATCATGCATAAACAACTATTGTTACTACTCTGCACACTGTTTCTATTCCCCTACAGCGCCAAAGGGGCCGAAGAGATCAGCTTTGTCGGTGATGCATGGCCGCCATTCAACAACGCTATCGGCCAGCCACAGGAAGGTTATTTCATCGATATCGCCCGGGCGATATACGAGCCGCTAGGCTATAAAGTCAGCTACCACACACTCCCTTGGAAACGTTCCGTTTCCTGGGTCAAAGAGGGGCACTACAACGCCCTGCTGGGACCATTCAAATCAGAAGCCCCTGGATTTATCTTTCCCGAAGAGGAGGTAGGCAAAACTGTCCTCTCTTTTTTCACCACTAAAAAAAGCAACTGGCAGTTCAACGGCATCGAGTCATTGAAAGACGTCAAATTAGGAATCGTACAGAGCTACGATTACCGCCCCTGGTTGCAACAGTTTCGCCAAAGGCACCCCGATAACTTCCTAGTGGTTGCAGGAAACAATGCGATCGAGAAAAATTTAGAGCTGTTGATTCGCGGGCGTATCGACACCATCCCGAGTAACGAATCGTCCTTCCTCTACCGCGCCAAGTCATCCGGCATTTCAGACCAGATACGCCTCGCAGGTCGCGATAACCTAGGCGGCAGTAAATCGCTCTACATCGCCTTTTCACCGGCGCTCGAGAAATCAGCACTGTATGCCGAACTGTTTTCGAAAGGAGTACGCCGATTAAGAGGTAGTGGTGAACTGCAGCTCATTCTTGATCAATACGGCTTGATCGACTGGGCAGATCAGCCCGCAGAAACAACGCCACCGACCACCACTGTCAGCAACCAATAAATATCCCACTGCAAATTATTTAAATTTATTTAACCCCATTTCTCCACACCGGTCGTTTATAGCTATAAATCCACGACCGGAACAGTCCCATGAACCACACCACGTTTTCACCTCGCCCACTAACCCTCGCTATTGCTACCGCGCTGCTGTTCGGCTGCAGCACCGAGCAGACCCCACTTGCGACGGTAGAGCCTCAAACAGCCGCGAAATCCCAGGTGTTTAAAGATGAGCAGCAACAGCTCAAAAAAACCGACAACATGGAACGGCGCGAACAGGAGCGGTCCCTGCGTCTGACACAGCCTACGCTTTCCGATGCAGACCAGTTGGCCACCGCCAGTACCTCATCAGCGCCAAACCAGATAAAACAACCAGCTCCGCAGCCGCAACAAAATCGCAAACGTACCGATGATCAGCGACTGGCAGAATACAAAGCCAAAGCATCATCGCTGCTGAGTCGCGACCACAACCGAATCGCCTCTGCTGAATCGATCGCCCCACCGATCCCCGCACCCTCAACGCCTCTGACCTATTCAGAGCCACCTACCAGCAACGAGCGCTTTGCCGCCTTTACCGATAACGCGGTTAAACGCGTTGCCGATAAGCCGTTGAGCACCTTTGGCATCGACGTCGATACCGCCTCGTACGCCATCGCCCGCCAGGACCTGAACAGCGGCCGGCTGCCCTCGGCGCAATCGGCTCGGGTCGAGGAGTGGTTGAACTATTTTCAATACAGCTACCCCACCCCCACGGCAGAGCAGCAGCCGTTCAGCATCACCACCGAAGTCGGCCCCAGCCCTTGGGCTGATAATAAGCAGCTGCTGTTGGTTGGGCTCAAGGGCTATGACGTCGCAAAAGCCGACCTGCCGCCGCTCAACCTGACCTTCCTGATCGATGTATCGGGTTCGATGCATGCCCAAAACAAGCTGCCGCTGGCTAAGACCGCACTGAAGATGCTGACCCAGCAACTACGGCCGCAGGATCGGGTCTCGATCGTTGTCTACGCCGGTGCGGCTGGATTGGTGCTGGATTCGGCTTCGGGTAGCGATAAAGCCCGCATTACCCATGCGCTCGAGCAGCTGCGCTCCGGTGGCTCAACCGCAGGCGGCGCCGGGATTCAGTTGGCCTACCGCACCGCCCAGAAGAACCACAGCGACGACGCTATCTCCCGGGTCATCCTGCTCAGTGATGGCGATATGAACGTCGGTACGACGAGTACCGAGGCGCTGAAGACGATGGTCGCCAAGCAGCGCAGTAGCGGCGTATCGCTATCGGTACTGACCTTCGGCCGCGGCAACATTCGCGACGAACTGATGAACTCGCTGGCTGAGATTGGAAATGGTAATGCCGGTTATATCGATAGCGCGCACGAAGCACGCAAATACCTGGTCGATGAGATGTCGGGGTCGCTGATGACGATCGCCAAAGATGTCAAAACCCAGATCGAATTCAACGGTGAGCTGGTGTCTGAATACCGTCTGCTGGGGTACGAAACCCGCCACCTGGAAAACCACGAGTTCGACGATGACCGTAAAGACGCCGGAGAGATCGGTGCTGGGCACGCGGTCACAGCACTGTACGAGCTGACCCTGAAAGGGTCAGGAGCCGAATCGATCCCACCGCTGCGTTACCGCAACACCGTTAGCCAAAATGCCGAGACGGATATGCCAATAGAACCCATCCCATCGCAAGAGTTGGCCTACCTAAAGCTGCGCTACAAGCAGCCAAATGGCGACCAGAGCACACTGATCAGCCAGCCGATCTATCGCAGCCAGATCCGCTCAAGCCTGAGCGAGAGCAGCGATAATTTCCGCTGGGCAGCGGCGGTCGCTGGGGCGGCTCAAAAGGCCCGAAGTAATGCGCATATCGGTGATTGGGGCTACAGCAACAGCATCGACCTAGCTAAACAGGCGATCGGGGCGGATGCGATGGGCTATCGGGCCGAGTTTATCCAGATGTTACGGATGGCCACCAGCCTCGATCAGCCGCAGCAACTCAGTCGCTATCAATCACAGCGCACCGGTCAGAGCTGGTCTAGTCGCCAGTAAGCGATTCAGGTACGCTGCTGCTCCATGGATGCGACGATCACCAGCGCCGAGACGACCGATAACACTAGCGATGAGAACCTGATGCTAGCTTATGCGGGTGGCAGCTACTCCGCCTTCGAGGCGCTGTACGCCCGCTACAAAGGCCCGGTACTAAGGTTCTATCTACGCCAGACCAAGCCTCCGGCGCTGGCCGAGGAGCTGCTGCACGAAGCCTTTATCCGCTTGATCAAAGCCCGTGAGCAATACCAGCCCACGGCCAGTTTTCGGGTCTATTTCTGGCGCATCGTCCGCAACCTGCTGATCGATCACTACCGTAGCCAGAGTCGCTCATTACCGGAAGCCTTCGGCGAGATCGACCCCGAGCTGGCAACGGCAAACTGTAGCGATCAACCCGAGGTCCACGCCGAGCGCAGCCAGCAGTTAAACCAGCTGCTGAGCCTAGTCCGGCAACTGCCCGCAGATCAGCGTGACGCCTTTCTGCTGAAAGAGGAAGCGGGACTGTCACTAGCCGAGATCGCCGAGCTGACCGCCAGCGGTATCGAAACGGTTAAAAGCCGGCTACGTTATGCGATCATTAAACTTCGCAGCGGTATGGAGGAGCGCCCATGAGCGACGACGATATTCTGGATAGCTACCTGTCC